>NZ_JBGQOF010000024.1:0-46829 GCF_052113665.1 Flavobacterium sp. W22_SRS_FK3 | reverse complement strand
TAAAGATGTAGGGTTTCGCCTTCCTTTTTATAAGAAGTAAGTTCAAAGTAGTCTACTATTATCTCGGGTAATAATAACTTAAGAAGGTCGATAAAAGAATCTTGCATTAGGGGGGAATTTTAAAATACAAATATCTAGATTTTAATATTTCCCCACAACAATATGTCTTGATCCTTAGCATCTAGCTTTTCTATTTTTACTTTTGAAAAAACAGAAAAGATAATTTTTTTTTATAATCTAATCGCATTTAAAATGGCAATACCTAATCCAAAAGACTTTATCTATATTGTTGCAAAAGATATTCAGGAAATATTATTCAGCTTAAGAAATTTGGAAGCCGATTATTCTGACATAGTTAAGGTTTTGGAGACACAACAACTTTATTATTTCCATGATATAAGTCACAACGATTTTTATTTTCACGTTGGTATTCCTGATAAAAAATCAAAAGGAGCGCCTACGCTGTTTCCTACATATTTTAAACCGGACAGGCTTGATTCTGAAAGTACATTTTCAGGAGAAGCAAATAAAAATCAAATCGTAGAATATTTCTACGAATGGATTAGTATTGTAGCAGATTATAATTCTATTAGTTTTAATGAAGAAGAAATTTTTTCAGATTTTGTAATTATTGATGATGATGCTGAAACAAAACCCTTTGATAACCATCAACAAATTATTCTATATACCTTTTTAGAGACTACAGTTAATCTTTTAGAAGAGAAACATCCGAATAATAATAATGTAGAAGAGATCATCCAGGAAGCAAATTCACTTAAAAATGAAATCCCATTATTGACAAAAAGAATCGCATTTAAACGATTTTCCAAAGTTCTAGCGAAACTTAGAAAATTCAATCCCATTACATACAGAGATGTTTATGATGTAGCCAAAAAAGAAGTAATAAAACATCTTTTATTAAAAGGAGTGGAAACTTTACCAAAATTAGTTAATTCGATTACTACTTTTCTTGGAAGCTAAATTACTTGACATTCTCATCAAAATCTTTATTCTTTTAGATATTGGCCTTTTGCCGAAATCGAAAATTAATCCCAATATTTTTCATTCCTTGTTCCCTCGGGATGAAAAACTAGAAACAAAAGAAACTACTAATATTCGATTAGAAAAATGCAATTATCAAAACAGAGAAAAACAGAAATCATAATCTTTATTATTTTGATAATAATGGGTCTTTCATTTTATGTCAACTATAAAAATCTACACGTCAAGTTCTACAATAAAACAGGAGAAGATATTGATTCCTTGATTATCGCTGGAACTTTAATTGGAAATCTGAAAAATGGCAATTCAACAGAATATATTGATTTTAGAGAATTTGCTTTTGATAGTGGAATCCCATATGAACAAATGACTGGAATTGTTAAAAATAAAAAAATGTATCAACTCGACTGGAGCGATTGCGGTACAGATAGATATGAAGAATCTAAAGGATCATATGTTTTTGACTTGAAAAAAGAAATTGATGATGAAGGCAATATCTATTTGTATTTAGTTGAGCACAATAAAAAAATCTTCTGGGAAGAATAGTCAATCAAAACCAATATAAAACCTCCAGTTAAAAACTGAAGGCTATTCAAATTATGTTCCTTTATTTAATTGAGCTTATATTTCTTATATGGTTTAAAAATTTTAGCTGTTTAACAACTCCAAAATCTTATCCACATTCACTTCACTATAATCATTAATATAAAAACTACAAGGTGGCAATTGTTCTTTTGTATGCGTACTCAAAACGCCAACCACTTTCATTCCTGCATTTAATCCAGCTGTAACGCCCGAAAAAGAATCTTCGAAAACAACACAATCCGATGGAGCAACGCCAACACGTCTGGCAGATTCTAAATACACTTCCGGATTGGGTTTATGAAATTTTACGTCTTCGCTGGACATCATAGAATCCATTTTTTCATCTAGTTTCAGAAAATTGGCGATCAAATCCAAGTTCGCACGGGGCGCCGATGTGGCAACGGCAGTTTTAAATCCACGAGATTTCAATTCGTTTAAAAAATTCAAATAATGCGGAATCGTATCAACTTTGTCTTTATAGATTTCACGAAACATTCCTTCTTTTTCATCTTCCAGTTTTAGAAGTTCCTCTCCGGTAATGGGACGCTTAAAGAAATGCGTCATGATATAACCGTTATGTTTTCCGTACATATGTTCTTCAAACTCTTGTTCTGAATGAGGAATTTCATATTTATCGAAAAATGCCTCAAAAGCCTTTGCATGATGTGGATTGGTGTGGCAGATTACACCGTCCATATCGAAAATTACACATTGCTGTTTCATTATATTTTTTTGTTTTTTAACGGTGGCAAGATAGGACAATAAAGCGTTATTCCGTAGAGATCCTAAGAGGTTTTTATGGAGATTTGCGAAGATTTTTTGAATTTTGAAAAGACGGAGTGTAATTTTTTTCCCCATAGATTAAAGTGATTAGAAGAATTTCGTTTCACTCAGATTTTAAAAATTTTTTAAGCAGATTTGGGTCTATCAATCATAAAAAATAAATCTGCACGATTTTTTTGGAAATCTTTTCGTTAAACAAGCTTCCTTTAGTCTAAAGTGTAAAATAAACAATTAATGTGCTTTTGTTAAAAAAGTATCAGTTAAATAAATAAATATCTTTTATATTCGTAAAAAAATATTTTATTTATTTATTTATTACTAATTACATTATTTGCAGTTTATGAATAATACATCTACAAAAGGCATTTGGAAAGTGATTTCGGCCTCTTCTATGGGAACTATGATTGAATGGTATGATTTCTACATTTTTGGAAGTTTAGCCGTTGTAATTTCGACAAAATTTTTCCCCAGCGACAATCCTACCGCAGCATTTTTATCGACATTAGCGACTTTTGCTGCAGGATTTGTAGTTCGCCCTTTCGGAGCTTTATTTTTCGGAAGACTAGGAGATATTATTGGTCGTAAATATACTTTTATGGCTACCTTATTATTAATGGGTGGTTCTACTTTTTTGATAGGCTGTATTCCGAGTTATGAAACTATCGGTTTTTTTGCACCTTTATTGGTTTTGATTTTACGTTTATTACAGGGTCTTGCATTAGGCGGAGAATATGGAGGAGCAGCAACATATGTTGCCGAACATGCTCCTGCAGGGCAGCGTGGTTACTGGACTTCCTGGATTCAGACAACGGCGACAGTAGGACTGTTTATTTCGTTAATGGTAATTTTAGCTACTAAAAACATTCTTTCGGCTGAAGATTTTGATGCCTGGGGATGGCGTGTACCATTTTGGGTTTCAATAATAATGGTTGGTGTTTCGTATTTGATTCGAAAAAATATGGATGAGTCTCCGGAATTTGCAAAAGCAAAAAAGGAGGGAACTACTAGTAAAAGTCCGTTAAAAGAAAGTTTTGGAAATCGTTACAATTTAAAATTTGTACTTCTTGCTTTATTTGGAGCAACGATGGGGCAGGGGGTTGTTTGGTATACCGGACAATTTTACGCCATGAGTTTCATGAAAACCGTAATGAACATAGATTCCTCTCAAGTTGATAGTTTATTGGGAATTGCGCTATTGATAGGGACTCCATTTTTTATTGTATTTGGATGGCTAAGCGATAAAATTGGCCGTAAATATATTATGATGGGCGGAATGCTACTTGCAATTTTGCTTTACAGACCCATTTACAAAGGAATGTATACCACCACTGACACCAGTCTTAAAACTGAAATTACAGAAAAGACAAAAACTACAGTTGAATTAAATACCGCCAAAGATGCTGTTTATACTACTCATAAAGAATTTACAGACGGTACAGTTTTAATTGAAAAAAAGACGCATTTTACCGCTAAAAAATACGATCAGGTTACTTCATTAGTCATTATTAATTCTAGTGACAAATGGAGTTTGATTTTCTTTGTATTCATTCAGGTATTGTTTGTTACGATGGTTTACGGGCCAATTGCAGCCTTTTTGGTTGAAATGTTTCCGGTTAAAATTCGATATACTTCAATGTCATTGCCTTATCATGTTGGAAACGGAATTTTTGGCGGTTTGCTTCCTGCTATTTCTACTTATTTTGTAACGCATGCCAAAAGCTCCGGAAAAACCGATTTTTATCTCGACGGACTTTGGTATCCAATTGTAATTGCTTCGGTTTGTTTTGTAATTGGAATGATTTATATTGATAATAAAAATAAAAATACTCATCTTTAATCAGAAAAAAATGAATCTAATTAAAAAAATATTAGGCGTAGTGTGGATTTTATTTGCAATTGCTGCAGCTTATTTCTGCATTTTTGAATTTGGGTTACCAAAATTTTTATCAGACCAACAAGAGGATTTAGTATTTGGAATTATCATTCTGTTTATCCTGACGCCATTAATTGTATTGGGTCTGGGAACTTTTGGGTATTTTTCTTTAACTGGGGAATATGATAAAGAGGATTAATAAAAAAACAATCTGTCATCCTCAATTCGATTATTAATTTTTGAAGCAGAAAGATTAAGTATTTTCAGCAAGCATCGTCCCGCTTTTCGTTACAATCTTTTATGCCGAACCCCGGCACAAAAGGATTTTCACTTCAATCGGGGCTAACAGGAAACATTTTGTTTTTTTATAAACATTCAAAAAAATATTTTTCCATGGTTTAGTAAGTGAGTTAATGTTATAAATAAAAGGGCTGTCTTGGTTTAAAGACAGCCCTTTCGCATTCTAACTAACCTACCAAAATATAAATAGTGTGATTATTCTTTAATAAGTTTCACTACTTGTATTTTCCCATTAGCTTCTAATGCTTTTACAATATATAAACCCGATTTTAAATCGCTTACACCAAATTGAAAATCAGGATTTTCATTCGTTGTAAAACTTTTTACTATTTGACCGGTAATGGCATAAACTTCAACTTTTGCAGCAGCAACATTTAATGTGAAATAGTTTGAAACCGGATTTGGATATAAACTCACTGAAGTTCCTTTTTCAAAATCTTCAATGGCCAAATTCGCTTGTTTGTTTCCGTAAATTCTGAATTCTCCAGCCGGAATACTCATCACAGCATTCACATCGGTAACATTTATGGTGGTGTTGTCCATCAAATTGTACCAGGTTCCCGGATATGAAAAGCCTGTTGCTAAGTTTTGTGTCGTTACATTAAAGTTGGCTAAAATCAATACATCTTTGAGTTGACTTGAATCTAAGCTGCTATTTGTAATTTTAATATTTGCATACAAAGAACTTGCATTTGCCATTGTTGCAGTTCCTGAAAAAACCGGTTCTTTGGTTTTTAATGTGATCATTTTTGCCCAGTCATAATAAATTTTATTTCTGCCTGAATTTGTCAGCCAGTTTCCTGCCCACTGTGGTTGTGGTTTTGTGTCTAATTTACAATCTCCAGAAATGGTTGCCGAGGCGTCATTTACGGTTCCGTTATTACAAGTAAAAATAGAAGAATCCCAGCCTAAATCGCCAAAATGCCAAATCATTTTTGGTCCCGGAATTAATAATGAAACTGCTCCAATAGCCGATATTCTGGACAAAGCCGTGCTTAATGATTTTACATTGTGAGATGCATTTGCCGAATTTCCGTACTGGATATTTTTATACATCAGACGTTCTTCGTCATGACTTTCTGCATAACCCATCAAACGGTTTGAAGTAAAACCGCGACTTGAACTCGTCATTCTCGAAATATTACCCGTATATCCCATAGACAACTCATTATAAGCAGCGTTCATATTACCCCACATCATAATTCCTTTGCTTGGAGATTCGGTGATTTTATAATTTGCCCATTGCTGTTCTTCCAAATCAGTGCCTAAATGTTCGAAGATTGTATAATGAGTAGGATCTAAATTCCAAGAATAATCAGCATATGCTTTTAATACATCTACGCGGTCCTGCTGATAAGCATTCGTACAGGTTTCATCTGAAGCCGTGCAATTTTGAGTAAATCCTTTGGTTAAATCCCAACGAAAACCGTCAATTTTATATTCTTCAACCCATTGTTTGATTACGCGTTTAACATAATTCTGAGTCCTTGCAGATTGATGATTAAAATCTTCGCCAACGCTATAACTATGCATTGCAACTGTATTGAAATATGGGTTTTCTGTAGTTGGAGATCCAAAACCGTCTCCGTCAGGATCGTTCATCCACATTCTTACCATTGGATTTCTTCCGAAAGCATGATTTAAGGCCACATCCAGAATAACTGCAATTCCGTTTTGATGACACAAATCGATCAGTTCTTTCAACTTATCCGAACTTCCGTAAAATTTATCCAAAGCCATATGGAAAGAAGTATTATATCCCCAACTTTCGTTGCCTTCAAACTCCATTACAGGCATTAATTCGATAGCATTTATTTTAAGATTTTTAAAATAATCGATTCTGTCAATTAAACTTTGGTAATTTCTGGAAGCATCAAAATCGCGAACCAAAACTTCATAAACAACTAATTTATCTTTTTCAGGTTTTGTAAAATTGTTAACCTGCCAATTGTAAGGAGTCTGACCCGTTTTTAAAACGGTTACTTCAAAATTTTGTCCTGTTGGATAAACCGGCATATTCGGATAAGAAGCCGACGGAATTCCAGCATCATCATAAGGTGACAAAACCAAAGTTGAATACGGATCTGCCGTTTTTACCAATGAAGGCGAATTTGCAAGTGGCGTAGCATCAACCACCCAATATTGATACGTATTATTCTCGCCAGCAATCAAGCCTGATATTTCTAACCAAAATTTTCCTGAAGCAGGATCTTTTTTCATGGCATAGGCCGAAGTTGGATTCCAGTTATTAAAACTTCCGGCAACGTAAACAAAATCTTTTAATGGCGCATCCAGAACCAAAGTCGCTTTTGAAACATCTGCCGAGTTATAATTAATTCCGTCAATCAAACCCTGTTGCATTGCTTCAGAAACCGTATTCGGATTTACAACAACTGAAAACTTTTTAACTATTGTTGTTTCAGCCTGAACTATCGTTAATTCATAACTTTGATTAACCGTTATATTGGTATGATTAAATGAATAACTGGCTGTACTTGTATTTGTATTAATTGTGTTACCATTTGATTTCAAAACATAACTGGCTGCACCATTTGTATTTGTGGCAGTTATATTAAAATTTGAACCTGAAGTTATAATTGTTGTGCTATTTTCGGACGGTGTAGTTAACGTTGCCTGAAAAGTGCCTACTTCGACTAAAATATCCTGTGATTTTTTATCTCCTGTTCCGTCTTTTGTTTTAATAAGAAACCCTATTCTTCCAATCCCGGTTGCATTATAATACGTTGTTGGTGTTATAGTTTTGGTATAGGTATCTGTTCCTGTATTATAGGTAAAAATACTTGCCGGGCTTGAAGCTGTCCAGAAACCGTTGTCCGGATTTCCTTTTGAAGTAGTGTCATTAGTATCAAACGCCCATGCCCATAAATACAATTCGTGAGTTGAGGCAATTCCCCAGGTTGCTTCATTAATACTGCTTCCGTTTATGGTAATGGTAATGGCGTTTGTTTCTTCAAAAGTTACGGGACTTACTGAGTAGGTGATATTTTGCTGCTGAGCAAAAACAGGTATTGACACAAAAACGAATAGTGATAGTATAATTTTTTTCATAATGTGGTTGGGTTAGTTAGTATGATAAAAAAAGGCTATCATTAAGATAGCCCTTTCAGTATGTCATTAAAAATTAATCTAATGTTATTTTTTTTGCAGCGTTATCAATTGTTAGAACTCTTGATCCAGTTGGTCCTGTATATCTAAAATTGTGATCACCATCTGCATTATCTACTAATTCTGAATCGATAGTATAACCCAATCCTGAATAATAAGTATAGTTATGACTTGAATCCCAGTTACCATCACTTGTAAAATTGTTTCCTAAAAACTCTCTAAAAGCTTCACCGCTCTTAAGAACAATAGTTACCTGATAAATATTTGTTTTTCCAATGATTAAAGGAAATTCAGTTTCTGCATCACCAGCCCATGTCCATCCTCCTGGAGTAGCAGCTCCAACTAACCAGTGAGAACTTGCTAACGGTATGTGATAAGGAGTAGCTTTAATCGTAAAAAAGTTAGAATATTGAGGAAGACCACTGGCTCCTACAACAGACTTAATACGAATATCAACATCATTTACTTCTTTTTCAACAAAACCACCATTCACCAGTGCAGAATTTAATTCTTGTACAGTTAATTCTTTTGAAACTGCAGTAGTACTAGATACAGTAATTGGGCTGGCAAAATTAGTTCCCGTTTTTGCAATTTGAATTGTATAGTTTACAATTGTTTGAATTCCGTTATAAGTTGCTTTTTCCCACGTTACTGTTGTAGCAACTTCTTTCTCTGTTTCTTTTGAAAGTACAATACTAAAACCAGCTTGTGGTGTTACTAATACAGGTGCTATTTCTGTCTCAATAACCGGTCTGTTTTCTACATCATCAGCATTACATGAAACCATCCATACTCCAATAAATGCGATTAAAATTTTATATATATTTTTCATTTTAATATTTTATAAGATATTAGTATAATGGATTCTGCTTTAATGTTGGATTTGCCTGAATATTTCTTGCAGGAATTGGCATTAAATCTCGGTATGACTCTGTAGCATTACCGTTTACAGAACCTCCTTTCCATTGCCAGATTTTTGATCCGCCTGTAAATTTTCCAAAACGAATCAAATCAGTTCTTCGGTGACATTCCCAAAACAATTCTCTTCCTCTTTCATCCAAAATAAAATCAAGTGTTAACTCAGGAAGTGTAATTGTTTGGGCATTTGCTCTGTTTCTGATTTGGTTTATATAACCTAAAGCTGTATTTAGATTTCCTGTACTAGCCCCTCTAAGAGTTGCTTCGGCATACATCAAATAAGCATCTGTTAATCTAAACATAGGGAAATCGATATCCGGAATATCGTTTCTTTGAGCTGCAGAACCATCTGCATTTTTATTAATGTATTTTGTTACAGCATATCCATCTGTAAAAGTCCCTACATTATTAATGTCTTTAGATTGACCATTCGTATAGAATGTACCTCTTTTGTCTCCAGTTGCAGTTTCGTCTGGGAAAAGGTTCACAAACTCTCTACGGGTTCTGATTCCCTGCCATCCACCATCCATACCTCTGGAAGCGGCATCCATACTGCCTCCAATAGAAGCATGCATAATAAAACTCATTCCTCCACCTGTTGCTCTAATCGCATTTCCGTCTCCAACGATTGGGAAAATAAATTCAGACTGAGCTCCATTTCTATTATTATCTGCAGAGAATAAATAACGGTAAGGAACATTTGCAAAAGTATATCCTGAATTAATAACTTCACTACATAATGTCGCTGCATCATTATTTCTTTCTACACCCGTATATACTTTAGAATTTAAATAAATCTGTGCTAATAAAAATTTAGCAGCCGTTTTATCAACTCTTCCATATTCATTTTGTTTTGAAGGCGCTAAGCTATTGTCTAAGTCTTTCAATTCAGATTCTATAAAAGCAAAAACTTCTGCTCTTGATTTTTGTACCGGATAAAAGAAGCCGACAGGGTCGTTCTCTGTAGTAATTGGCACATTTCCAAATAAATCCATTAAGTTATAGTATGAAAAAGCTCTTAAGAAACGGGCCTCAGCTCTAAACGTAGCAATTTCAGCTTTCAAATTTGCATCAACATCTCTTGCATCAAGTTTTTCATCAGTAGTTTGTCTTAAAAATTCATTGGCAACACTAATATGATAGAATGCTCTGGAGAATGTTCCTTCTAAAAATTCATTAGCAGGAGCCCAGGTTTGACTGTTTAATGTTGGCAAAGTACCATCTGCCCAGGCAATAATTGCTTCATCTGTAGAAAACTCCTGTGTAACAAAAAGTAACCTTAGGTAACTGCTAAAGTCACCTCCAAGTCCTGCAATATCAGGGTTTTTCCCTGGTTGTGAAGCATCACCATCACCATCATTTCCTCCTACATACAAACCAGCGTATAATTTAGCCAATACTTGTTTGTAAGATGCCGGGTCCTGAAAAAAAGTTTCAGATAAAAATTCATCATCGTCTTTTGGGGTCACGTTTAAATCGTCCGTACACGATGTAAGCGTCATACTTAATCCTAAAACGAATAGGAAAAAATAAGATATATATTTAAATGATATTTTCATTTTGTTTGTTTTTAAATTTTTGATTTCAGTCTCTTATTAGAAATTCGCATTTACTCCAAACAAGAATGTTCTTGCTCTTGGATATACATTATTATCAATTCCGTTGAATTTTTCAGGATCTAAACCGTCATATTTTGTAAGAATGAAAATATTTTGAACACCGGCTGTAAATCTTAAAGAAGCAGCTTTTATGATTGTTTTGTCAAAAGTGTATCCAAGTGTAACATTATCTAATTTGATAAAAGAAGCATCTTTTACAAAGTAATCAGATAAATAACGTGATGTTCCATTATCTTCAAAAGTAAATCCGGTATTATAGTAATCTGAACTTACGTTAGATAAATCTGTTTGTCTTCTTAATCCGGCATCAGAGTAGCCTAAATTAGAACTTACGTTATCAAAAATTTTGTTTCCTAGACTTGCTCTCCAGTTCATTGTAAAATCAAAATTTTTGTAGTTTAGAGTAGAAAACAAACCGAAAGTATAGTCTGGTGCCGTTTTGCCTGCTCTGTAACGGTCACCCGCATCAATTTTGCCATCTCCGTTTCTATCAGCATACGCTCCTGCAATTGGTTTCTTGTTCGCATCATATAATTGCTCATAAACAAAGAAAGAATTTGGTGCATATCCTACCGAATTGATCAGGATTTTATTTCCATTTCCACCAGCAATATTATCTCCGGCTAAGTAACCTTGAAAACCTGGAACTGTAATTCCTAATTCAGAAATATTTTGATCAATGTAAGTGGTATTAAAAGCTACATTCCAAGTCAGATTATCATTTTTAACAATGTCAGAAGCAATACTAAACTCAACCCCTTTTGTTCTGACACTACCAATATTAAAGAAGCCCTGATTTCTAAGGTTAGCACCATCAGGAACAGCAATATCTGCTAATAAATCTGTTGATTTTTTATCAAAATAATTAATAGATCCTGTAATTCTATTGTTGAAGAATCCGTAATCAACACCCACGTTCATCTCCGCCAATTCTTCCCATTTGATATTTTCATTATATCCTTCTGGTCTCGCAGTGGCATAAATTGTATTGCCAAAAACATACTGAGAATTTATTGTTCCTATAGTTACTCTTCGTAAATAATCGTATTGAGCAGAAATATCCTGCTGACCTGTTGTACCATACCCAACTCTTAATTTTAGTGTTGAAAAAGTAGCATTATCTTTTAAGAAATCTTCTTCAGATACATTCCATGCAAAGGCACCTCCTGCAAAATTCCCCCATCTGTTATCTTCAGAGAAACGCGAAGTTCCGTCTCTTCTATAATTTAAAGTCAATAAATATCTGCTGTCAAACCCTAAATTCAAACGTCCAAAGAAAGATTGTAAATTAACATCCGGATCTGTGGCTACATCCTCATTAGGATTTGGCTGTCTTGTTTCACCAGATGAATATTTTTCTTTTTGAAACAATTGGTAGTTATAACCTGCTGTTGCATCAATTTTAAGTTTTCCTAAATCTTTAGTATAATTAAAATAAGCATTTAAGTTTTTGTTTTGAAGCATATCTGTGTAGCTGGAATAATTTCCTAAATTCACATAATCAGGATCACTAAATGCTTTTGGCTGATATCCTAAAGCACTTTGAGTACTTACTTCTGTATATCCACTACTGTCAAATCTATCAATACCTGCTTCTACAACAGCTCTTAAATCTTCAAAGAAATGAAGTTTATAATCTACTCTAACATTCCCCCATTTTCTGGTTGAAGTTGCTCTTCTTTCATCTTGGTTTAATCTTGCAACAGGATTTCTTGCCGGCAATAGTGGCAAATTTCCGGTGGGTTCTAACCATTCGAAATAACCTCCGTAACGGGAGCCTGCTTCATAAACGGGCTGCGTTGGATCAAATCCGATAGCGCTTCCAATAACTGCACCTTCGTCCTGAAATTGGTTTTTACCAAAAGATAAGTTTCCGCTAATGTCAATTTTTAAATGGTTATCTAATAAAACAGGATTTAACGATAACGATGTCGTAGTTCTTTCAAAAGATGTGTTTCTTAGAATTCCTGGGTTATCAACATTTCCAACAGATAATCTTACAGGAAGCTTGTTAAATAATGAACCACTAACAGAGAGATTATTGTTTGTTGTCAAGGCTGTATGGAAAATTTCATCTTGCCAGTTTGTATTTGCATTACCTAATAATGCTTGTTGAGCTGCAGTACCTTTTGTGTTTACCAATTCACGAAACTGATCTGCACTCATTACATCAACTGTATTAGCTACTGTATTAATGCCAACCTGAGAGCTGAAATTAACTTTTACACCACCTTTTGTCCCTTTTTTAGTTGTAATAACAATAACACCATTTGCTGCTCTGGATCCGTAGATTGCAGCGGCAGAAGCATCTTTAAGAACCGTAAAAGATTCAATATCATTAGGGTCAATTGTAGACAAGATGCTTGTAGAGCCACTTGGAACCGCATTACTTAACGGAAGACCATCTAATACAATTAAAGGCTCATTAGAAGCATTTAACGAAGATCCTCCACGGATTCTGATATCTGCTTTTGCTCCCGGAGCTCCTCCTCCAGTTACATTAACACCCGAAATACGGCCGCTAATTAAAGATTCTGGCGTTACGTTAATTCCTTTATTGAATTCTTTTGAAGAGATTTGAGAAACAGATCCGGTAGCATCTTTTTTCTTAACGGTACCGTAACCTACCTGAACCACAACTTCTTTAAGCTGGTTCGTGTCTTCTTCTAATGAAACGTTTATTGTTTTTTGTCCGTTATAATCAACGGTTGCGGTTTTGTATCCAATAAAAGAAACATTAATTTTGTTTCCGTTTTTTACATTAGACAGTTCAAAATTACCGTCAAAACCGGTAGATGTTCCTCCCGGAGCACCTTGCACATTAATATTTACTCCCGGAATTGGTTGTCCTGTCGCTTTATCGACAACTGTACCTTTTAAAGTGCTCTGAGCAAGCATCGCAAACGGCAACAGCAGGAATAAAAATAACAACTTTTTCGAAATTGTTTTCATACTTTTTGTTTAAATTAGTTTGAGTTAGTGATTGTTAGTTAAGCTTTTAATTTTACTTCGAATTTCAAAATTAGGAATTAATTAACATGCTCAACACAAGACACTTTTAATTGGTTTACGAAAACGTGGTAGTGTTGACAACTTTATATTTTATGTCGGTTTTTTAAGGATAAATTATCATTTTATAAAATTAAACATACCTTTATTATTAATAACATTTTTTCTAAATTATCATCATGAAGCGAAAAGTAACCCTAAAACAGATTGCAAAAGAGCTGGATGTGTCTATTTCAACGGTCTCAAAATCATTGCGAAACAGCTCTGAAATTGGCGAAGAAACCAGATTAAAAGTGCAGGCATTCGCTAAATTTTACAACTACAAACCCAATAATATTGCACTTAGTCTAAAAAATCGAAAGACCAAAAGTATTGGTATTATCATTCCGGAAATTGTACATTATTTTTTCTCTACTGTAATTGACGGAATTGAACAGGTTGCCAATGAAAACGGTTATAGTGTTGTGATCTGTTTATCTGGGGACTCTTTTGACAAAGAAGTGCTGAATATGGAAATGTTAGCCAATGGAAGCATTGATGGGTTTATCATGTCCCTTTCTAAGGAAACCCAATTCAAAGGTGATTTTCATCATATTACCGAAGTTATCAATCAGGGAATGCCAGTAGTAATGTTTGACCGTGTAACCAATGATATTTTGTGTGATAAAGTAATTATTGACGATAAGGCTGCTGCTTATGAAGCTGTTCAGAGTTTAATTGATAATGGCCGAAAAAAAATCGCACTCGTAACAACAGTAGATTATGTAAGTGTTGGAAAACTACGAACAGACGGTTACGAAAAAGCCTTGTTAGATAACGGACTGCCTTTTAATGAAGATTTGATCATCAAAATTGAAGATGTAGATACGTGTGAAATTACAATTAGTGAATTACTGCATGACAGAGCTTTTGACGCCGTTTTTGCAGTAAATGAACTTTTTGCGGTAACTATTATCAAAACAGCAAACAAAATGGGACTTAAAGTTCCCGAAGATCTCGCAGTAATTGCTTTTACTGACGGTATTATCTCCAAATATTCTACACCAACCATTACAACAGTGAGTCAGAGCGGAAAAAAAATGGGCAATAAAGCAGCTAAAATGCTGATCGAAAGACTCGAAGCCGAACACGATGATGACGAAGAAGAAAACGAAAACTACACTACAGAAGTGATTGAAACACATCTCATAAAAAGAGAATCTACGGACTAATTTTCTTAAAATCAACCTATTCTGAAGCCGTAAATGATTTTTATGGCTTTTTTTTTAGCATATATCTAAAAATAAATATTACTTTTACGCCCGTCAAAGCTTTTACTTTTACTTCGAAAAAAACAGTAAGTTTTGATAAGCAAAGCGCTTATCGTCTAATTAATTTTTTAATTACGATAATGGAAAAGCGTAAATTAAGTTTCTGGGAAATTTGGAACATGAGTTTCGGTTTCTTGGGAATACAGATGGGATTTGCACTTCAGAATGCAAATGCCAGCAGAATTCTTCAAATTTTTGGTGCGGACATACATGAACTTTCATGGTTTTGGATTATTGCTCCCCTCATGGGATTAATAGTGCAGCCTGTTATTGGCCATTACAGTGATAAAACATGGGGACGATTCGGTAGAAGGAAACCCTTTTTTCTGGTTGGTGCAATCCTGGCTTCGGTAGGATTAATTTTAATGCCACAAGCCAATATTTTCATTTCAGTTTTACCCGCTTTATGGGTCGGAGCCGGAATGTTAATGATCATGGATGCCTCTTTCAACATTGCTATGGAACCATTTCGTGCTTTGGTTGGGGATAATTTAAGAACAGATCAGCGTACCGCAGGCTTCAGTATCCAGACTTCTTTAATTGGTTTTGGAGCTGTAATTGGTTCTGCCTTGCCTTACGTTTTAACAAATTGGTTTCATATTTCAAATAGTGCTGCTCCCGGAAGTGTCCCATTAAACCTGACTTTATCATTTATTATTGGAGCTGCAGTTTTAATTGGATCAATTCTGGTAACATTATTTACAACCAAAGAATATTCACCTGAAGAATTGACTAATTTTCAAGATCCTCAAAGTGAAGTCGATGTTCCATCTGAAGAAAAATCAAAACTTACCGATATTTTTACCGATTTTGCTAAAATGCCAACCACTATGCGTCAGTTGAGCTGGGTTCAATTTTTTTCATGGTTCGGATTATTTGGAATGTGGGTTTTTACAACCCCTGCCATCGCTCATCATATTTACGGGTTGCCTTTAAATGATACTTCAAGTCAGCAATATCAGGATGCGGGTGACTGGGTCGGAATTTTATTTGGTGTTTATAATTTAGTTTCTGCCATAATTGCATTATTCTTTCTGCCTTACATCGCAAAGAAAATCGGTAGAAAATCAACCCATTCCTTATCGTTGATTATCGGAGGAATTGGTTTAATTTCTATTTATTTTATGCCTGATGAAAATTGGGTCGTACTGCCAATGATTTTAATTGGAGTTGCCTGGGCCAGCATTTTAGCAATGCCATACGCCATTCTTGCAGGTTCAATTGCTCCTAAAAAAATGGGCGTTTATATGGGGATTTTCAACTTTTTTGTAGTTATCCCACAAATTGTAAACGCACTTATTGGAGGACCAATTGTAAAATACCTTTACAATGGCGATGCAATTTATGCCTTAATTACCAGCGGAGTCAGTTTTTTAATTGCTGCTGTTTTGGTCTACAAAGTAAAAGATGTAGACGACACTATTCAAAAATCATAAATAAGAATGTCCTTATAATGAAAAAAGCATTCATCTTCGACCTTGACGGAGTCATCGTTGATACAGCCAAATATCACTTTTTGGCCTGGCAGAAAATCGCACAGGCGCTAAACATAAATTTTACACACGAACACAACGAATTACTTAAAGGAGTAAGCCGCATACGTTCATTAGACATAATTCTTGAATTGGGAAATCTTCAGGCTTCGCAGGAAGACAAAGATAAATGGCTGATTCAAAAAAATGAAGATTACTTATCTTATTTAGTTGACATGGATGAAAGTGAGATTCTTCCCGGAGTTTTTAAAATTCTACAGCTATTAAAAGAAAAAAATCAGGGAATTGCGTTGGGTTCGGCGAGTAAAAATGCAAGACCAATTCTTGAAAAAACAGGAATTCTTTCGTATTTCGATGTTATTGTTGACGGAAATGATGTTACCAATGCCAAACCGGATCCAGAAGTTTTCTTAAAAGCGGCTCAATTAGTACATATTGATCCCAAAAATGCAATCGTATTTGAAGATTCTGTTGCCGGAATTCAGGCCGCAAACATAGCAGAAATGGTAAGTGTGGGAATTGGTGAGGAAACAATTTTACATGAAGCTGATTATATTTTTAAAGATTTTAACCAAATAAACACAGCGTTTATTGAGAAATTAATTGGTTAGTCCAGAATGTGGCAATGTGTCTATTTGATAATTAGAAAATGATATATTACCGCGTTTCAATAAATCAATTAGATAGTTTAAAAATATATAAAGTAACTAATTAAGAAAAGTAATAGTAAAAAAACAACGAGCAATTGACGGTAGGATCAAATTAGAAAGAGTCAAAAATAAGTAATTATCTCATTTTCTCATTGACATATTATCTAATTACCTAATTGCCACATTATCTAATTTAAGAAATGAATCAGGATTATATAAAACCAGACAACTGGTCGATCATAGAAGAAGGATTTGATGCAGAAAGCGTCAAATCTTCCGAAAGCCTTTTTAGCCTTGGAAATGGGGCTATGGGACAGCGTGCCAATTTTGAAGAAACCTACTCCGGAGAAACTTTTCAGGGGAGTTATATTGCCGGAATTTATTATCCGGACAAAACTAAAGTAGGGTGGTGGAAAAACGGCTATCCAAAATATTTTGCCAAAGTATTAAACGCTCCAAACTGGATAGGAATTGACATTGAAATCAACGAAGAAAATCTTGATTTAAATACTTGTGCCGAAGTCAGGAATTTTCGCAGAGAGTTAAATATGAAAGAAGGCTGGTATAACCGCTCTTTTGAGGTTACGCTGAAAAACGGAACTGAAATTGCCGTAAACGTACGCCGTTTTCTTTCTTTAGATTTGGATGAAATTGGAATCATCAAATATGATATTACTCCTTTAAACAAAGATGCAAAAATTGTTTACAAGCCGTATATTGACGCAGGTGTTACCAATGAAGATGCCAATTGGGATGAAAAATTCTGGAAACCATTAGAAGTAAAAAAATCAAGCAGTGAGGCTTTTCTAACGGCACAAACGTATAAAACGCATTTTAAAGTAACAACTTTTATGCACAATACGATTTTAGCCAACGGTGAAAACGTAAATATTTCGCCTTCTGCCATTGACTCGACTATTGACAAAGTACAATTTACATACGGAACCATTATCGCAAAAGGGCAAACCTCATCGATTCAGAAAATTGGAGGTTATACTGTTTCTTTAAACCATGAAAACACTTTAGCTGCTGCCGAAAAAGTAATCAAATCTGCCTTGGCGTTAGGATATGACACTTTGCTTCAAAATCAGATTGAAGCCTGGAGTAAGATCTGGGAAATGTCAGATATTACGATTGACGGCGATGTAAAAGCACAACAAGGAATTCGTTTCAATATTTTCCAGTTAAACCAAACCTACTCCGGAAAAGACTCACGTTTGAACATTGGTCCAAAAGGTTTTACAGGCGAAAAATACGGAGGATCAACTTATTGGGATACCGAGGCATATTGTATTCCGTTTTACATGGCGACCAAAGATCAACAGGTAGCCCGTAATTTATTAACGTATCGTTACAACCAATTGGATAAAGCAATTGAAAATGCGAAAGACAATTTAGGTTTCAAAAATGGTGCGGCATTGTATCCAATGGTAACCATGAATGGAGAAGAATGCCACAACGAATGGGAAATCACGCACGAAGAAATTCACAGAAACGGAGCGATTGCTTTTGCTATTTTCAACTACTATCGCTACACAGGCGATTACTCTTATATTCCTGAAAAAGGTTTGGAAGTTTTAATTGGGATTGCGCGTTTCTGGCACCAGAGAGCTTCTTTTTCTAAAGACAAAAATCAATATGTGATTTTGGGCGTTACAGGTCCAAACGAATACGAGAATAATATAAACAATAATTTCTATACCAATTATATCGCAAAATGGTGTATTGATTATGCGGCAGAACAAATTGAAAAAATTAAAGTAGAATATGATTCCGATTTCTGCAGAATTATTGAAAAAACAGATCTATCTGATGCAGAAATAAAAGAATGGAAAAAAGTTGCAGATAATATGTATTTCCCAACCTCTAAGGAGTTAGGGATCTATTTGCAGCAAGACGGTTTTTTAGACAAAGATTTAGTTCAGGTTAAAGATTTAGACAAATCACAAAGGCCAATTAATCAAAAATGGTCGTGGGATCGCGTTTTGCGTTCACCTTATATTAAACAAGCCGATGTATTGCAGGGCTTTTATTTCTTTGAAGATCATTTTTCAAAAGAAGAATTACAGCGCAATTTCGAATTTTATGAGTCGTTTACCGTTCATGAAAGCTCGCTTTCGCCTTGTGTACACTCGATTCAGGCTGCCAAATTAGATAAGATGGATATGGCCTATACATTTTATTTAAGAACTTCTCGTTTAGATTTAGATGATTACAATAAAGAAGTCGAAGAAGGCTGTCACATCACTTCGATGGCGGGAACCTGGATGAGTATCGTAGAAGGTTTTGGCGGAATGCGGGTTAAAAATGATCAGCTTCATTTTTCTCCAAAAATTCCAAAAGAATGGGACGGATATTCATTTAAAATCAATTTCAGAAATCAAATTTTAAAGGTTTCTGTTAATCATAATGAAACTACTTTTACGGTAGACAGCGATCAGGATTTATCGATTATAGTAAATGGGAAACCTATTATGGCCACAAAATTGGCAACAGCATAAAATTATTAAACACAAATACAGATTTGACAATCTTGTAATTTCTCCCAAAAGGCCGAAATAACAAAAATGTGATTTTTGACATCTGTGTTCCACTTTTAAAAACTAGTACAATGAAAAAATTATTTTTTGCAAGCTTGATTCTTTTTGCTTTTAGCACCTTAGCACAAGCACAACAATTAAAATCACCTGAAGGTAAATTCGTAATGGAATTTGCGCTTCAAAATGACGGAACGCCAACGTACAGCTTAAAATATAAAAACAAAGACGTTATCAAAACCAGCAAACTAGGTTTGGAACTTAAAAATGATAAAAAGTCTTTATTGAATGATTTTACTGTTGCTGATACAAAGACTTCTACTTTTGATGAAACATGGAAACCGGTTTGGGGAGAAGTATCTCAAATTCGCAATCATTATAACGAACTGGCGGTGACTTTGAACCAAAAAAGTACCGACAGACAAATTGTAATCCGTTTTCGTCTTTTTGACGACGGTTTAGGATTTCGCTATGAATTTCCACAACAAAAAAACCTGGTTTACTTCGTTATTAAAGAAGAAAGAACACAGTTTGCAATGGCTGGAGATCACACTGCTTTTTGGATTCCGGGAGATTATGACACACAAGAATATGATTACACACAATCAAAATTATCCGAAATCAGAGGTTTGTCTGAGAAAGCATACACAGAAAATGTTTCTCAAAAATCTTTTTCAGATACAGGAGTTCAAACTTCGTTAATGATGAAATCGGCTGATGGGATTTATATCAATTTACACGAAGCAGCTTTGATTAATTATTCGTGTATGCATTTAAATTTAGACGATAAAAATATGATTTTCGAATCTTGGTTAACGCCAGATGCAAACGGAGATAAAGGATATATTCAAGCGCCGAGCCATTCGCCTTGGAGAACGATTATCGCTAGTGATGATGCTACAGAAATTTTAGCTTCAAAAATGACATACAATCTTAATGATCCATGCAAAATTGAAGATACTTCCTGGATTAAACCTGTAAAATACGTGGGTGTTTGGTGGGAAATGATTACGGGTAAAAGCTCTTGGGCCTATACGGATGAATTACCTGCGGTACAATTAGGAGTTACCGATTACACGAAAACAAAACCGAATGGAAAACACGGTGCAAATACAGCTCACGTAAAAGAATATATTGACTTTGCTGCTAAAAATGGTTTTGATGCTGTTTTAGTAGAAGGATGGAACGAAGGCTGGGAAGATTGGTTTGGACATTCTAAAGATTATGTTTTTGATTTTGTAACACCATACCCGGATTTTGATGTAAAAGGAATTCGTGATTATGCTAAATCAAAAGGCGTAAAAATGATTATGCACCATGAAACTTCAGCTTCTACGCGTAATTATGAGCGTCATATGGACAAAGCATATCAGTTTATGAAAGACAATGGTTACGATGCTGTAAAAAGCGGTTATGTTGGTGATATTTTGCCTCGAGGTGAAAATCATTACGACCAATGGATTGTAAACCATTACCAATATGCCATTGAAAAAGCAGCTGATTATAAAATTATGGTGAATGCGCACGAAGCGGTTCGTCCAACCGGAATTGCCAGAACATACCCTAACTTAATTGGAAACGAAGCAGCAAGAGGAACAGAATACCAGGCTTTTGGAGGTTCTAAACCCAATCACGTTACCGTTTTACCCTTTACACGTTTAATTGGCGGGCCAATGGATTACACACCTGGAATCTTTGAAATGAATATCAGTAAATTAAATCCGGAAAATAATTCACACGTCAACAGTACGATTGCCAATCAATTGGCTTTATATGTTACGATGTACAGCCCGTTGCAAATGGCAGCTGATTTAATTGAGCATTACAGCCAGTTTCCAGATGCTTTTCAGTTTATAAAAGATGTTGCGGTAGATTGGGAAAACAGTATTTATTTAGAAGCAGAACCTGGAAGTTACATCACGGTTGCCCGTAAAGCAAAAGGAACTAACAATTGGTTTATTGGAAATGTAAATGGAGAAACACCCCGCACTTCAAATATTAAATTGGATTTCTTAGAAAAAGGAAAAAAATACACAGCAACAATTTATGCCGATGCAAAAGATGCTCATTATAAAACAAATCCGCAGGCCTACACGATTCGTAAAATGACGGTTACTAGTAAATCGAAAATAGCACAATTGTCGGCTCCAGGTGGCGGATATGCGATTAGCATTATGGAGAATAAGTAATTTTCAATTTGATAAACTTAATCTTCCGGACATACTTTGTAAAAGGAAATCTGATACCTGGAAAGATAGATTTTATTTAGAAGAGATGACAATCTAATAAAAGAAACAAATTTCTTCAACATAATAAGTTATGCGTTTTTAAACAAGTGAAACGCCTGGCTTAAAGTTTTAAAATTCTATGTTTCTATGGGGTCAGAATTATACACCCAGCAAATTAATTTGATGGTTTACAATTTTTTTGATAAAATGAATTCTTCTTGTCACATCGACCGGAGTCGAAATGCTTCAAACTTCTCGACTCTGCTCGAACTGACAGAAAACAAAAAACAATATTATGAGAAACTTTTCGTACTTTACAATACTCTTGTTTAACTTATTTGGTATGGTTTCCGTTAATGCGCAAATTCAGAAAGTAGAACCGCCATTTTGGTATGCCGGAATGCACAATCCGGAACTGCAGATTATGTTTTACGGCAAAAATATCGCACAATATGAAGCTTCAGTTTCGAATAATGTGGTGATTAAAAATGTAGAAAAAACAGAAAATCCAAATTACCTTTTTGTTACGATTGACACAAAAAATGTTTCGGCATCTGAGCTCCTTTTCTCTTTTAAAGTAAAAAACAAAGTTGTTTTTACACAGAAATATGCGCTAAAAGAAAGAAGAGCCAACTCGGCAGACAGAAAAAGCTACGATGCATCGGATATGATTTACCTGATTATGCCAGATCGTTTTGCAAATGGAAATACGAAAAACGACAGCGATGCCATTTTAACAGAAAAAGGAAATCGCGCTGAACCTGGCGGTCGTCACGGAGGTGATATTGAAGGAATTATTAAAAATTTAGATTACATTTCATCTTTAGGTGCAACCACAATTTGGAGCACCCCTTTATGCGAAGATAATGACAAACAACATTCGTATCATGGTTACGGACAATCAGATGTTTACAAAATAGATGCCCGCTACGGAACGAACGAAGATTATGTTCGTTTGTCTGCAGAAATGCATAAAAAAAACATGAAATTGGTTATGGATTATGTAACCAATCACTGGGGAATTAAACATTGGATGATTCAGGATTTGCCAACAAAATCATGGATTAATCAATTTGAAAATTATACGCAAACACATCATCGTCGTGAAGTAATCACCGATATTCACGCTTCAAAATCAGATCAGGAAGTCTGCGTAGACGGATGGTTTGTACCTTCTATGCCGGATTTAAATCTACGAAATCCGTTAGTAGCAAAATACCTGACTCAAAACGCAATCTGGTGGATCGAATTTGCTAATCTTGATGGATTCAGAGTTGATACTTATAATTACTCTGACAAAACGGCAATGGCCAATTGGGCAAAAGCAATTACCAATGAATATCCAAACTTTAATATTGTGGGAGAAATCTGGATGCACAATCAGGCTAATTTAGCGTTTTGGCAAAAAGACAGTAAAATTGGCGCGATTGAAAACTACAATTCGAATTTGCCAAGTGTAATGGACTTTACTTTACACAATCAAATTGGCTCTGCATTTAATGACGACGAAGCGAATTGGGATAATGGAATGATTAAATTCTATAACAATTTTGCTTTAGACTATTTGTATCCAAACCCCAATAATATTTTGGTTTTTGCCGAAAATCATGATACAGATCGAATCAACGATAAGTACAAATACGATTTCAAAAAATACAAATTAGTAATGACTTTAATCGCTACTGTTCGCGGTATTCCACAATTGTACTACGGTTCAGAAATTGGAATGGGAGGCGACAAAGGTAAAAATGGTGATGCCGGTATTCGGCAGGATTTTCCTGGTGGATGGAAAGGTGATACCAATAATGCTTTTACCGCTGTAGGAAGAACTGAAGAACAAGCTAAATTTTTTGATTTTACGTCCAGATTATTCAACTGGAGAAAATCGAACGAAGCGGTTCATTTCGGAAAAATGACACATTATATTCCGGAAAACAACACCTATGTTTATTTCAGGTATACTGATGCTAAAACGGTAATGGTTGTTTTCAATAACAATGCTAAAGAACAGATTGTGAAAACAAATCGTTTTAAAGAAAACATTAAAAACTTCAAATCAGGGAGAGATGTTTTGACTGGAAAAACAGTTGATCTTTCTTCTGAAATTTCTTTAGAACCAAAATCAGCAATGGTTTTAGAATTGGAATAGGAACGATCTGAATTTTTAAATAAAGGCGCAAAGTAGAGAAACAATAGTTTTCTTTCTTTGCGCCTTTGTACCTTTGTGCCTCTGAACCGTATTCAAAATGAATAAATTATTAAAAATAGCACATCGAGGAGCCAAAGGATACGAACCTGAAAACACTTTGAAAGCCTTTCAAAAGGCCTTAGACATACATGCTGACGGAATAGAACTTGATGTTCACTTAAGTTCTGACGGACAAATTATTGTCATTCACGACGAATCCATCGATAAAATGACAAACGGAAAAGGTTTTGTAAATACCTTATCTTTGACCGAATTAAAGTCTGTTTTGATTGATGAAAAGTATGAAATTCCAACTTTAAGAGAAGTTTTTGATTTAATAGATAAAAGATGTTTCGTCAATGTCGAATTGAAAATTTTTGACGCTTATGCTAAAGTTTCGGCTTTAATTGAGGAGTATGTTTCGGAAAAAAATTGGAATTACAACCATTTTATTGTTTCAAGTTTTGATTGGAATGCGTTGCAGGAAGTGCATCATTTAAATCCAAATATTCCGATAGGAGTTTTGACAGAAACAGATCTTGACTTAGCTTTGGCTTTCGCTGAATTTATAAAAGCAAAGGCAATTCATCCTTATTATCATTTGCTCAATTTGGAAAATACTAAAGAAATGCAGGAAAAAGGATTTCTGGTTTTACCCTGGACAGTGAATATTGATGAAGACATTCAAAAGACAAAAAGTTATAACGTAAACGGAATCATTACTGATTTTCCAGATAAAATATGAGTCAAAATTTTGATATAATTATTGTGGGCGGAGGGGCTGCTGGTTTTTTTACAGCGATTAATATTGCAGAGAAAAATCCAAAACTGAAAATCGCTATTTTAGAAAGAGGAAAAGAAGTGCTTTCTAAAGTTCGCGTTTCCGGTGGAGGGAGATGCAACGTTACGCACGCTTGTTTTGAACCCAATGAATTAGTGAAGTTTTATCCTCGTGGCGAAAAAGAACTTCGCGGTCCATTTCATCAATTTTGTTCCGGCGACACGATTGAATGGTTCGAAAAACATGGAGTCGAATTAAAAATTGAAGACGACGGGAGAATGTTTCCGGTTTCGAATTCGTCTCAAACCATCATTGATTGTTTCTTAGAAGCAACCGGAAAATTAGGTATTAAAGTGTTGACAGGTCAAAGTGTACAATCCATTTATAAAGCCGAAAATCACTGGAAAATTGATACTCAAAGCGATAAGTTTATTTCTGAAAAATTAGTTCTCGCAACAGGAAGCAATCCTAAAATTTGGGAAATGCTGCAAAGTCAGGGACATACGATTGTAAGTCCGGTTCCTTCTCTATTTACGTTCAATATTAAAGATTCGAGAATTAAAGTACTACCGGGTGTTGCTGCAAAAGTTACCGTAAACGTAAAAGACACCAAACTCGAATCAACCGGACCTTTATTAATCACACATTGGGGAATGAGCGGACCAGCTATTTTGAAATTATCAGCTTGGGGCGCCCGAATTTTACATGATAAAAATTACCAGTTTACCATTTTTGTTAATTGGCTGAACGATATTGATACCGAAGAGGCAGAGAAAATCTTAAAAGACTTAAAACAAGAACATGCTAAAAAAGCAGTTTCAAAAAAATCACCTTTCGATTTTGCAAATCGTCTGTGGGAAAGTTTGGTTCTGGCTTCTTCAATTGAAATAGAAACCAAATGGGCAGATTTATCTAAGGTTCAGCTACAAAATTTAGCTTCACAATTGACTAAAGCAACATTTCAGGTAAATGGGAAAAGCACTTTTAAAGAAGAATTTGTTACAGCAGGCGGAATAGATTTGAAAGAAATCAATTTTAAAACCATGGAAAGCAAATTACATCAAAACCTGTATTTCGCGGGAGAAATAGTAAATATTGATGCCATTACAGGAGGTTTTAACTTTCAGAATGCCTGGACAAGCGGTTTTATTGTAGCGAATGCTTTGTAATAATTTAAAAAATAAACTTTAAAAAAGGGATACTGCTGTAGTTTGTACAGTCGTATCCCTTTTTTTTAACTATATTTCAGTTACCAGATTTTAACCCTTTTTTCAGGAGCTAAGTATAAAGAATCTGTAGGTTTTACATCAAACGCTTTATAAAACTCAGGAATATTCCTAACAACACCATTAACTCTGAATTTTGGTGGCGAATGTGGATCACTTGCTATTTGGGTTCTCAAAGAAGCTTCCCTAACTTTATTTAACCAGCTTTGAGCCCATCCAATAAATAAGCGTTGCTCTCCTGTAAAACCATCTAATACCGGCGAAGGTTTCCCGTTAAGACTTGTTTTATAGGCTTTTATAGCAATGGATAAACCACCTAAATCACCAATATTTTCACCTTGAGTAAATTCTCCGTTAACATTTAGGTCTGGAAAAACTTTGAAATCATTGTATTGTGCGACTAAAGCTTTTGTACGTACTTTGAAAGCGCTTAAATCTTTTGGTGTCCACCAGTTTCGCATCATACCATCTCCATCAAAAGTACTCCCCTGATCATCAAAGCCATGTCCTATTTCATGTCCTATTACAGCCCCAATTCCGCCATAATTAACAGCATCTTCAACAGTTGCATCAAAGAAAGGCGCTTGTAGGATGGCTGCTGGAAAAACAATTTCATTTTGAGTAGGATTGTAGTAGGCATTTACCGTCTGCGGCGTCATTCCCCATTCTGTTCTGTCAACAGGTTTTCCTAATTTATCAATTTGCCTTTTGTATTCAAATTCTGTTGCTCTTTCTATATTACCGTACAAATCTCCTTTAATAACTTTTAATGTAGAATAATCTCTCCATTTGTCAGGATATCCAACTTTTATCGTAAACTTTGAAACTTTTTCTAAAGCTTGTTTTTTAGTCTCGGGACTCATCCAGTCTAGTTTTTTAATACTCTCTTCATAGGCTTTAAGCAGGTTTTTAACCAAATTAGTTACATGCTCCTTAGATTCTGGCGAAAAATGTTTTTCAACATACACCTTGCCTACTATTTCGCCAAGGTTGTCATTAACCATTTGAACTCCTCTTCTCCATAAGGGTTTTTGTTTTTCAATGCCATACATAACTTTACCATAGAATTCAAAATTTTCGTCCTGTATAGCAGTATTAAGTGCTTGAGTGGCACCGTGAATAGCACTCCATTTTAAATAGGCTTTCCAGGTATCTAACGGTGTTGTTTTTATAATACTATTCAGTGATTTTGTGTAGTCAACCTGTGTAATGGTGATGTTTTTTTGATTTTTAATTCCAGCACTTTCCAACAGAGCATTCCAGTCAAAATCGGGCATAAGCTTGTTCAAATCTTTTATAGCATACTTGTTATACAGTTTTCCGTAATCACGCGTTAACTCTTTTTTCATATGATTTGAAGCCATTAAGGTTTCTAAAGCCATAATTTGTGAAGCAAGTTTAGTCGAATTTTCAACACCACCTAGTTCAAGCATTTTGGCAATATGAATTACATATTTCGAACGAATTTCTTTTGATTTGGCATCTTCAAGAAAATAATATTCTCTGTCAGGCAAACCAAGTCCGCCCTGCCAGGTGTAAAGCATATATTGAGTAGGATCTTTAAAGTCTTCAACAACTCCCATTTGAAACGGAATGTTATTCCCTGATTTATTAGCTTCACCAAAATATGTAGCCAGATCAGAATAATTGGCAATTGCATCTATTTTTTTGAATTCTGGAAGCAAGGGTGTGATACCTTTTTGATCTCTGGTTTTCACGTTCATAAAAGCCTCGTAAAAGTCACCTATCTTTTGTTCATCAGAACCATTGGCAAAACTTCCTTTTGAAGAATTTTCGATAATTGCTTTTACATCTTCCTGTGCTTTGTCATTTATGATCTGACCAACACCAATACCAGCTTTATCTGCTGGAATTTTATTGATTTTTGCCCAATTTCCATTAACATAGGCATCAAAGTTATCTCCTGGTTTAACTAGTGTATCCATGTTTTTTAAGATAACACCAGAAGTTAGGCTCTCTTTTTTATCGCATGATACGATCATTAATAAGAAAGCCGGCAAAAAGGAACATTTAAATAGAACTGATTTGATTTTCATATTTTTTATAGTTTTTACCGCATAAATTTAACAAAAAAAGGACAATCATTTAAAAAAATGTACAAACGAATAATCCTTCTTTAAGAACTATTAAGCAATTTTTAAAAAAAGTATGTTTTGTTTAAAGTAATCATAAAATATTTTTTCTGAAGATAAAATTGACCGTAATTGCATTCGGGTTTATTAAGTCAAGCTGTCACTACAGTTTTGAAAAACTTTGAGTTAAATAAAATAGCTTTCATGGAAAGTCGGAGAGGTTATTTGATATTGAATAATTTTTAAAAAAGATAAAATGAAATACAAAGGGATTATTTTTGATTTAGACGGAACATTGGTAAATTCATTAGAAGACATTTCAGATGCGATGAATACCGTACTTCAAACCCTTAAGTACCCTACACATGCCTATGGCGATTATCAATATTTTATTGGCAGTGGTTTGCGGAATCTAGTTAGTAAAGCATTGCCTGAATCAAATAATGGTGAAAACGAAATTGAAAATTGTTTTCAAAAAATGTTGGCTTTTTATGGTGAAAATTGTACGTTGAAAACAAAGCCTTATGAAGGCATTACAGAATTATTAGACAATTTGACTTCACAAAAAATCAAATTAGCGGTTTTTTCAAACAAAGCAGATGAACTTACTAAAAAAATAGTCTCCGAAATATTTCCAGATTATTTTGACACTGCAGTTGGTCTGAGCACAGAAGCGTTAAAAAAACCAAATCCGTTCGAAGCTTTAGAAATAAGCAAAAACTGGAGTTTAAAACCAGAAGAAATTATTTTCATTGGAGACTCCGATATTGATATGCAAACGGCAATAAACGCGAATATGTTTCCGGTTGGAGTTTCGTGGGGTTATAGAACCGATGAAGAGTTAAAAGAAAGCGGTGCAAAATTAGTAATACATAATCCTATAGATTTGTTACAACTTTTATAAAATCTTAAATGCGGTTTTATAATTTAAGTTGCAAAGACAAACCAATAAATCAAATTAACAAGAATTTACAGGTTCCGTAAGTTTTCATTAAGGCTATTCTAATAATTTTACTCTCAGCAAACTATCGTTTATGAGAGTAAAATTACTTACCACAATATCTTTTTTTACCTGTCAACTTTCCATTTCCCAAACAGAAAAACTGCTTCATGGAAAAGTTCTTTCTCAAAATTACGTACTTAAAGGTGTTGAAGTCATAAATAAAACTGCCAAAACCAGTACGAGAACAAATGATCTAGGAGAATTTTCTATTTTAGCAAAAGAGCAGGACAGTTTATTGTTTTTTTCAAAGGATTACTTATTTACCAGATTGAAGCTAACTTTGAAAGATCTAGAAAAAAGCAATCTCATTATTGAGATGACTCCAAAAGCTGAAGAATTGGAAAATGTTGTAGTTTCCAGATCTGTTTTTAATAAAACGGAACTTAAAAAAATCGCCAATAATAGAGAAGAAATAGATAAAATCAAAATTCGCAAGCAGTTTGATGATGTTACTACAAAGGTTACTGTTTATGATGGTAAAATTAAAAATGGTATAAATTTTAGCTATCCAATTTTTGATAAACCTAAGAAAAAAATTGAGAAGGATGATAGGTTTAAAAAACTTGTGATTGATTTTTGTCCTCCAGATTTTTTCCTCAAAAATTTAAAAATAAACCACGAAGAAAAAGAAATTTTCATAAATTTTTGTGATGTTGATCCAAAATCCAAAATCCTTTTAGAACATCCAAATGTTTTGGCCTTGATGGATTTTTTGTATGTTAAAAATGAAGAATTTAAGAAGTTGAAATAGCCTTGTTAAGCCTTTTCCATTTTAAGAAAATCACAATTAGAATAATCAATAATAAAATAGAAAAAATACAGACACAGATTAAGGCTAAAATTAAGTTCTGATTTTTTTTTGACAATCGGCAATTTAAAATATTGCTTTTACGTGTTAGTTCAACTACTACTACATCAATGTGCCTGCCCTGTTTAAAACAATAATCAGAAATTTGTTTTAAACACAAGATAAGTTAAGCAACTCACCCTCAAAGCCATATTGTTTTGAAAGTAGATATATTTTTGAAGCATCTTTATAATTATACTCACTCATTACTGTTGTTACGTTTCCTAATTCAAAAAGTAAAACAGCTATAATTTTATCTTTTGGAATTATAAAAGAAATACGTTCATTTAATTGAAAATATAAAGCATCTCTTAATTTTTGTAATTCTTTATTTGACAATTTTGTTTTTGGAACTATCTCAGATCCAAAATTAGTATTAATAAAGAATGCTCCTGACGGATTTTGTGATTTTAGGATCTTTACCTCTAATATCTTCAGATGAAGCCATTCTGATCCTTCATGAGATTCAGGATTAATTTTAATCGACTTTTTAATCCACTCATATGCTTTTTCATTTTCTCCCATTAACTCATAAAGAGTACCCAGATTCGATGCTGTTGAATATCTGTTTGGTTTAATTTTTTCTATCTCCAAGTATAATTTTAATGCTTCATCATACTTTTCCTGAATAATTAAAACATAACCTTTGTCAGATAAATAATCTATATCCTTAGTCTTTTTGTATCCATTTTCAAGATCCAAGATTAAAGATGGAAAATCTTTAATCTTAAATTGATGTCCGTAAGGGATATATTGATGCGTACGGTCACGGTAAATTTCAAAATTATTTTTTAATGTTTTTAGTTCCCAATTCAAACAAGCAAAAGTCTTGCTAAAAGAAATTAAAACTATGACAACTACAAAAGCCTTGAATTTATTCATAAACCAGACATAAGGATTAAACAGGAAACCCACAACAAAAGAAACTTGAAACTATTGGTTCAGCCACCAAATACTAGCATTCAAAATAGCTGCAAACCCTACCCAAGCCAAATACGGAATCAGTAAATAACCTGCCGTTTTATTAATTTTAATGAATTTTAAATACGTCTCATAAATCATCAGCCATAAAAGAGCAATTTCGATTAAGGCCAGCATCGGATTTTTTAATCCGAAGAACAGATACGACCAGATAGCATTTAGCACCAATTGAATCAAAAAGAAACCTAATGCTTTTTTAACTTCGGCATTTTGTTGCTTTATATTATCCCAAACCAATCCCGCAGCAATTCCCATTAAAATAAAAAGTAATGTCCAAACCGGCATAAAAACCCAATTGGGCGGATTAAAAGCTGGTTTTGCAATTGTAGGATACCAGGTTTCGACACCCGTTTTTGTAATGGTTGAAGAAGAATAACCAACAGCCAGACAAACAATTATGGCAATTGCGATTCGGATTATTTTATTCATTTCATTTAAATTTTATCCAAAAGTAGCTAAAAGATTTTAAACCATATAAATCGTAATAACTTCATTTTAGTTTTACTTCTGCTTGCAATTTTTATATAACTTACGGGGTAGAAAAAATTTATATATGGTTTAATCTCAAAAAACAATTATATTTGAGATCTTTAAAATTCCCCAATCATGAATCCGAAAATCTACATCACTTCAATAGCCCTTACTTCTTTACTTTTTGTTTCCTGCAAAAAAGAATTAGAACCTCAAAATAACACAGCAACCTCTGAATTGATTCGATTAGGACTGGCAAAAGATACGTCTAAAACTGCTGCTCCGGCTGTGCAAACACAAAGCATGAATCCAAATACGGTTTTGGGGGAGTCAAAAGGATTGAATCCCGCACACGGACAACCGGGACATCGATGCGATATAGCCGTTGGCGCACCGTTGAATTCGGCACCAACGCAAGGACAAACAACTACACAGCCTGCACAAACGGTTCAGGTAAATCCGGGTCAGCAAAATGTAGTAACGACAGCCACTACAACCGCAGCTCCGGTAAAAGTAGCCAAAGGAATGAATCCGTCGCATGGACAGCCTGGACACCGATGTGATATTCCGGTGGGATCGCCTTTAAATTCGCCGGTTGCAAAACCAGCTGCTGCAGCTCCGGCACAAAGTGGAACTGTCGAAAAATCATTTACTGTTACACCACCTGCAAATAATCCTGCTGTTCCTGCTTTATTAAGTACCGAAAGTGCCAATACAAAAGCCGTAACCACTGCCGAAGGAACCAATCCTGTACACGGACAGCCTGGGCATCGCTGCGATATTGCCGTGGGAGCACCATTGCCGAAATCTTAAAAAATAAGCCGCAGGTCAAAAGTCTAAAGTAAAAAACCACATAAGTGATATAAGTTCCTATGATGTAGCGCTGCTTAACGCAAGCTTCAATGAACTTATATCACTTATATGGTTTAAAAAAGATTCCTATTTTGTTTAAAATCTTTTACCGTATTAATATTCTTTTATTTTCTCAAAAGTAGTAGTCAGTGATTTTTTGATTTTTGCCAAGGCGCCCTGAAAAGCTTTTTCAAGCGTATCGGCGTGTTCTGTAACTGTTATGGGCTGTAATTTTACCGGACGCACTTCGATTACGCATTTTTTATCCTTCAGGCTGAATTTTTCGCCATTTTCATCTCCAAAATGTACTTCGATGCGGGTAATTTTTTCTTCAAAACGGTTTAAGCCTTTTTCTAATTCTCCAGAGAAATAAGCTTCTAATCTTTCGTGTCCTTCTATGTTTTTGTCGGTATTGATTTGAATTTTCATAAAGGTTTGTATTTAATGATTATGCTCAAAGCTATTTGATTTAAGATGAAAACACAAGTGAGTTAAGGAAAGATTATGAAAATTTTGATGATTTTTGTCATTTCGACAAAGGAGAAATCACACTAGAAATTCCGCAACAATAATTGGACTAAATATTTTGCCTTTCGCTAATTGCATTTTCGATTTCAAGAATGCAGGAATCTAAATTCTTTTTGATGTCGTTGCTCCAGAAACGAAGAATTTTCCAGTTTTTTGATATCTTCGCGGTCCTAGATTCGAAAAAAAAATTGCCCGTGTAGTATGGTGACGGTATTGGAAACGAACGTAACGCTTTTTACACGCGTAGGACACCTTAGCTGTACGGGTTTATATTTTTATTTGTCTTTCTTTTATTGCATTTTGAATTTCAAGAATACATAAATCTAAATTTTTCTGTATCTCTTTAGTCCAGAAACGAAGAATTTTCCAATTTTCAGACTCTAAATATGTATTAACTTCTATGTCTCTCTGAATGTTTCTTTCAATTTTTTTGATCCAATATTCAGAATTTGTTCCTGGTTTTTTTCTGGTTTCCCAATCTTTTCCATGAAAAAACTCTGAATCTACAAAAATGGCAATTTTAAGTTGTTTGAAAGTAAGATCTGGCTTGCCAAAGACTGTTTTATTGTTTTTTCGATATCTATAACCAAGATTCCATAATGCTTTTGCTAAAGTAAGTTCGGCTTTTGTTGCAGTGCTTTTTATTGCACGCATATTTTTGGAGCGTTGTTCAGGAGTAAAACAATCCATGGTATAAATTCTTTGACTTTCTATGTAAAGTTATAAATTTTATATAAAAGGTGTAATGTCTTCTTCATCAAGAGGAATTGGTTCATCTTTCATGAACATTTCAAAAGATCCTATAGGAGCAAAGTCAATATTGATTGTTGTATAATCGCCTTTTTTTCGCCATAAACGAACAGAATCAGTTCCTTTCTTTTGAAGCCATTCACGCGTTACTGGTTCTCGCTCTTTTAACCCTAAAACATCTACTAATAACCATTGGCCTAAAGCGGATTGCCCATATCTTTTTCCATTTTCATCATATTCTGTGTTACTTCCAGACTGAAAGTTTTTCATACCGTCACCCGTTAACAAAGAAGGGATTTTTTTGCCGTTGGGTAATTGTAAGTAGAAACGAATTTCAGGTTTATCAGCTTTCTTTCCCGTAAAATTTTTTCTAACGTTCTCAAACTCGAATATATTTTCCGTGAAAAAATCAGGGTTTTTATTATGAAATTCTCTTGGAACTGGAATGTAAACTTCATTAAGTGGTCTAGGAGTATCACTTCCCGTATTTTTTGGTTTTCCATTCCATGCATTTAATCCTGATTTTTCTTCGACTTCTTTAGATTGATATGAATATAAAGGTAAATAAACTTCAACTATCTCTGAATCTGAAGCTTTTGTAGTTTCAATAAGGCCAAAATATGCCTTTAATAAAAAGTCAAAAGGGTCTTCAATAATTTTTACATCAAATTGATTTAGAGTTAATGTACTGTATTTTTTAGAATCAAATTTTTGAAGTATTTGAGAATCTCCAAAAGTATATCTGTAATCCTTATTTCCATCTGACCAAGATAATGCTGATGAGGTTTCATTCAGAATTGTTAGATTATTTAAATCAATTAAAGGGTATGCACATTCGTTTATAGTAAAAATACCTTTATCTCGAGTTACATAATGATAAATGTTTTGATTTTCTAATAAACCTAGGCGTTCATAATCGCTTTTCATTCTGTCATTCTTGATTTCTGAAATTTTGTAAGCTAAAGAGTGTAAATCATTACGATACTTATTGATTTCATTTTGGTATCTTTTGAGTTGCATTACTTTCTGAAAAGAAGGTTTACTACCCATCCAAGTTTTTAAGCCAATTCCAATTCTTTTATTACCAAATACAGACAAAACATCATGTGGAGTATTTCCAATATCTACATTTTGACCATTAAAAATTTTGGCAAAGACTGTTTCTTGAAATTTAGAATCAAGATAGGGTATTTGGTCCCCTTGTTTTTGACGAAATAAATTAGATAATGCTCCATAAACTTGTAAAAATTTTACATATTCATCTCTTTGTTCTTTAGAAAATTGTTCCCAAATACTCATGGTAATAAGACGTTTAAAATTTCTGTACTAATTCTTTCAATTAATGGTGTAGTTACTGAATTTCCCGCTTGCATATACAATTTACTATTAGCTATATTTGGTAAAATATATTTATCCATTGGATATCCTTGGAAAGCGAAACACTCTTTCGGCGTTAATTTTCTAATACCGTAATCGTCTAGAATTAGTGGTACATTGTGACCTCCTGTACCCATATTTGCAGTTAAGGTTGGGCAAACTTGACTTTTGTTTTCTCTAACATAAACTCTTCTCCATTGATAAATAGTATCTTTTGAAGTCATTGTTTTTTCTAATTCTGGGTAATATTGGTGATCTTTTTTATAGTATAAATTATCTGCCTGTTTTCCTTTTTCTAGAATATCATGAATTGTTTTTGTTAAAGGTATAGGTTCTGGAAATTTAAAATCCGCATGATGCGGAACTTGTTCTGGATCAAAAGCTACAATAAAAATTCTTTCTCTATTTTGTGGAACGTTTGCATGAGTAGAAGAATTTAATATTTTGGTATAAGTTCTATAGCCAAGTTTCTCTTCTAATATTTCTAAAATAACTTTAAAAGTTTTTCCTTTATCATGTGAAACTAAATTTTTGACATTTTCAAGAAAAACTACTTTGGGTCTTTTAGTTTCAATTATTTTTTCTAAATCAAAAAACAATGTACCTCTTGTATCTTGGAACCCTTTTCTATTACCTGCAATAGAAAAAGCTTGGCAAGGAAAACCAGCACACAAAACTTGAAAATCGTCTGGAATATAATTCTTAGTACTTTTTTTGGTTATATCGCCAAATGGGAATTCGCCAAAATTGGTACGATATGTTTTTTGTGAATCAATATTCCATTCACTTGTATAAACACATTTTCCTCCTACATTTTGTAATGCAATTCTAAAACCGCCCACTCCCGCAAATAAATCAATAAACTTGAATGTATAATTTTTGGGAGTTGGATATGGGACATTTTCAACTTCGTATAACAATTGTTGTATAGCAGAATCAGAAACCATATTTGATTTCTCTTCTTCATTTTTGTATTCAACAATTTCATTTAAATATTTTATTGCTTCTTTTTCGTAATGTTTTTTTACCCCATTATGATAATTGTGCAAATAATGAGTTACAACAGCTTTTTTGTTGTCTTCTTCTTCTACAGTGCTAATTTTAAATTTTTTCCCGTCGAATTCTTCGATTGAAATTTGCTCTTTCATTTTCATTTCTTAAAATTGTTATCATTAAAAAAGGCCCCAAAATCACTATCAAGAGCTGTGATTATTTTTTCTATAATTTCTATTGAAACATTTCGTTGACCTTTTTCAATATCTGAAATGTAGTTTCTGTCAACGTTAGAAATATTGGCTAAATACTCGATTGAGTATCCTTTTTGTTCTCGAAGTTCTTTGACTTTGAATCCGAATTTTTCTTTGATATTCATAGTGTATAAAAATAGTTTCGTGCGTACAATTGGCCCGCGTACAATTGGCCTCGTGATTTAATAGTTATCAACTTTATATTAACTACTGTTTTTGAATTAATTCCATAAAAAAACGCCAATCATTTCCTGACTGGCGTTTAAAATATTCTAAAATGTCCTGATGAAACCAACTGCCCTAGCCCTGATCGAAGCGGCATCCTTTTGTGGCGGGGTTCGCCATAAAAGATACAGCGGAGAGCAGGAAATAGCTCCTTAAAATTGAAATTCCAAAATATAAACTCCAAATTCCAATCTCTTGTATAAAACTATCGGTGCAAATCTTTGTCGAGTTTCTTGCGGGGATTGCTTCGCCAGTTCACTATCGTTCGTGTCCTCGTTCCTCGGAATGACAAACTGGACTGTTTTTTTTGTCCTCGAAATTGACAAACTGGGCTTTTTCTGAATGACAAGATTATGTGAAATTATTATTTCTCCTTCTTCCCCCATTTAATTTTCATTTTTCCGTCGTCATCTACGGCAAGTAAGTGCAGGACGATGCCGCGTTGGCGAACAGAATCACGTTCGGCTTTGCTGGCTAGTTTGGAGTCGTCTTTGGAGTTTCGGAGGGGGACGGTGAGGGCTAAATTGGTACCGCGACCAAAGGAATAAATACCGCTGGCATCGAGGTTGAGAACGCTGGAACTAATGGTGAGATTATGGACGTCGATTTGCTCGCCACGGAGTTTGAAATTGCCGGATAAATCGCTGAACGTGATGTTTTCGACATCGCGAAACGGAAACGCAAATTTACCAACTTTCATAATAGGTTCGAAGTTTAGCAAGGCGCCCTGCGTGACATTGAAAGTGAGGTTTCCGTGCATAGAGTTGGTAATAAGCACTCCCTGACTGTTTATTAAACCAGTAACATTGGCGTTGCTGGTAAGTTTGCCGCGGATGTTACGGGGAGAAAATGAGGTAACTCCGAAGTTGTTGAACGATTTTAAAAAACTCGCAATATCAACCTGATTGACCTGCGCATTGGAAGTGAAAGTATAGTTTTTACCATTTGGCGAAACGATTGAACTAAAATTGATGCTTCCGCCAGAAGTCTGCAGCGAACCGTTTTTGATGACGAGCCGGGAATCAATCATCTGAATCTGGGCTTTGGTGTTGGTTGCGGTGAGTTTGTTGTACGTTATTTTATCGGCCTTGATGCTGATGTCGACAATGCATTTTTCGATCGCGTTTCGCAGCTGATGTGACATGGTAGGTTTTTTGGCTATCGCTTTCTTTTTTTTAGAATTCGTCAAAACACCCAAAAATTGTCTGATATCGATACTGGGGCAATAAATATCCCAGTTTACAACCATTTTTTCGGGAGCGTCGTAGTATAAATTCAGGAAATTATCGATTCTGCCTTCGACGTAAATGGTGCTGTTTTTATTTTTGTACGCAATTTTTTTAATGAGCAATGCTTCTTGTGTAAATGCTAACTTCACATTAATTTTTTCGGCGTGAACGTTTTTCGGAATATAATGAAAAGAAACATCCTGAATGTCTACATCGCCTATAAAACGCGGTTTGGTGATGTACAAATCGACGATGTCAAATTGAAATTTTAGGTTGGCATTGGCATGTCCTCCAGTAAAATTAATCCATTTTTCGGTGTTTTCTTCGTTGAGGTTTTCGATATCAAAGTCAGAATTTATGATTCCGGTTGCCAGCGGTTTTTCGAGATTGTTGATCGATAATTGCGGAACTGTAATGGGAATATTTTTGAATTTTCCGGAAAGGCGTGTTAAAACCACAGCAGAATTGGGGTCGTTGAAGCCTTGGTTTGGATTGAAATTATTGGTAAAAATGCCTTTAAAACTGCAATCGGTAATGACACCGTCGGGCATGCTGAGTTCGTTGTTGTGAACTTCGGCCTGAACGACAATTTTTGGATCACCTTCGGCATTAAAATCGCCTTTGATGTCGCAATTGACATCGATTTCTTTTTTTAGATTGAACCGGTTGAGTTTAGAACTGATATTTGCCGATAAAACATTAGAAGCATTTCGCCATAAAATAGTCGTGCTAATATTGATTCCGAATAACGCATTGCCTTTGGCGAGATTGAAAAAGGCTACAATGTCGAAAGTATCTTCTCCAATGTTAAGGCCTTCGGTTTTGATGTCAATTGTCTCTTTTTCGGCGGTATAGGAAACAGCAAAAGTGCCTTCAAGCCATTTTTGTCTGGCAAAACTTCCGTGAACGGTATTAAAAGCCAGACTTTTGATATTAGTTTTCAGGAAAACACGGGTTTGCCAGTCTTTACCATCATAATCTACCTTTGATTTTAAATGGGCCACATCAAAATCAAATAATTTGTGTCCTAAGCGATTGTCTAAAACAAAATGAACGTTGTTGAGGTCGACCTGATCTATTGTTGTTTGTGTTTCAGATTGCGTTTCGGGTGATTTTTTCTTTTTGGGCTTAAAAATATTGGCGTTCGAATAGCCGTTTTCGGCCTTATACACATAAATCTGAGCGTCGTTGATCAGGATTTTATGGACATTGATTTCCTTTTGCAGTAAACTCCAAACGTTTAAACGCACTTCGATTTCGTTGGCTTTTAGTAAAGTATGTTTGTGGGTATTCCATTGGTTGTCTTTTAATTCGACATCTTTTAGGGCGAGAGTGAAATTCGGGAAACCGGTTAAAAACTTATATTGAAAATCACGAACATGGAATTTTCCGTTGATATTTTCATTGATTTTGGTGTTGATTTTGGCGATGATTTCTGTTTTATTGCGATTGAAGTAAAATGATAAACCAGCCGAAGCCATTATGATAAGTGTTATACCTCCTAAAATAAAAAAAACAAAACGTTTTGCGTATTTTTTAAAACGGGATGATTGCACAACGTTTTTTATACTATGTAAAGGTGGTTTCATAAGAAAGAATTTTCTCAATTAAAGATACTGTAAAAATTAATGTAATGTTAATATTTTGATTTACAATTTATTAATATGTAACTTAACAATAGGTTTATTGCTAATATAATTATTGGCAATACATTTATAATCAAAACTAATTTGCGAATGATGTTTGATTGATTTAAAATTTCTAAATTTGTACTGAAGTTAAAAACTTATTAAAAATTGTTTTCCCTAAACGAAATAAAGGGATAATCTTAAAATAAATAATTATGGCATTAGCAATAACAGATGCTACTTTTGATGAAGTAGTTTTGAAATCAGATAAACCGGTAATGGTAGATTTTTGGGCAGCATGGTGCGGTCCTTGTAGAATGGTTGGTCCAATCATTGACGAATTGAGCAGCGAATACGAAGGTAAAGTAGTTGTTGGAAAAGTTGATGTTGATGCAAATCAGGAATTCGCTGCAAAATATGGTGTACGTAACATCCCAACTGTTTTGGTTTTCCATAATGGAGAAGTTGTAGGAAAACAAGTAGGAGTTGCTCCGAAACAAACTTATGCAGATAGTTTAGACGCTTTGTTGTAATCGTAAGATTATGATTTATATAAAAAAGGTTTGGCGAAAGTCAGGCCTTTTTTATTGGAATAAAGTTTAGTTTAAATATATTTTTTATTAGAATATAAGAGTAAAAGTAGTTCCAAAATTCGGTATTGAATTTACTTCGATTTTACAATCAATAGCGGTTGCCAAATCCCGAACCAAATGCAATCCCAAACCAGACTTGATTCCTATTACTTCTGAATCATCGTAAAGGGCTTTAAATTGCTCTTTTGTTCCACCAGGGCCATTGTCTGTAATAGAAAGATAGGTTTGATTGCTTTCCTGCCAGGCTTTCCATGTTATTTTTCCGTTTGAAGTTTTGTCCAGCACTTTTATGGCGTTTCCGGTAAGGTTTCGGATAATGGTTTTTAGGTAATTTGCATCCGTATTTAAAATGATATTTTCGTGGGATTTAAATAAAATTTCTATGTTTTCAACGCTCGCAAAATGTTTTTGAATTTCTTCGAATAAAATAGCAACTGGAAATGGATGGGACTGTGGCTTAAAATTCTCCATCTGGCTTTTGCTCCACAATAAGATATCTTCCATTGATGATAATAAATTTTCAGCTCCGGTAATTACTTTTGTCTGCATGCGCTGAGCGGTGGCTTCATCAATCAGTTCAGGATTTTCTTTCTGCAGATGTAAAAAGTGAATTAAATTCGAAATAGGACTTCGTAAATCATGGTTCAGAATACTAAAAAAACGCGCTTTTATTTTGTTGGCTTCATCCAGTTCCTGATTTAAGACCCGTAGTTTTTGATTGGTTTTTTTACGGTTTTGATTCTGCTTAAATAACAACAAAACAATGATTCCAATAAGCACCAATCCTGAAATAAGAAAGATTCTCTGTTTTTTTGCCTCTTCAATCTGAATGGTTTTGATGGTGTTTTGCGCTGAAAGATTTTTTATAGCTTGTCCTTTGGTTTTGTTTTGATAACGGGCTTCGGCATTGGCGATACTTTGCTTGGCCGATTCCTGCAGCATTTCATCGTTGGTTTTGCTGTAAATTTTGTTGTATTTGTAGGCTTTTTGCCAAAGTCCTAATGCTGCATAACTCTCGGAGAGCTTTTTATTGATGATGACATAAAATTCCTTGTCATATTTTAAGGCATTTTTTGATGCCAGGATCAAAGTTTCAATGGCCTTTTTGTAATCGCCTTGCTCATATAAAACACGTCCCATTACAGTATTGGCTTCCATCAAAATTTCTTCATCTGTTGACTTTTGACCAAGCAAAACGGCTTTTTTTGCATAATTGTAAGCTATATTTATTTTGCCTTCTTTTATATACTGTTCTGACATGCTTCGATTTGCAAAGCTCAGATTAAGAAATAAAGAGTCTTTTTTTGATGGTAATTTATAAACCAAATTGTAATATTTGCGCACCTGATCGGGCTTATTGAGCAAAACATAACATTGTATATAATAATTGTATAAAAAAGCGGTTACGTACGGAGAGTTTTTTATATATGGTTTTGCATAATCAAGGTACTCAATGACTTTATTGAATTGTTTCATTTTAAGATAGGCACCGGCAATCTGACTGTAGGAAACACCTATGTTTTCATCATTTCTATCGTTTTTTTCAAGAAGTTTTTTATATCTGATGGCTTTTAACTGGTAACTGATAAAATTTTCAAATTGCGAATTGTTTTGATAGTATTCGGCCAGACTTCCGTTTAAAACGGCTTTTGTATAATTGCTTTTGGTAGTATCGAGTATAGTTTTAATGTAAACCGCCAAAGCTTTACTTTTGGCAGTATCCTGAAGTGAGTAATAAATGTAATTTAACCGCATTAATGCAGAAGTTTCATTAATCAGGTTGTTTGCTTTTTGGGCATATTTTCTGGATTCTTCGTAATTGATTAATGCTTTTTCGTATTGATTGTTGCTGAATTCATAAGCAGTTCCTTTATAAAGATAAAACCTGCTTAAGTAAACCGGATGTTTTTTAGAAAGTGCAATTCCTTTTTGTGAAACGATTAAAAGTTTGGAATAATCTTCTAAATCTATTAGTTCATTGGCATAGGCGAGCCAGACTTTTAGTTTTTCATTTGTAGTTTTATATTGTGTCAAATTCGGTTCTTGTTGTGCAAAAACGGATAAACATATAAAACAAGGAAATAAAAAAACTGATTTCCTCATGAGATTAGGTTTAGATTTTCTTTATAACTTCTTCCAACAGGAATAGCAATATCATTGTTTAATATAATTTCGGTAGAGTTTATTTTTTGAATGAACTGCTTCTGCACGGCAAAACTTCTGTGAATTCGGATAAAAGACTTAAAGTGATCTTCTTTCAAAAGATTTCCAATACTTGATAAAACACAATGCCTTTTTTTATCGGTAATGACCAGCGTATAATCTTTCAGGGCTTCGAGATATAAAATTTCGTGCAGTTTTACCTTTGTTTGTTCGTGACCTTCTTTAATATAAATGGTATCGCCGCCAATACTTGCTTCAAAGAGGGAGGCCTTGAGTTTGATTTCCATAAACTCTTCAATGCGGCTCATAGTTTGCGCAAACCGATCCAGTTTTAAGGGTTTTACAATAAAGTCCAGCGTTTCAATCTGAAAACTTTCGACTGCATGTTCAGGATGTGCAGTTATAAAAATACAAACCGGAATTTCAAGCGCTTTTTTTCTGAAATCAATTCCGCTAAGTCCCGGCATGTCAATATCAAGAAACAAAATATCGATTTTTTCTTTTTCAATAAAAGTAAGTGCTTCTTCAGCCGATTCAAATACGCCTAAAATATTCAGAATCGGAAATTTTTTTGCAAACGACAACACGGTTAATCGGTCTATTTCATCATCATCAATAATAATGCAACTGTATTTTTTCATCATTTAATTTGAATTTACGTCGTCTGTCTATTTAAAATGCTGTTGGTCTATTAGTGGTTTTTCGGCCTGTTTTATTCCCGCAAATTTGTCCTGTAATACTTCATCAGCTAAAAAAGAATAGTTCTTTCAACGCTTTTGACTGTTACAAAAATAATGCTATTCAATTAAAAAAGAACTATTTAAAAAATTTTAAAATCAAATTATTATGAAAACTGTAAAGACCATTTTTTCACTTTTAACCATTGCAATTTTTACCATTTCATGCAGCAGCGACGATGATAAACCAAAATTTGCTACAGAAAATCCCTTAGCTGTTTATTATACTCAAACCGGCTTTACTGTGAGCACTAACTTTATAAATTCAGGCGATTACGAGTTTGGTTTAGTTTTTAAACCAATAGTTAAAGGAAAAATAAAAGCAATCACTTTAAAATTGCCAGCTACAAATCCTTCCGTTCGCGTTACAATCTGGGATTATACAACAAAATCTGTATTGCGTTCTGAAACGTTAAATATTGCTACAGCAGATGTTCAGATATCAAAAGAAATTAATGAACTGGCTTTGGAGAAAGACAAAAAATACATGATTACCATGAACTCCAATGATTGGTACAAAAAGAATAAGGCTGATAATAGCAATGTTACATATCCGATCACGGCAGGAAACATTAGATTTGAAGAATACAGATGGCTTTCGGGAACAGCACAAACTTTCCCGACAAATATTTCGGCAAACTATAATGCAGGTGATGTAAGTTTTGATTTTCAGCAGACTGAATAAGGTGTTTTTTATAATTTGAATTAGTAAAAAAAGGTTTGGCTAAAGTCAGACCTTTTTTATTTATAGAGGTTAACCACAAAAATCAATCCTTTTTTTTATTTTTAGCGAATCTTATTTATCCCTTTAAAAATGAAAACTTTCTATTGCTTTCTCAGCTTTTTTGCGATTATTACAATTGGTTTTTCCCAATCAAAACAAAAAGAAGGTCTTATTTTAGAGCTTGGCGTTTCTGAGCAGCTGGCTATTTTTCGAAAACATCAAATCTCAAATATTTCTTACGGATTATCTTTTGAAATTCCGAATCAAAAAGAGCAGCAAATTAATTCAAATTTAAATTTAGAACTGACCGTCAAAGATTTAAGTCAGCCTTTGTATTTAGATTTTAAAGAAAAGACCGGGAATATAAAATCAATTTCTGCAAACGGAAAAAATATTGGGGTTGTTCACGAAAAAGGGCATATTGTTATTCCTGCAGAAAGTTTGCTTTTAGGAAAAAATACGATCACAATTTCTTTTATTGCGGGCAATTTATCGCTAAATCGTAACGATGATTTTTTATACACTTTATTGGTCCCGGATCGCGCCAGTACTTTATTTCCGGGTTTCGATCAGCCGGATATTAAAGCGACTTATAAACTGAGTTTGACCGTTCCTAAAGCCTGGACGGTTTTGGCTGGGGCAGATGTTACAGCGAAAGTTGAAAAAGGCGATTTTACAGCATATACATTTGGAGAATCAGACAAAATGAGTACCTATTTGTTTTCTTTCGTTGCCGGAAAATTTAAAACTCTATCGAAGAAACCCGGCAATTTAGAAATGACAATGTTGTATCGTGAAAACAATCCGGAGAAGATTGAGGTTAGTACCGATACAATTTTTAAGCTCCATGAACAATCTTTAGAATTTTTAGAAAAATATACGAATTACAAATTTCCGTTTCAGAAACTGGATTTTGCTTCGATTCCGGTTTTTCAATATGGCGGAATGGAGCATGTTGGCGCAATTCAGTACAGAGAATCTTCATTGTTTTTAGACAACAGTGCAACTGATAGCGAGAAATTAGATCGTGCTAAACTAATTGCACACGAAACCTCGCACATGTGGTTTGGAGATTTGGTAACGATGAAATGGTTTGATGATGTCTGGATGAAAGAAGTGTTTGCGAATTTTATGGCAGACAAAATCATGAATCCGATTTTTCCGAAAGTCAATCATAATTTACAGTTTTTTAGTGCGCATTATGGCAACGCTTATGCGGAAGACCGATCTCTAGGAACACATCCAATCAAACAGAATCTGGCGAATTTAAAAGATGCGGGTTCGCTTTACGGAAATATCATTTATAACAAAGCGCCCATCATGATGCGCCAGCTGGAAGCTTCTATGGGAAAGGAAGCGTTTCAGAAAGGAATTGAAAAATATATTCAAAAATACGCCAACGACAACGCCGACTGGAATAACTTAGTCGAAATTCTGGACACTGAAACTCCGATCGATATGCAAAAATGGAGCAAGGTCTGGGTGAATCAATCGGGGAGAGCGATTTTTTCGGATAAAATAACATACGATGCTCAAAACCGAATCAGAAAATTTGAAATTCAACAGAAAGCAGAGGATAAATCGAAAAATATCTGGCCTCAGGTTTTTCAGATTGGGTTTGTGTATGCGGATGATGTGAAGGTTTTAAATGTTACGATAAAAGATAAAAATCTTCTTTTGAAAGAAGCAGTCGGACTTGAAAAACCGCTTGCTGTTCTATACAATTATAATGGTTTTGGATACGGTGTTTTTCCGCTTGACGGGAGTGATTTAAATTATATTTCTATATTGAAAGATGAGGTTGCAAGGGCATCTTCCTATAGTAATGTTTATGAGAATATGTTGATAGGAAATATTCTGCCGGAAAAAGCTTTTGATTGTTTTTTTAGAGGAATTCAAACAGAAGAAAATGAATTGGTTTTAAGGATAGCTTCGGGGAATTTAAGTGCTGTTTATTGGCGGTTTTTAACCCAAAAACAGCAGTATAAAGTTCAGGATCAGCTTGAAGATAGGCTGTACGAACGTTTACAAACTAATTTAGCGGCCAATATCAAAAAGACTTTATTCAATTTATTCAGTGTAATTTCTTATTCAGATTCGGCGAAAGCTAGATTATACCAGATTTGGAATAAGGAAATTGTGATTCCGAATTTGAAATTAAACGAAGACGATTACACGAATATGGCAATGAATCTGGCTATATTTAAACACGAAAAAGCAGATGAGATTTTAGAGAAAGCTAAAAAAGCCATTACAAATCCGGACAAATTGAAACGATTTGAGTTTTTATTGCCTTCATTATCAAAAGATGAATCGGTTCGAAATGCTTTTATGGAATCTTTAAAAGACGATAAAAACAGGGAGAAAGAATCGTGGGTTTCCGTTGGTTTGGCGAATATTCATCACCCTTTGCGTCAGGAAAGTGCCCAGAAATATATTCGATTTTCATTAGATTTGGTTGATGAAATTCAGCGAACCGGAGATATTTTCTTTCCGAAAGACTGGCTGAATAATACGATTGGAAAATATGCCTCAAGATATGCTTTTGATGAAGTGCAGCAATTCTTAAAAGAAAACCCTAATTTTAGTCCGATATTAAAACGAAAATTATTTCAGGCGACAGACGGTTTGTACCGCGCTCAAAATATTAAAAAAGAAACCGAATGAAAATTGAATCGGAAATAGAGAAAGTCTCCAGTTTTCAGCATCTCGAAATGCTGGCAAATCAGGTTGTAGAAGGTTTTATATCCGGAATGCACAAAAGTCCGTTTCATGGATTTTCGGCTGAATTTGCTGAGCATAAAGTCTACAACGTTGGCGAAAGCACCAAACACATCGACTGGAAATTATTTGCCAAAACCGATCGTTTGTACACGAAGCGTTTTGAGGAAGAAACTAATTTACGCTGCCATCTGATTGTTGATAATTCGTCGTCGATGCATTATCCGGAACTCAAATCGAATCAGCCTTTTTATGAAAAGAAGATTGGTTTTGCGGTTTTGGCCTCGGCAGTTTTAATGAATATTTTAAAGAAACAGCGTGATGCGGTTGGTTTAAGTGTTTTCTCAGACAGTTATGAATATTATGCACCCGAAAAAGGAAGTGATCGTCATCATAGAATGCTGCTCAATAAATTAGAACAATTGTTAGAAGAGCCAAAAGTCAAAAAAAGTACCGATACGATTACGTATCTGCATCAGATTGCGGAGAAAATGCACCGTCGATCGATGATTATTCTGTTTACGGATATGTTTCAGTCAGAAGATGATGAAAAGCTTTTTAACGCCTTACAGCATTTAAAACACAACAAACACAAAGTGGTTTTATTTCATGTTGTAGATGATAAAACCGAGCTGAAATTCGATTTTGATAATACACCCAGAAAGTTTATCGACTTAGAATCAGGCGAAGAGGTGTCGATTTTTGCAGATAATATAAAAACAGAATATGAAAAAAGGGCAGAAGCGTACTTTAAAAAACTGGCTTTGACGTGCGCAAAGAACCAAATTAAGTACGTTCCGGTCAATGTGGGTGATAATTTTGAAAAAATACTGACGACATATTTGGTTGAAAAACAAAACTTTGGCTAAGCATTTGAAATTTTATTAAACTTTTTTTATCAAAACACTTGCAGAAACGAAATTCTGTACTATCTTTGCAACCGCAATAACGCAGAGGTTTGGTAGTTCAGTTGGTTAGAATACATGCCTGTCACGCATGGGGTCGCGGGTTCGAGTCCCGTCCAGACCGCAA
>NZ_JBGQOF010000023.1:0-47543 GCF_052113665.1 Flavobacterium sp. W22_SRS_FK3 | reverse complement strand
ACCCTGGATATGGCTGGAAACATGGGATTGATAGCTAAAAAGTGTTTTCCTAATGCTACTCGCGTTACAGACCGATTTCATGTTCAAAAGCTAGCCACAGAAGCCCTTCAGGAAATCAGGATTAAATATCGTTGGCAAGCTATCGATCAGGAAAATGATGCTATAGAAAAAGCCAAAAAGGCAAAAGTAAATTTCGAATCAAAAATACTTTCAAATGGGGACACCCTTAAGCAACTACTAGCAAGAAGTCGCTATTTCTTGTACAAGACCAAATCGAAATGGACTCAAAATCAAACAGAACGAGCTGTCTTACTATTTGAGTTATATCCTGATATTCAAAAAGGATATAATCTAACTCAAGAGCTCCGTGGCATCTTTGAGAATACAAAAGATAAAATAATAGGTTTTGCTAAACTAGCCAAATGGCATGAAAAAGTAAATCAGTCTGGATTTAAGTCTTTCGGCACAATCTCTCGTACAATTATGAATCATTATCAAACCATATTGAACTATTTTGACAACAGAAGCACTAATGCATCTGCAGAATCTTTTAATGCTAAAATAAAAGCATTCAGATCAAAATTAAGAGGTGTTAGAAATATAGAATACTTCCTTTTTAGGCTAACTAATATTTATGCTTAAATTTTATCGATCCACAGGTTTTCGTCTTGGTCCATTGTTTATCAACAACTTTACAACAAAATCGAATGCAATAAAAAACAAAAAAGCTCCTGAGTATCTCAGAAGCTTTTTTCAGTGCGGATAATAGGACTCGAACCTACACGCCTTGCGGCACCAGATCCTAAGTCTGGCATGTCTACCAATTTCACCATATCCGCGTAATTGTGGGTGCAAAGATAAGCATAACTTCGAATTTTCAAAGCAATTTTGAAAAAAAATATTTATTCTCTTTTTTGTATATTTGAAATTCTACAAAAATATTTTAAATGGAAGATATAAAAGCATATGTTCAACAACATAAAGATCGGTTTATCAGCGAATTGATCGAACTATTAAAAATTCCGTCGGTAAGTGCCGACACCGCATACTCACAAGATGTTATTGACACAGCCGAGGCTGTAAAAGCAAGTTTATCAAAAGCAGGCTGTGATTTAGTTGAAATTTGTGATACTCCCGGTTATCCAATTATCTACGGAGAGAAAATAATCGATCCTAATTTACCAACGGTTTTGGTTTATGGACATTATGATGTTCAGCCGCCGGATCCAATGGAATTATGGACATCCCCACCTTTCGAACCCGTTATCAAAACAACAGATATTCATCCTGACGGAGCGATTTTCGCGCGTGGTGCCTGCGACGACAAGGGACAAATGTACATGCACGTAAAAGCATTGGAATATATGGTGCAGAGCAATACGCTTCCGTGTAACGTAAAATTCATGATCGAAGGCGAAGAAGAAGTAGGTTCCGCAAGTTTGGCCTGGTTCGTAGAACGCAATCAGGAAAAACTGAAAAACGATGTAATCTTAATTTCAGACACCGGAATGATTTCCAACCAACAGCCGTCTATTACGACAGGCTTAAGAGGTTTGAGCTATGTTGAAGTGGAAGTTACAGGTCCAAATCGCGATTTGCATTCCGGTTTATATGGCGGAGCAGTAGCCAACCCGATAAATGTTCTGGCAAAAATGATTGCTTCCCTTCACGACGAAGACAATCATATTACGATTCCGGGATTCTATGATAAAGTTCAGGAATTATCTGCAGAAGAAAGAGCCGAAATGGCCAAAGCGCCTTTCAGCTTAGAAAAATATAAAAATGCCTTAAACCTAAACGATGTTTACGGCGAAAAAGGCTATGTAACCAACGAACGCAACTCCATCCGTCCAACATTAGACGTAAACGGAATCTGGGGTGGTTATCAGGGCGAAGGAGCCAAAACAGTTATTGCCAGCAAAGCTTTTGCTAAAATCTCGATGCGTTTGGTTCCAAATCAGGACTGGCATGAAATCACAGATTTATTCACAAAACATTTCACAAGCATTGCTCCGGCAGGAGTTACCGTAAAAGTGACGCCCCACCACGGAGGTCAGGGCTATGTAACGCCAATTGACAGCGTTGGTTATCAGGCAGCAAACAAAGCCTACACCGAAACGTTTGGAGTTCCTGCTATTCCGGTTCGTTCAGGAGGAAGTATCCCAATTGTAGCTTTGTTCGAAAAAGAACTGAAAAGCAAAACTATTTTGATGGGCTTCGGTTTAGACAGTGATGCCATTCACTCACCAAACGAGCATTTCGGAATCTTCAATTACTTAAAAGGAATCGAAACTATTCCGTTGTTTTACAAGTATTTTGTAGAGCTTTCCAAATAGTTCAATTATCGCTATAATTTAAATCCGTTCAGCAATGAGCGGATTTTTTTTTGAGTTTTGAAAATTGATAGTAAGTTGGGCGTTCCCTACGGTCGGGCTGTCCACTGTATCTTTTGCGATTTAGGTTTTAGGTTTAGCCAGATATTATGCCTATCGCAAAAGGATGCCGCTCCCATCCCTAACGCGCAGTCAGGTTAAATAGAGATTATTGATTCCCAAGAAGAAAACTCACAGCATTAACAACTTAGAATCTCAAAAAACTTTCAAAAAACTTGTACATTAAAATTTTATTTCTACATTTGTAGAACAGCATCTATAAACGTAGAGCAAAAATATAGGAATGCGTCAATTTTTTATTTTAGTAATTTATGCCATATTGATTTCGGGATGTAAAAGCAAGCCGATTAATCAAATGATTGATAAGAAAAAAGAAGGAGTCTGGATTGACAATTACGAACAAGACAATATCAGGTATAAATCGGTTGAACATTATAAACATAATGAACCAATTAAAAAATGGAAATCCTATATCAACGGAAAAATCTATAAAACAGAGAAATATAGAAACGGGATTTGTGTTGTAAAATATTATTACGAAAACGGAAAACTACAGTCTAAAGGGAAAACCAAAATTGAAATTGATTCGGTAGAAACACATTGGTTTTATTTTGGAAAATGGAAATTCTACTCGAATAGAGGGAAATTAACAGAGATTAAAAAATACAACAAAGGCGAACTGATTTCAGAACAAGAAATAAAATAAAAGAGGCGCACAAATTGCGTCTGAACAAAGAAATCTTTAAAAACAAAAAATGCAATTATCAAACTCAGAAGAACAATTAATGGAGCATCTATGGACACTTGAAAAAGCCTTTATGAAAGATTTGCTCGAAGCTTACCCGGAACCAAAGCCAGCAACTACAACCGTTGCAACACTTTTGAAAAGAATGATTGACAAGAAATTCGTAGCGTATAACGAATTCGGAAATTCCAGAGAATATTATCCTTTGGTTAAAAAAACAGCTTATTTCTCCAAGCATGTAAACGGATTAATAAGTAATTTTTTTAATAATTCGGCATCACAGTTTGCTTCTTTCTTTACCACCGAAACCAATTTATCCGCTTCGGAATTAGAAGATCTCAAAAAAATTATTGATAGTCAAATTCAAAAAAAGAAAAAATGATAGTTTATCTTATTAAATCAGGAATATTGCTTTTGTTTTTTTACGGAGTGTACAAATTGTGGTTAGAAAATGAAAAAATGTTTAGTTATAATCGCGCTTATTTATTAGGAAGTTTAGTTTTTAGTTTGGTAATTCCGCTTAACTTATTTTTGTTTCAATCAAAAATTCCCGATGTAATAAATGCTTATAATTTAGATGGAATTATAATTATAAACAAAAATAAAATAAATCCATTTATCGAAAATTATAGTTTGAGAGATTTAATTTCGATAATTTATATTGTCGTTTTTATAGGTTTACTTGTTCGGTTTCTAAAGAACTTATTTTCGTTTTATAAAGAAATAGTCCGTAATGAAACTCTGCTTATAAACCATCAAAAAATAGTTCTGATTCAGAAAAACATCTTACCTCACTCTTTTTGGAATTCAATTTTCATTAATAAAGAAGATTTTGAAAATGGTAGAATTTCATCAGAGTTGATAATTCACGAAAAAGCCCATTTACAGCAAAAGCACACTTTAGACATTATTTTCATAGAAGTTTTACAAATTATCTTTTGGTTTAATCCCGTCTTTGTTTTCTATAAAAAAGCCATTAAACTCAATCACGAATTTTTAGCTGATGAGGAAGTAAACAAGCAATTTGACTCTATTTCAAATTATCAGCAAATTCTTTTAAGTTTTGCTTCAAATACAAATTATGTCGCTATAGCAAGTAATATCAACTATTTAATAACTAAAAAACGTTTTATTATGATGACTAAGAAAAAATCTACACGTATTATGCTTTTAAAATCTCTTGTAAGTTTAAGTTTTTTTGTTTTCTTATTTTTTGTTTTTACAACAAAGATTACAGCACAAACAGGAAGTTCTAAATTAAAAGATGGTTTTGCAATACGTTATGATACAACAAGTGTCAAAGAGCCGCAATTCCCTGGAGGAATTGAAGAGTTTTATAAATTTGTGGGGCAAAATTTTAAAATGTCCCAAGAAGCTTCAAAAAATAAAATAACGGCTAAAATTTATATGGAATTTATGGTTGAAAAAGACGGAAGCTTGTCTGAATTTAAAATTGTAAAAGATGCAGGTTACGGTTTAGGAGATGAAGCTATTCGCGTTTTAAAACTTTCTCCAAAGTGGATATCTGCCACACAAGAAGGAAAACCAGTTCGGGTGATGTACAGTTTACCTATCACTATTCAAGCTGATAAGTAAGATATTAATTAAAAAAATCCGCTTCTAAAATTCAGAAGCGGATAATAAAAAAATTCAAAAACTAAAAATAAATCCGTTTAAAACAAATCCGGATTGTATCCAAAATAAGGCATGGTTTCTTCATGAAAAATAACACCATACTCTTCTAATTCCTCTAAAATAGGCATATAAACTTCTTTATTGATAGGAAGCTGCACGCCTGGGGTAGTAATCTTGCCATTCAAAATTAATAATGTTGCTATGGCAACTGGCAAACCAACCGTTTTTGCCATTGCCGTATAAGTTTGATCGTCTCCAATACAGACCATTTTCGAATCAATTTGCTTTTTCTCACCATTCAATTCATAGCCAAATTTATGATACATCACGATCATATCTTTATCATCGGGTTCCAGCGTCCAGCTGTCCGAAAGTATTTTTTCTAAAATCTGTGCCGGAGTTGCATTCGGTAAATTCACTTTTTTGTCAGCATTAAACAAATCCAGTTCCAAAAGTTTATCCCACATAATATCGTCCTGATCGATTTTTAAAATCAAACGCATTTTTATTTCTACTGAATCGGTTGGGTGATAAGGCAAAAATGAATTGGTAAACTGACGATAGCTCATGTTTTCAGAATCTTCCATGATATAACTGTCGTCTGTCATGCCCAATTGTACAAACATATTCCAGGCTTTCGAAAAACCAACTCTTCTGATCGTTCCTCTGTATAATGTCAGTATGTCATCTAAACCATAAATTGAGCGATATTTAAGCGAATCACGGTTAGAATAGGCTTCAAATTTACCGTAACCCTCCACTTCAAGAAACTCTGTTCTGCGAAATAAAGTTCCGTATGGAATGTATTTATAAGTACCTTCCTGAATAAATTTTGCTGCACCACCCTGACCCGCTAATACTACATTCCTGGGCGCCCAGGTAAATTTGTAATTCCACAAATTATTGTCTGATTCGGGCGCTACCAATCCGCCGCAAAAAGATTCAAACAAAAGCATTTTTCCGCCTTTTTCCCTGATTTCGTCAATAACTTTCATGGCACTCATATGATCAATTCCCGGATCGAGGCCCACTTCATTCATAAAAATCAAATTGTTTTTCTTAGCTTCTTCATTTAATTCCTGCATGCCATCACTTATGTAGGAAGCCGTTACGAGGTGTTTTTTGAATTTTAAACAATCTTTAGCAATTTCAATATGTAAATAGGCGGGAAGCATCGAAATTATAATAGAAGCATTTTCAATCGCAGTCTTTCTTTCTTCAACTTCAAAAATATTTAAGGCTATGGGAGTGGCATTGGGATGATTTTGAGTCTTTCTTTCGGCCAAAGCCAAAGATAAATCGGCGACAACAATATGCAGATTTTCGCTTTCAGATTTTAAAAGCAAATACCGTATCAAAGAAGATGAGGATCTTCCGGCTCCAACAATTAGAATATGCTTCATAATTTACATATATAACACAAACATAGTAAATTGTTACAAAAATAACAATTTGTAAATGGTAAAAATTTTAAAACAAAAGAAACAAAGTAAATCGGATTTTATTGAAAAGTACATTTGAAATGTTTTTTGTTTGAGTGAATTAAGACTATTTTTGTGATATTAAAATGTAAAAAATGCAAAGAAAAATAATTATTACAGCTGCAGTTTTTGGAATGTTAGCGATTATTTTGGGGGCTTTTGGTGCACATGCCTTAAAAGCAATATTAACTCCGGAACAATTAACCAGTTTTGAAACAGGTGTTCGCTATCAAATGTACCATGCTTTCTTTTTGTTTTTTGTGGCATCCAGAAACGAATTACCTTTAAAAGTGCAAAAAGTGATATATAATTTAGTACTGGCAGGTGTTCTTTTCTTTTCAGGTTCTATTTATTTACTGACTACAAAAAATGTAACCTCTATTGACTTTAAAATTATAGGATTCGTAACTCCAATAGGCGGACTCCTATTAATCTTCGCTTGGTTAGTGGTTTTAGTTACTTTTTTTAAGAAAAAATCATAAAATTGGTTTAAAAAAATTCTATCTAAATTTTATTACCTAATTTTGTTTTATATATAACATGTAACTTTGTCGGTGTTAATATTTTGTATTATTTATGATTAAATACAAATAATATAACACTGTATTAAGTTGAATTATATTTTAAAATTGATATTTTAGAATAAACAATATAACACAACAATTAAAATTTATGGAGACTAATACACTTTCCACGAAATCGATTTCGCTAACTAATTTAGGAATCAAAAATGCAAAAATTCATTATCAATTATCCGCAGATGAACTACATGCTATGACTGTAGAATCTGGACAAGGCGTTGAGAATTCTACAGGAGCATTGGCGATTAATACAGGTGAGTTTACCGGACGTTCTCCACAGGATCGTTTTATTGTAAAGGACAGTATTACTGAGAATCAGGTTTGGTGGGGAAATGTAAATATTCCGTTTTCACCAGAAGCTTTTGAAAAACTCTTTAATAAGGTAACACAATTTTTATCGGATAAAGAAGTGTTTGTTCGTGATTCATACGTTTGTGCTGATGCCAATTACAAATTAAATGTTCGCGTTGTTACAGAAACTGCCTGGTCTAATTTGTTTTGCTACAATATGTTTTTAAGACCTGAAGAAAGTGAATTAGCAAACTTTACGCCAGATTGGACTGTAATTTGTGCTCCAAGCTTTATGGCAGATCCGGAAATAGACGGAACACGTCAGTCTAATTTTGCTATTTTAGATTTTACCAAAAAAATAGCTTTAATTGGAGGAACTGGTTATACAGGAGAAATGAAAAAAGGAATTTTCTCTGCTTTAAACTTCATTTTACCGGTTTTTGAAAATACGCTTCCAATGCATTGCAGTGCGAATGTTGGAGAAAAAGGAGATACAGCTATTTTCTTTGGTTTATCAGGAACAGGAAAAACTACTTTATCTGCTGATCCGGAACGAAAATTAATTGGTGATGATGAACACGGCTGGACAAGTGAAAATTCAGTTTTTAACTTCGAAGGCGGCTGCTATGCAAAAGTTATTAATTTATCTGAAGAAAATGAACCCGACATTTTTAGAGCCATCAAAAAAGGAGCACTTTTAGAAAATGTGGTTTTCAAAGCCGGAACAAACGAAGTAGATTATGATGATGTTTCGATCACTCAAAATACGCGCGTAAGTTACCCAATTACACATATTGATAATATTCAGCCGGGATCCATTGGTCATAATCCTAAAAATATATTTTTCTTAACCGCAGATTCTTTCGGAATTTTGCCTCCAATCTCAAAATTGACTCCGGGTCAGGCCGCATACCATTTTATTTCAGGATATACTGCAAAAGTTGCCGGAACCGAAGCTGGTGTTACAGAGCCACAGCCTAACTTTTCAGCATGTTTTGGCGCACCATTTATGCCTTTGCATCCAACACGTTATGCTGAAATGCTGACCAAAAAAATGAAAGATGCAGATGTAAAAGTCTGGTTGATCAATACCGGATGGACAGGCGGTGCTTACGGAACAGGAAGCCGTATGAAACTAAAATATACCCGCGCCATGATTACCGCAGCATTAAACGGAGAATTGGATGGTGTAGCATTTGAAAACCATGAAGTATTTGGAATCGCAAAACCACAATCCTGTCCTAACGTTCCAACCGAAATTTTAAATCCGAGAAATACTTGGGAAAACCCTGAGTTATACGATAAAAAGGCAATCGAATTAGCACAGAAATTCAAAGCTAATTTTGCCAAATTTGAAGAGTTTGCCAATGCTGAAATTTTAGCAGGTGCCCCAAAAACAGAATAAGGAAGATTATTAATTCAAACTAAAAAAAGCTGTTCATATCGAACAGCTTTTTTGTTTGGTTTCCAATCGCAGTAAAAAAAAATAAACACTGAACACTAACTGCGACTGAAAACAACACTGAAAAGTTTATTTTTTTGCCTCGTCAATACGTTTTTGAATCAAGTCCCAGGTATAATAATGAAATGTCATTCCGTTGCTCATGGCCACAAAAAGACCGTTTTTGTAATTTCCTCCTAAATTAAAACTAGTAGCATCTGCACCATCACATTCAATTGTCGAAGTTGGAATTTCTGCCAATAAAGGATATTCATTCGGATTACCTTTAACACCTTCTCTCGGATACACCATAAAAGTATTGGCTTGTTGATTGGATACTAAAATATATCCTGTAGAATCCGTTTTTTTGTAAATAGCGATTCCTTCGTTATCCGCTTTGAAACCCGTTTTCCCAAAAAGAGCCAATTCTTTATTATCATTTAAAGCAGGATCGGCTTTGTATTTTCTGATACCAAATTGTTCGTCACTGTATAAAATAGTTCCCAATTCATTATCAACAGCAATGGCTTCAATTTCTTTTTTCCCGCTGTAAGCACCAAATTTTCTAACCACTTTTGCTACAGCAAATTTTCCTGAACCGGCTAATTCATATTGCCATAAATAGCTTCCTGAAGGTCCTGATTTTCTTCCCACTACAGCAAATATTTTACCGTCAGTAGGACGTGTGTATAAAGCAATTCCCATTGGATCACGTAATTCTTCACCTTCAAAAACTGAAATTCCTCCATTATCAATTGCTTTTAAATCAGGTACACTAAAAACTCTTATTTTGTTGTTTTCGCGTTCAGTTGTCACGGCAATATCAACTTTTTTCCCGTCAAGTATTAAACCATAAGCGATATCAACATTGTTAGGCCTCTTTAAAACTTCCGATTTTGCGACGATTTTCCCTTTTAAATCAAAAGCATACAAAGCTCCGTCTGTATCTTTATCTGTTCCAACAATAATACTTTTTGAAGCATCAGTTGGGTGAACCCAGATAGAAGGATCATCTGTATCATGAGGCAAAGCTTCTGTAACAGCTGTTGGTTTTACTGCATTTGCAGCAACAGGCGCTAATTTACCATCTTTACAAGCTGTAAATAAAACACTTGACAATAAAAAAGCGAGTATAAATGTATGTTTCATTAAAATTTTTATTTGAATATAATTAGGTAAAACTAGTATGTTCTGCCTAATTTAAGAATTTTATAATTTGCATTTTACAAGTCAAACTTCAGTCCCATATTAAAACGTGCCTGGTAATATTCTGCTTGTTTAGTGTGCGCTTCAACTCCCTGATAGTAACGCAACGGCTGATTCGTTAAATTGTTGGCTTCAGCAAAAATGCGTAGGTGTGACGTAATTTTATAAGAAGCATTTGCATCTAAGAAAAATTGTTTGTCATAATAGCTGTCTTTATAAGACTCAGAACCTAATTCATCTAAATAATCAGATGTAAAATTGGTTGAAACCCTGGCAGAGAAACGTTTGTTTTCCCAAGATAACGATCCGTTGAACATATGTGGCGTAGTTCCCGGAAGACTGATGTCGTTTCTTTCATTTCCGTCCTCATCTGCAATTCCTTTTGCTTTAGATTTGGTGTACGTATAATTCAAATAAATACCAAATCCTTTCAAAAATTTCCCTGGCAAGAAATCTAACTGACGTTGAAATGCCACTTCAAAACCGTAAACATCAACAGTATCTCCATTTCTCGATTGCAAAAATGACCAGTTTTCGCCTGCCGGAATCGGGTTTGCCTGATTTGGAAAATCGGCCGCAAATTTGGCATCTGTATACTGATTATCACTATAATTGTAAATAAAATCATTTAATCTTTTATAGAAAACACCTCCCGAAATTAATCCAACCGATTTGAAATAATTCTCAGCCATAAAATCATAATTATACGAATAGGTTACATCAAGATCCGGATTTCCGGCAGTAATTTGTTTATCAACCGCAATATTGTTTACATAAGGAGCCAGCGCATAATAGTTTGGTCTTGCCAAAGCAGTTGTAGCAGCAGCTCTTAGAACTAAATCTTTTGTCGCATTATATTGAAGTGAAATGCTTGGTAACAAATTGGTATATGAATTAGTAGTGTTGATTTTGCTTTCTAATTCTTCTTCGTCAAGTACACGATTTCCTGAATAATCGATATGCGTATTTTCGACACGGAAACCCATAACCATTGAAAGTTTGTCGTTAAAATCCTGATCCCATCTTACATAAGCAGCATAAATATTTTCTTTTGCATTGTAGTTTACTGCTAAATATTCCGAAGGATCTGTTTCTTTATCAAATACAGATGCATTATTTAAATCTAAACTACCTAGAAAGTTTGCCGAAGCGAAAGTTCCCGGAACATATTTGCTTCCCGGATTGAAGTTTTTACCATCAAAATAACTTGTTTCAACTTCAGATAATAAATCCATTCCGTCATTAATAGGTTCATAAGAATAAAAATTATTATTTCTTTCTTTCTCTTTCATTCTCAAACGAAGTCCTGTTCTTATTCTTCCTTTTTCTGAAGCAATAACTGAGAATGGAAAACGGATATTGATTTTTGCACCAAATTCACTTTCACTAGTTTCATCTGTGTTTTCGGTAACCGAATCAAATTTGAATTTATCAGTTGATTCTCCCATTGTTGTAAGTAAAGGGAATCTCAAATCAGATAGATCCTGAGTCATTTCCAATCCTTTCTGACGGTATTCTATGTAACGTTCTTGTGGACGATATTCTCTTGCTTTTGCATAATTGGCAGACCAGTCTAAATCTAATTTTGAGTTAATTAAATGCTCTCCACGAATTGAATAGTTTTGTACACGCTGATCTTCAAGCCTTCTGTTTTTGTTGCGATCATTGTCAACTCCACCCTTTGTCTGACGTCTTACACGGCCTTCAAAACCAATGATTTCTTCTCCGTTGTAAAGTGGCTCAATATTATCATAAGTCGTTCTAAAACGGTTTTCTCTATCGTCTCTCCAGTTATAGATTGCATTGGCGAAAATACTGTTGTTCTCATCAAATTTATAATCTAAAGCAACAGATCCGCTGCGACGAATACGCTGTACATCGTATTTTCTAACCTGAGCTGCCTGTAAATATTCGTTTCCGAAGTCATCTTTTACCCATTCATTTTCAATATTGTCTGACCCATAATCTACATTATTGTATGATCCGCTGAAAACGGCTCCTAATTTATTGTCAAAAAAACGATTCCCATAAACTAATCCTGCAGTGTAGGAAGCGTGTTCACGAATTGGCAGATAACCTCCGGCAAGCGTTGCTGAAATTCTCTCTCCATTTGGAGTTGCTCTGGTAACTAAATTTACAGAACCTCCAATCGCATCTGCATCCATGTCTGATGTTAAGGTTTTATTCACTTCGATAGTCGAAATCATATCTGAAGGAATCAAATCCATCTGAACATTTCTGTTGTCTCCTTCTGCTGATGGAATTCGGTCACCATTTAAGGTTACAGAATTCAAAGATGGGGCTAAACCTCTAATAATAATGTTACGCGCCTCGCCCTGATCATTTTGCATAGTAATACCGGAAACACGTTTTAAAGCGTCCCCAACATTAGCATCCGGAAAACGGCCTACCTGATCTGACGAAATTATATTTCCGATATTTTTACTGTTTTTTTGTTGGTTCAGTGCTTTAGCCTGACCTTTTAGAATATCTCCCACTACAACTTCATTCAATTCTGTTCCTGAAGTTTTAAGTGCAAAATCTATTACATTATTTTTACCCTGCTCTACTGTGATTTCCTGAGTACTCGAGGTGTATCCTATATATTTTACAGTTACCTGATAAGTCCCAATATTAATATTAAGCAATTCAAATCGTCCGTTATAGTCAGAGACGGTGTATTTGTTTTCTCCATCAAGCTGAATCATAGCTCCCGGTAAAGGAAGTTTATCATCGGCATCCAAAACTTTTCCAGATATTATTGCTTTCTGAGCATAACCCGTTATCGTTAATAAAAAAAGCATCGCTACTAAATAAAAATTTTTCATTTTGTTTTTGGTTTGATTTTGGTGCGAAACTAAAACCTTAGTGTTATTAAACTACTTAAAAAAAATTAACTTACTGTTATGATTAACTTCTTTAAAACAAAAAATAGTAATATTTAAGTAACATTAGAGGCATCACAACTTTTAGTTTCTATAGTTCTTAGTACTTGTTCTTTTATGTATTCAATAAGGGATAGCTTACTATTAAAACGATTATGAATAATCTACACTTTACAACTAAGGACTATCGATTAATTACTGAGCAATGATTACTAAATAGTTACAAAACATCAAATAATTGATTTTCAACTAAAAACAAATTAACGATTTAGCTCAGAATTAAATTTTTGGCGCTAAATTTGCCGTATCAATCAAAAATCATCAATCATGTTAAAACAATTTTTTATTCTGTGCTCAGGAGCTGACAAGGATCTTCTCGAAGGCTGTTCAGAAGGTGAACAAACCAAATATGTTGGTATTGGTGCCACCGTTTTTTTTACTGCAGTTATGGCTTTTCTGGCCAGTGCTTATGCGCTTTTTACTGTTTTTGACTCTATTTATCCAGCCTTAATTTTCGGTTTTGTATGGAGTTTACTTATTTTTAATTTAGATCGGTTTATTGTTTCGACAATTAAAAAGAGAGATCGTTTTATGGATGAATTTTTGCAAGCGACTCCCCGAATTATGCTGGCAATTATTATTGCTATTGTAATTTCGAAGCCTTTAGAGATCAAAATCTTCGAAAAAGAAATCAATACGGTTTTATTAAAAGAAAAAAATGAAATGGAATTGGCCAATAAAAAACAAGTTGGTAATTATTTCAAATCGGATTTAGATAAAAATAAAGCTGAAATAACTGCATTAAAGGCCGATGTTTTAAAGAAAGAGAAAGAGGTAAACGATCTGTATTCAACCTATATTACCGAAGCAGAGGGTACTTCCGGAACTAAAAAACTTGGGAAAGGTCCTGTTTATAAAGAGAAACGAGAAAAACACGATGCTTCCTTAAAAGAATTAGCCGCTTTAAAAACAGCCAATGAAGCAAAAATTGCAGAAAAAGAAAAAGCAGCAACACTACTACAAGCCGATTTAGATAAAAAGGTATCACAAACACAGCCTATTATTGAAGGTTTTGATGGTTTGATGGCCCGAATCAATGCTTTGGATAAATTGCCCTGGCTGCCATCTTTCTTCATTATGCTTTTATTTTTAGCAATCGAAACTTCTCCAATTATTGCCAAATTATTGGCTCCAAAAGGCGAATTCGATTTTAAACAGGAAGAAGCTGAAACTGCAATGAAAGCAACTTTGGCACAAAATAAATACCAACGTGAGCTACTGACAAAAACCAGTGCTCAAATGCATGACAGAGTTTACGCTGATATTGCTGAAGATAAAAACCTGTACGACTTACAGCGTAAAAAGGCGACCGAATTGCTGGAGTTACAGGCGCATAATTTTGTCGAAAAACAAAAGGCAACATTTTTATAAAATCAAAAAGGCATAAAAAAATCCTATCTCATAATGAAATAGGATTTTTTTATGCTGAATCGTTTCTTAAACGTTTTTCAAATTGATAATTTCCTGATCTGTCAAAAAACGCCAGTTACCTCTTGGTAAATTCTTTTTTGTCAAACCTGCAAATGATACGCGGTCAATACGTAAAACATCATAGTCAAAGTTTTCAAAAATAGCACGAACCACTTTTACATTCGATGAACGCAATTTAAGTCCAACTTCACTTTTTGCTTCTTTTTCAATATAACTGATTTCTTCAACAAAAACGCGGTGTCCGTCCAAGACCAAACCTTTGCTGATTTTTTCCAAATCCTCAAATTTTAAGTTTTTATCTAATGAAACCTGATAGATTTTAGATGATTTTTGACTTGGCAAAGTAAATTTACGTATCATATCCGTATCGTTTGTAAACAACAACAAACCGGTTGTGTTCTTGTCCATTCTTCCAATCGGAGCAATTTTTGCAGTAGTAGAACCTCGAACAAGTTCCAAAACATTACGATATTCCTGACCTTCGTCAAGTGCCGTTGTAAAGTTTTTTGGTTTGTTTAATAAGATATATTCTTTCTTTTCAGGAGTCAAAACAACACCGTCAAAGTTTACAACATCATTTAATTTTACTAAATAACCCATTTCAGTAACCGGAACTCCGTTTACTTTAACGTTTCCGGACTGAATGTATATATCAGCATCACGACGTGAACAAACACCAGAATTCGAAATATATTTGTTTAAACGAATTTCGTCTGCTGCTTTTTGTCTTTTAGGTGCCTGATTCTGTTTTTTAAGTTTTTCTGCTTTTTCTTCTTCCGCTGCTTTAACAGCTGGTTTCACTTTTTTCGGCCCTTGAGCACGCTTTGCCATAGGAGGTTTTGGCTTGCTTGAGTTTGATCTGGAGCTATTTGGTCTCGATCCGCCTCTTTTATTATTGCCTTCCTTATTGTTCATAAATTCTGTAATTTGTGCAAAGATAGTTTATTCTTGCTAAATAATGCTAAGTTCAATGTTCTTAGATTAATAGCCTTAAAATTAAGAGGTTGTAGAAGCATCACAATCAGCTTTTTTTAGCATGGTTTCCCTTTCAGTTTTATCTTGTTCCGTAAACTCAACCAAAAGAGACTACTTCAAATGAAATTCACGGAACTCCGCTTAAAATAAGTATTAAGTGAATTAAACAGTGGTAGTTTCAAAAAGTTGGCTTCTTTTAAGCATTATCAAGAGTAAATTTTTTCCATAGAGATTCTCAAAGAATTTCACTAAGACACACAAAGACTCTATTTAAAAAACTTTGTGTAACTCCCGGTTAACTTCGTGCAATCCACTCCTATAATTGAGAAAGTAAATTCTTTCCGTGCCATAAAACACTCGGGTTAATCAAAACAATGCAAAAAACACCGGAAACAATCAAAAACTTAAGAACATTATGCAACAGTAAATACTGTTCCTTTGAATTAGATTTCCAGAGATAAACTAAGAAAAATAATAATGTGATAAAGCATACATAAAAATAAATATCCATATAGCCCACATCATAAATATTAATTAGTACATAAACCGGAAGTACAGTTAAAAAAATTAAAACAGTAATTATTTGCTTTGAAACGTTTTCATTGTAAAGTATTGGAATAGTTTGGTAGTTATTAGCAAAATCACCTTTCAAATTCTCTAAATCTTTTATCATCTCACGAATTAGTAATAATAAAAAAAGAAACATGGCGTGTGATGAAATAATAGTAAAATGACTCCTGTGGTTTTCTATTTCTTCAAATGAAACCTGATTGTAAAAATATAACAGAATAGCAAAGAAAGGTAAAACAGCTAGAAGAGCAGCAGTTAAATTTCCAATAATAGCATATTTTTTTATTTTGTGTGAGTAAAACCAAATCAGGAAAATATAAGCCGAAAAGAATAAAAAAGCGCGCCAGGAAACAATTAAAGCCATCAAAGCAGCCGTAAAATTAAGTATGAAATATACTGATAGTTTTGTTTTTTGGCTCACTAAACGGTCGAGCATCGACTTATTGGGCCTATTGATTAAATCCTTCTGGCTGTCGTAAAAATTATTAATGATATATCCAGAAGCAATTGTAATGGCAGAAGCAAAAACAATCAGGAATAAATTAAAATCAAGCAAAATATCAAGTGCTCTTTTTTCAGGAGCAAGTATAAAAATAGCTGACAAATATTGGGCTAAAATTATAATAGGAATGTTGTAACCTCTTACCACAGAGAACAGACTAACAATTTTCATTACTAAAAGTTTGTGCTGTCTGGTTAACATTTTTTCATATAAATTATAGTTCTTATGGGGCAATTTAGGAAATTTATTTAAGATGCTTTTCTTATAAAAAAGTTAAAGATGTTTTTTCAATAATTTTTCTAAACCATTAACCTAATTTTCGAATACATGCCAAGGCTTCTTTTTGAGAAATTTCAATTTTAGTAATGTCTTTTTGTCTACAAAAAAACTGAGTCAATCTATGGATTAGAATCGTCCAGAATAAAAACAGTAAATTTTCATCGTTAATTTCTAAACCAAAAAAGCAAATTACAGACCAATATCTGTAGAAACCAAATGACTCTTAGTCTGATAAATTAGAAAAGACTGTACAAATAAGCGTAAATTTTTAAGAGATATTATTCTTAGAATTGATAAACAACTTCTAATTTATAATCTTTTAAAGAAACTTTAGCACGTTCTAAATCTTGTGTAAAGCCTAAAATATAACCACCGCCTCCAGAGCCGCAAAGTTTTAAATAATAATCGTTTGTGTCAATTCCGTTTTGCCAGATTCCATGAAATTGTTCCGGAATCATGGGTTTAAAGTGATTTAAAACAACTTTTGAAAGCTTTTTAGTGCTAGTGAACAAAGACTTCATATCGCCATGCAAAAAGCTTTCTACACAAGCGTCCGTATGTTTTACAAATTGATTTTTAAGCATAGCACGGAAACCTTTGTCTTTAAGGTTTTCCATAAAAATATTCACCATCGGAGCCGTTTCGCCTACAATTCCTGAATCTAATAAAAAAACAGCTCCTTTGCCGTCAAAACTTTGAGTTGGAATTCCGGTAGCTTCAATATTATCTTTTGAATTAATTAAAATCGGGATGCTCAAATAACTGTTTAAAGGATCTAAACCAGAACTTTTTCCGTGGAAAAAACTTTCCATTTGAGCAAATATATTTTTTAATTGCAACAGTTTTTCACGGGTTAAATTTTCCAAAACTGTTATTTTGTGTGTGGCATATTTATCGTAAATAGCAGCAACTAATGCACCGCTGCTTCCAACTCCGTAACCTTGCGGAATACTGGAATCAAAATACATTCCTGTTTCGACATCATTCTTCAAAGCCAGCATATCAAAGACAACCAAATTTGGCTGTTCATTCTGTAAAGCCTCCAGATAAGTTGAGTAACGCCTTAAACTTGCATTTGATGCGATTGCTTCTGTCGAAGGTTTCTCTGACTTTTTCAAAGCACCATTGTAAAAATTATAAGGGATAGAAAGTCCTTTAGAATCACGAATAATACCGTATTCTCCAAAGAGTAATATTTTTGAGTAAAATAATGGTCCTTTCATATTTATTTAATGTCTTTCTTTATTTTATTTGGGTCTTGTCTGGTGTCAAAACAGTGTGAATTTGAATTTGTTTTGAATACCTAAAATTTTACCTAAAGATACAAAAAAATTACATCGCAATTGCACCCGCTCCAATTTCGTCGCAAATGTACTGACCATTTTGGCAAAAGCCAACTAATTTGTCTTTAATTAATTGAAGTACTTTGCCAGCTACATTTTTCGGATATAAAACGTGAACATTTGCACCAGCATCCAGGGTAAAACAAACCGGGATTTGTGTATCGTTTCTGAATTTCCAAATTTCATTTATGATTTCCAGCGTATTGGGTTTCATTAGAATAAAATACGGCATCGAAGTCATCATCATAGCATGCAGGGTAAGGGCTTCACTTTCGACAACTTTGATAAACTCTTCCAGATTTCCGCTTTCAAAAATGTCAATTAAATAATCCAGATTTTCATGCGCCTGCGCAAAACGTCTCTCGGCATACGGATGATTGTGCATCAAATCGTGTCCAATGGTACTTGAAACCTGCTTTTCGCCTTTATCCACCAATAAAATAGTATCCTGATAATTCTCGAAATTTTCATGAATGGTATATGGAAATTCAACTCCAAGTAAATCGGTACTTCCTTTTATATTCTTTTGGTTTCCCCAAACTACTATATTTCCTTTTATACTTCGACAGGCACTTCCTGAACCTAAACGGGCCAAAAATGAAGCTTTTTGATAAAAATATTCTTCCGTCATTTCAGGATTGAGCAATTTTTCTAAACTCATAAGATTCATCGCCAAAGCCGCCATTCCGGAAGCCGAAGAGGCTATTCCTGAACTGTGCGGAAATGTATTCTGAGTATCAATCGTAAAATGATACTCTTTCAAAAAAGGCAGATATACTTCAATTCGCTCTAAAAACTTTCTGATTTTTGGTTTAAAATCTTCTTTAGGTTTTCCTTCAAATAATAAATCAAATGAAAAAGAGTCTTGATTTTCTCTTTTCTCAAATCCCAATTTGGTAATCGTTTTGCAATTATTAAGTGTAAAACTAATCGATGGATTGGCCGGAATTTGATTGTCTTTTTTCCCCCAATATTTTACTAATGCAATATTGCTGGGAGCGCTCCATTCAAAATATCCGTTTTCGATTGTCGAAGTATATTTTTTCAGAATAAAATCAGCTGCTGTAAACATGAATTATAAATTTTGGCAAAGATACTTTTTAAAATATTTCACTATATAATTTATATAAGATAATTTAAATTTTATAATTCCACAAAATCATATTTTTTTCAAGCAGATTTCGTAGATTAAAAAAAAAATTTAATAGCTATCTAAAATTTTATCTGCCGGATCTGCTAAATCTGCGTGAAACTTTCTTTCATTAAAAATCATTCTTTACCTTTAAACTCAAATTTTTTACACATGAAGAACACAATTCTACTGCTTTTATTCATGAGCATTTTTGCAAATGCTCAAACTTTAGACAAAGAAAAAATCAATCAAACCCTTGATACCTGGCACAAAGCAGCAGCAGATGCGAAATTTGACGCCTATTTTGATGCCATGACAAACGATGCCATCTATATTGGAACAGATGCTACCGAAAACTGGATCAAACCTGATTTTAAAGCTTGGGCAAAACCGTATTTCGATAAAGGGACAACATGGAATTTTATCGCTTTGGAACGTCATATCTTTTTTGACAAAACCAGAAAAATGGCCTGGTTCGACGAATTGTTAAACACGCAAATGAAAATCTGCCGTGGCTCTGGTGTTTTGGTAAAAGTTGGTAAAGAATGGAAAATTCAGCATTATGTTTTATCAATGACGGTTCCCAATGACGAAGTAGATGCTGTAGTAAAAGCAAAATCTCCTATTGAAGACATTTTGATTAAGGAACTCCAGAAAAAATAGACAATCTTTGTTATTCTTGTTATAATGATAACTTTTTTAATACTATTCAACTAAGAATATCAATTCCAATATAATATATTTCACAACAATAGCGTAAATTTAGAAGCTCAAAATAAGATACTCTCAAAAAACCATGCGTAATTTTACAAAATTTACTAAAATAAAAATTTTACCTCGGTTTTATCACCCCCTTAAAATCAGAATATTTATTTTTTTCTAACTTTGCCCCCAAAAAAATAGGGTTAAAAAAAGTATTTGAAAAATGAAAATAGAAAAACGCTGGATTATCTCCTTTATTATTATAAGCATTGTTTGTATACTGGGTGCTTTTTGGCCAACTGTAACAGAAAACGATTATATATTATCTAAATTCGATACAACAGAACATATTATACCTGCAGATGTTGCCTGGATGTTAACTTCTTGTTGCCTGGTATTAATTATGACTCCGGGTTTATCTTTTTTTTATGGCGGAATGGTAGGGCGAAAAAATGTTATTTCTACCATGTTACAAAGTTTTATTTGTTTGGGTGTGGTAACGCTTTTATGGGTTGTAGTAGGTTTTAGTCTGGCTTTTGGAGAACCTGTAGGTTTTGGTTCAGGAGATCATTTTTATAGTTTCTTTGGCAACCCGGCAACTTTTGCTTTTATGGATTATGTGGGCGTTTTACCACATAAGGAATTAGCCAGTACGATTCCGTTTATGTTATTTGCTTTGTTTCAAATGAAATTTGCTATTATCGCGCCTGCTATTATTACAGGATCATTTGCAGAACGCGTTCGTTTTATATCCTATCTATTGTTCATTAGCTTATTTACCATTTTTATCTATGCTCCTTTGTGCCATTCAGTTTGGTATCCAACAGGTGTTTTAGGTTCTTACTTTGGTGTCAAAGATTTCGCAGGAGGAACTGTAGTGCACATGAGTTCTGGATTTGCTGCTCTGGCAGGAGTTCTGGTTTTAGGAAAAAGAAAAAACAGTCAGCACATTCCAACCAATATTCCGTTTGTATTATTAGGTACCGGAATGTTATGGTTCGGTTGGTTTGGATTCAACGCCGGTTCAGCTCTTGCAGCAAACGGAACAGCTGCAATGGCTTTTGCAACCACTACAACATCATCGGCAGCAGCCATGTTAACGTGGGTTTTCTTTGACAGAATGAATGGCAGAAAAGTTTCAGCTTTAGGAGCCTGTATTGGGGCTGTAGTTGGTTTAGTTGCCATTACACCAGCTGCAGGTTATGTTTCGGTTCCTGAAAGTATGTTTTTTGGATTTATTACGGCTTTGGTTTCAAATTCGGTAGTAAATTGCCGCTTCTCAAAAAGATTTGACGACACATTGGATGTTTTTGCCTGTCACGGAGTTGGCGGAATTATGGGAATGATCCTGACTGCCATTTTTGCTCACGGGGAAGATGCCAGCTTACTGCATGGTGGCTGGAATGTTTTTGGTCATCACATGATGGCTTTGGTTTTAGTTTCGGTTTTCACATTCTTTGGAGCTTACATTTTATTCAAGGTGACCAACTTTATTATTCCGCTTCGTGTTTCTGAAGAAAACGAATATATTGGACTGGATTTATCTCAGCATGACGAAACCCTCAAGCCAAAAACAAAAAAGCCTAAAAAAATATCTAAGCCTAATTTAGTATAAAATTTAATGTATTTCGAGGTTTGTCATGAATTCATCACGTTATAACTGATTTCTTTTATAAATTTATAAAATAGAGGAAGTTAAATTCGGAGAATTTCTATCAAATAATTTTAAAAACATACCGAACTATTTTCATTCGTTTATATTCCTTAATTTTGCTGAAAATTTTTGTAAAAGTGGGAAGTAAAAACAAACTAAAAAGATTCAGGGAAAACGAAACATTTCAAAACGTTTTTCAACCGACAAGAGAAGAAGTTACAGGCAATTTAATGCCTTTGAAAGGGAAATGGAATTCTGATTTCTTTAAAAATGACAATCCCTTAGTTTTAGAATTAGGCTGTGGAAAAGGAGAATATTCAGTAGGATTAGCAGAGAGATACCCAAACAAAAATTTTATCGGAATTGATATTAAAGGCGCCCGTTTTTGGAGGGGTGCTAAAACTGCTGTTGAAACCGGACTGCATAATGTTGCTTTTGTTCGAACTCAAATTGAATTGATCAATCATATTTTTGCCGAAAATGAAGTAGACGAAATCTGGATTACTTTTCCGGATCCGCAAATTAAATACAAGAGAACAAAACACAGAATGACCAATTCTGAGTTTTTGAAATTATATAAAAAAATACTCAAGAAAGACGGTATCGTAAACCTAAAAACCGACAGCGAGTTTATGCACGGATATACGCTGGGATTGCTTCATGGTGAAGGACATGAAGTTTTATATGCGAACCATAATGTGTATAAAAATGAAGGAAGTCCCGAAGAAGTTACTGCTTTTCAAACCTTTTACGAGAAACAATATTTAGAAATTAATAAGGCAATTACGTATATTCGTTTTAAAATTAAAGACTAATTTAATTTTAAAACTATTTTTTCAAACCATTAACTAACTGAATGGCATTACTTACTCCACTATTTTCAGGTTTTATAGCAGCTGTTATCGGAATTATTCCGCCCGGTTTACTCAACATGACAGCAGCAAAAATAAATTTGAAAGAAGGGAAAAAGAACGCGTTATGGTTTGTGATTGGCGCTGTACTGGTTATTTTTTTTCAGGTGTCTTTAGCCGTTTTATTTGCACAGGTAATTGATAACCGCCCAGATGTATTGACACTTTTACGCGAAGTTGGTTTTGTCATCTTTTCTATTTTAACAGTTTACTTTTTATTTATTGCCAAAGAGCCGAAAGCCAAAAAATCTAAAATTAAAAAAAGCAGTAAAAAAAGCCGGTTCTTTTTAGGAATGCTGCTTTCCGGACTGAACTTTTTTCCAATTCCATATTATGTTGTGGTAAGTGTAACTTTGGCATCCTACCATTTCTTTGTATTTGAAACCAACATTATTTTTACTTTTGTACTGGGTTCTGTTTTAGGGTCGTTTGCTGTTTTATACAGTTATATTGCTTTCTTTGGAAAAATCGAAAAAAAAACCGATTATCTGATGCGTAATATGAATACTATTATTGGGAGCATAACAGGCATAATTGCAGTTGTAACTCTTTTTAACATTCTGAATTACTATTTTAGACTGACATAATGAAACATAGATTAGAAGATTAAACTGATTTTCTGATCAATGGGGCAAAAAAAGTGATTTTAAAGCTGATTCTGCAAATTGAACAATTGAGATAATTAGAAACCTATTTAATCTTCTACTCCTAAAAAAACCAAATTATGGCTGAAGATAATTTTTTTGAAAGAGTCTATACAATCGCCAGACAGATTCCCTATGGGAAAGTAACTTCTTATGGTGCTATTGCAAAAGCCTTAGGTACTGCGAGATCTGCCAGAATGGTCGGTTGGGCCATGAATGCCTGTCATAACATGGATGATGTTCCGGCACACAGAGTTGTAAACCAAAAAGGCCTCCTGACAGGAAAACATCATTTCGACGGAACCAACCTCATGCAACAGCTTTTGGAAAATGAAGGAATCAAAGTTGAAAACAATCAAATTGCAGACCTTGACAAACATTTTTGGTACCCTGAAATGACCGTATAAGGGCGAATACAAAATTAATCCATCACTACGGTCTTGGAATCCTCCATTTCTTTATCTTTTCCGTATACATCCGAAAAGAAACTTATCTCTCCTGTTTCTTCATTCACCCAAGCAGTAAAATAACCTAAATAAACAGGGATTTTATTTTTAAGCATACAAGTTATTTCACTTTCGCCACTCATAGCACTATCTATTTTTTCTGACGGCCACTCAGGATCATCTTTTAAAATTACATGTGCGAGCTTTTTCGCTTCTTTTATATTAATACATCCATGACTAAAAGTACGTTGTTCAAACATAAACAAGCTTTTTGCGGGTGTATCGTGCATGTAAATATCGTACGGATTCGGAAATAAAAATTTGACAAGTCCTAAAGAATTTTTTGGTCCCGGTTTTTGTCTTACTCTTCCGCCATTCCATTCCATATTATGATCTTCAAGATAATTTTTATCCGAAGCCATATTTAGTTTTAACTCATTATCAATAATACTTTGCGGAATATTCCAATACGGACTAAAAACTACCCTATCCATACTACTGCTAAAAATTTCCGTTTCTGACCACGTCTTTCCAACAAAAACATCCGAGGTCAATTCATTTACTCCATCTTTAACATATATCATTCGAAACGCCGGAATATTTACCATAATGTAATCGCTTGCATTTACTAAATTTTCTGGTATTAACTGACAGCGCTCCATGTTTAGTTTTATGGTTTCAATTCTGTTCGCTATAGGTTCATTCATTTGTTTAATATGATCAAATGTCAATTTATAATTTAAGGTAAGGCCATATCTTTTTTTATAATTCAATACTCCTGCCATCATCTCTTCATCATATAAACCGCTTTTTGAATCTTGTTTTAAATCTCCAACTACAAATAAACGTTCCCGAATTTGTTTTACAACACTACCGCTATCAAAAGGTTTTAAATCTTTGTAAGTAGCGCTGTCAATATCAATGTTCTTCCAAAGTTTCTTTTTTTGAATTTTTTGATATTTTTTTAAAACTGCTTCAAGTTTATCATATTGTGTAGATAAAACATAAGCATCTTTTTTTAATGGCTTTGTTTCATTTTTTATGGAATCTGAAACGATATTTTGATATGTTTTAATTGTTGAATTCGAAAAGGCAAAAGAAATACTGTCAATAAATTTAGTAGAACTTGTATTTTCTTTTAAATTCAACTTGTCATTTATTTTACTTTTTTTCTCCAAACAAAATGAAGAGAATAAAAAGCCTATTGCTATAATTAGGAGTGTGTTATTAAAATGTCGCATGGTGTCTTTTTTTTAAATATTTTTTAATTAATTTTTTTAAAAAAAAACAGCGAAAACAAATTAGAAACCTTCAAAATTAGTTTTCACTATATTTTTTAAAATATTGGAAATCAAAAATTTAGGGTTCATCAAAGATACGAAACATCAAAAGGAATTATTTTATAGAATATCTCATACATCTATTAAAATTCACACTCTGACAATACGAACTGTAGTAAAATGGAGATATTTTTAAAATATTAGCAATAAAATCAAATTAAACAAATTACAAAATTCGTTTTTTCTTTATCGCTTTGATAGCTTAAATAACCACCATGCGCTTCGATAATATTTTTGGATAGCGTAAGTCCAATTCCGGCACCATCCTTTCGCGTGGTAAAAAAGGGTAAAAATACTTTGTCTTTAATTTCAGAATCGATTCCTTTTCCATTATCTGAGATAACAATAAAAAAACGATTGTTCTCCGTATAGCTTAACAAAAACATTTTTTTCTCTTTCCGATCTTTTAAAGCATGAATACTATTAGTAATCAAATTTATAATGACTTGCTCCATCTGATTTTTATCAATCATAATTGAACGCGAACTATTAATATCATTGATCAATTCAATACCCTCTGCTTTTAAAATTGGATTCATGATATGTAGACAATCATCAAAAAGCATTTTTATTGGCGTCATCGCTTTTGCTGGTGTCGGAAGCATGGCTAATTTGCGGTAATTCTCAACAAAAACCTGCAAATGGTCGCTCCTGTTTATTATTGTTGAAATACTGCTTTTAATATCGTCAAAATCATCTTCTTCTAGTTTTTCCTGATCAACAATTTGAAGCAAATTTTGCGAAAGCGCTCGTATTGGCGTTAAGGAATTCATTAATTCATGCGAAATAATCTTCATCAGATTAATCCATGCTTCTTTTTCTTTTTTCTCAATAACCCGCTGAATACTATCCAATAAAACAATAAAATATTCCTTATTATAAGTTTTTGTAAGCGATGTCTGGAGTACAAAAGTCTGCAGATCCTGTTTTTCAATTTTAATTGAAATAGCCGATTTTAATTCGGTAAAATCAGACTTTTCAATTTCGCTGCAAAGCGATGGCAAATAGTTTTTAAGGTATTTCCAATGACTGACTTTTGGCACTTTGAATAAATTGGAGAAGCAATCGTTCATTAAAAAAATATTCCACTCATCATTTTCTTTTTCTAAAATTAAAGTACCGGTATCTATACTGTTTAAAATCGATTGATATACCAATTCTTTTGAGGTTTGCTCCTCCTGCTGCATTTTTAACGCATCATATAAAAGGTATAAACTTTTAAAATTATCTTTTTTATTCTCTTCCGGAAAATTTGTCGTAAAGTCGTTTTTAAGTATGGAGAGTAACGTTCTGTCATAAAACAACAATTGATTTTTGACATAAAAATACATTTCGAACAACATTACAACAGCAAAAATTCCAAACAGAATAGCATTGTAATAAAACATTTTATAGATCAGAAAAACACAAAAGAAAAAGAGCGTCATGACAAACAAGATTCTCACAAACAAGGCGTTATAAAACTTCCAATTTTTCATTGTTTTTTATGTTAGAGATTAAAAGGTTTAGACACATAGATGCATCGATTTTATTTTCTGTAAAAGAGTTTAAAAAAATGACAAATCATTTAACACATAGCTCTGTTTTTGCGATGCAAGTGAAACGCCTTTTATTAGTCCCAAAAATCTATGTTTCTATTTTTTTAATTTTTTAGGTGTTTTTCAAATCGTATTTTTCAATTCTTCTGTATAATGCAGCCCTTGATAAACCTAACTCTTCGGCAGTTTTACTGATGTTTCCGTGGTGTTTGAATAAGGCTTTTTCGATGGCATTTTTTTCCATTTCTGATAACGGATTTTCATCTTTTTCGATAACATCTTCAAAATCCAGAATATCCAAATCATGTACAGAAATAGTGTTATTATCGGATAAAATCAAAGCCCGTTCGATTTTATTTTCCATTTCGCGGACATTTCCTTTCCATGGATATTTTTCCAAATAAGGGGCTGCAATTTCTTCAAATTGCCAGTTTTCCTGATTGTACTTTTCGGCAATTTGCTGCAGGATAAAATTAGCCATCGGAACAATATCATCTTTTCGTTCACGTAATGATGGCAAATGAATTTCCATGGTGTTGATGCGGTACAGCAAATCTTCACGGAAGATTTTGTTTTTTACATCTGCTTTAATGTCACTATTGGTTGCAGAAATAATTCGGACATTTAAAGGTCTTGGTTTGCTTTCGCCTAAGCGTGTTACGGTTTTAGTTTGTAAAACATGTAATAATTTCGCCTGCAAATGCAATGGAATATTACCAATTTCATCGAGAAAAATAGTTCCGTTTGAAGCGCTTTCGAATCTTCCTGGTGTATCCATTTTGGCATCGGTAAAAGCGCCTTTTGCGTAGCCAAAAAGTTCACTTTCGAATAAATTATCACTCAATGAACCCAAATCAACATGAACAAAAGGCATGTTTTTTCGTTCTGAATGTTTATGAATATACTCGGCAAAAACATATTTCCCAGTACCGTTTTCCCCTAAAATCAAAACGTTGGCATCCGTTTTAGCGACTCTTTCTGCTATAGAATAGGCCTGTTTTATTTTTTGGGAAGTTCCGACAAAATATCTTTTTTCGGTTTTTTCGATTACCGGTTTTTTAGAATACTTTCGGCTTTCGGATACAGCTTTATCAATCGTTTCTAGCAATTTTTCGTTGTGCCAGGGTTTTAAAACATAATCAAAAGCACCTATTTTAATACCTTCGACAGCGGTTTCAATTTTACCAAATGCCGTCATTAAAATCACAATGGTTTGTGGCGAAAGTGTTTTAATTTCTTTTAGCCAATGAATCCCTTCTCGGCCATCTTCAAAACCAATGCGGTAATTCATATCCAATAAAACCACATTTATTTCATTTTCGCTTAAAAGAGAAATGATTTTTTTAGGATTGTTTGTGGTGAAAATGCTTTCAAAATGCTTTTTGAGAATCATTTTTGCCGAAAAAAGGATTTCTTCCTGATCATCGACGATTAATATTTGGGCCAGTTTTTTTCGCATCTTTCTTTTTTGTCCGATTTTGAACGGTCAACTGTTCATTATCGAACACTCCTTTTTTGAATGGTTTTTAAAGCTTCTTTAAAATCAGGGCCTTACAAATTATAAATTGTATGGCATAGTATTTACTTATTGGTAATCAGTAAATTATTAAAAAATGGACAAGGTAATTCCTCGTAAAAATAGAAAATTTAGATATCTCACAATAGCAATTAGTGTTTTTTTAGTTTTGGCTGTTATCATCTTTTTTTCTTTTAACACGAAAAGAAGTTTAAATGTAAAAGCCGAAGAACTATCGGTTCAAAAAATTGAAAAAGCCTACTTTGAAGATTTTGTGGTTTTTCAGGCGAAAGTCGAGCCTTTAAACGTAATGCTTGTCAATGTTACTGAGGGCGGATCTGTAAAAGAGATTTTTGTTGAGAACGGTGCCATGGTAACCAAAGGACAGTCGCTGGCGCGTTTGTACAACCCAAACACCGAACTGAATTACCTGACGCAGGAAACCGCAATTATTGAGCAGATCAACAATTTGAATACTGGAAAACTTGATATTCGAAATCAGGAATTGAATTTGAATAAGGATTTGGTTTTGATTGAACACGATTATAATGATGCCAAAAGACTTTACGATATGAATTCGAAATTATTCGAAAAAGATGTGATTTCGAAAAATGACTATAATACGTTTAAAGAAAGTTTACGTTTTCAGGAAGAGCGAAAAAAATCGATTCAGCAAAGTATTCAAAAAGAAAAACAAACCAATCAGATTCAGATTTCACAAATAAACCGTTCCATTCAGACGATGGAAAAAAGTCTGGATATTTTAAGAAACAACAAAAAGAACTTTTTAATCACGGCACCGGAAACAGGACGTTTAACATCGTTCGAACCCGTTTTAGGAAAAACATTCCAGGCGGGAGAAAGCATCGGAAAAATCGATTCAAAAAAAGGGTACAAGCTTGCTGCCGATGTTGATGAATTTTATTTGGAAAAAGTTCGTGAAGGCTTAAAAGGTCAGGTAGAATTTAAAGGAAAAACATTGGGAGTTTTGGTAACCAAAGTAATTCCAGAGGTAAAAAGTGGACACTTTACAGTAGAATTGGCTTTTACTTCTAAAGAAGAAATCGTTTTGCAGGACGGACTTAGTTTCGGCGTAAAACTGATTTTATCCGAGAAAAACAAAACATTAGTAGTGCCAAAAGGAAGCTTTAATCAGGAAACGGCAGGAAAATGGATTTTTGTAGTTAAGGGAAATAAAGCCGAAAGAAGAAATATAAAATTAGGCAGAGAAAACCCATCGTATTATGAAATTCTGGAAGGGTTAAAAGAAGGCGAATCTGTAATTACTTCTTCTTATACGGATTATAAGGATATTGAGGAATTGTCAATTAATACGCAGTAAATTTAGTTTTCCGTCGCAGTCACAGTTCACAAATCACATTTTAGATTTTACAATATAAAGTTTCAATCATCAATCAAAAAATAATAACATTAAAAACCTTAAAAGTATGATAACTATTCAAAATTTAACCAAAGTTTTTAGAACTGAAGAAATCGAAACTGCTGCTTTGAGCGGAATCAATTTAGAAATTAAAAAAGGTGATTTTTTAACTATCATGGGCCCTTCAGGTTGTGGAAAATCGACTTTACTAAATATTATTGGGCTTTTGGACAGCGCTACCGATGGAAGCTATAAATTATTAGATCATGAAATGATTGGTTTAAAAGAAAAAGGAAGAGCCGCGGTACGTAAAGAAAATATCGGATTCATTTTTCAGAATTTCAACCTGATCGACGAGCTTTCTGTTTATGACAATATCGAATTGCCTTTGCTGTATAACAACGTAAAAGCATCAGACAGAAAACAAAAAATTGAAGCTATTGCCGAGAAACTAAATATTTCCCATCGTTTGAAACATTTTCCACAGCAGCTTTCAGGTGGTCAGCAACAAAGAGTTGCGGTTGCAAGAGCTTTGGTAAATGATCCAAAAATTATTCTTGCCGATGAGCCAACCGGAAATCTGGACAGTAAAAACGGTAATGAAGTAATGGAACTTTTAACAGATTTGCACGCTAAAGGTGCAACAATTTTAATGGTAACCCACTCTGATTATGATGCTTCGTTTTCTCAAAAAACGATTCATATGAAAGATGGTGTAATATTCTCTGAGCGACTCAATCAGAGAAATGTAGATGTTTTTATGGACGCTAAATAATTTTAAAATGATAAAATTTCTTGTAACCGCGATCACAATCCTAATTGGATTGGTTTTCCAGATATTAGCAATGATCTAAAAACTAAGAGGTTCAAAAACCTTTTTAGATCTTTAAAAAAACTAACAACAACTAAAAAAAATACACCATGATTTTTAACTGGTTTAAAATATTTATTTATCATTTAAAGCAAAGCAAACTGTTTTCATTTTTAAATGTTTTAGGATTAAGCATCGGGATTGCCGGAGTGATTTTTGCCATTTTGTATTGGAATAATGAACATTCCTACGATCAATGGAATCCTGGGAAAGAATCTAATTATATGGTGCTTAACAAAATTGGTGCAACGGGCGACATTTGGGGCTCCAATTCGATTCCTTTTGGAGAAACCTGTAAAGTTACAATTCCGGAGATTGAGAAAGTTTGCTTTTTTAACACATGGTATGATGAAGAAATTATCAAATATCAGGATAAAAAATTATTGATTAAAAAGATCACAGTAAGTGATGAAAATTTCTTTGATTTTTTTCCTTTTGAAATTCTGAAAGGCGCTAAAACTAATATTCTAAAAGAAAAAAACAGTGTAGCCATTTCTGACGAACAAGCTAAGTTGCTTTTTAAAGAAGAAGACCCAATTGGGAAATCTATCATATATAACAGTACAGCTTATACCGTAAAATCAATATATCACATTATCAAACCTTCTTCTATTGAGCCAAATTATGTATTTAGTGGTGTAAAGAGAGAAGGTGATTTGAACAGCTGGGGAAATTTTAATTATGGCTTGCTTGTTAAAATTAAAAAAGACGTTAATCCTTCGCTTGTTCTAAAGAAGATGCAAAATGTAAATTTTGTAAACCGGACTTTAAAAGATGCGAAAGAAAGTGGTCAGACTGTAGCGCAATATGTAAAAGAAAATGGTGAAATCACCGTTATTCTAGATCAATTAAAAGACTCTCGTTTACATGGAACAAAAAGCTCAGCTGGGCAAAATTATCCTGAAGGCATTGGTAACTTAAAATTGCTTTATAATATGGCAGGTTTGTCTATTTTGATCTTAGTTTTATCATTGGTAAACTATATCAATCTGGCAACTGCATCAGCTATAAAACGCGCTAAAGAAGTTGGTGTTCGCAAAATTGTTGGTGCTACAAAAAGTCAGATTATAACTCAGTTTATATTCGAAACAGCTATAATTGTTATACTGGCCATTATTTTCGCCCTGGCAATAGTAGAGCTTTCTATGCCTTATTATAATTCTTTTTTGAAAAAAAATCTGACTATGAATGGCAGTGAATTTTACCTGCAGCTTATTTTTATATTTGGATTAGTGATCATTCTTGCGGGTATTTTCCCTGCCATTTATATTTCAAATTTTGAAACTTTAAAGGTTTTAAAGGGCAATTTCTCCAGAAGCAAAAGCGGTATTTGGGTTCGAAATTCGATGCTAATCTTTCAGTTTGGAATCGCGACGTTTTTTATCATTGGCGCATTGATTGTCAATTCGCAAATCAATTACATGATGAATAAAGATTTAGGTTTTAGTGGTGATCAGATAATTTCTATCCCATACAATAAACCCAACAGGCAAAAAAGAACAGAACAATATTTAGTTGCAAAACAGGAAATTAAAAAAATATCCGGAGTTTTAGATGTATCAACATTTGCCGGATCTTTTGGAGGAAGTACGAATTCAAGCTCCGGATTTACGCACAATGGTATTTTTGTTCAGCCCCGAAATGCTGAAATAGATTTTGGTTTCCTTGAAATGATGAAAATCAAAATAGTTGAAGGACGAGATCTGTCTCCTAAATTTGCTTCAGATACGGTAAGCAGCATGCTTATCAATGAAACATTGGCTAAAACATTAAACTTAAAAAATCCTATTAATACGATCATAGGTTCCGGCTGGAGTAAAGGAGAGGGAGATAATTTAAAATTTAAAATTGTTGGTGTTGTAAAAGACTTCCATATTACTGGCCTTCAAAATAAAGTGCCTCCTATGGTTTTTGTTAATATTAAAACTTTAAAATGGAATAATTTTAATAATCTTTTTGTAAAAGTTTCGCCAAACAACCTAACTCAAACATTAGAAAAATTAAAAAGCTTTTGGTCTAAAAATGTTAATCCTGATTACCCTTTTAATTATGAATTTGTAAACAAAGGTTTCGCCAAAACTTACGAAGAACAAGTAAAACAAAAAGACTTATTTTTTATCCTGAATCTTGTAGTTATTATTATTGCCATTTTTGGATTGTTTGCTTTGGCATCATTTTCTATGGAAAGAAGACTGAAAGAAATCGCAATAAGAAAAACACTGGGTGCAGAAACGGATATGTTACTGAAAGAATTATCAAAACAATATATTATATTCTGTTTAATGGGATTTGTATTCGGAATTTTTCCAGCCTATATTTTATTAAAAAAATGGCTTGAGGATTTTGCTTTCAGAATCAATGTTTCTTTAGTTCCTTTTAGCATCGCATTAGTTTCTCTATTGGTTTTAACCTTACTAATTGTTTTGGCAAAAGCCTATCAGGTAACCAAAATAGATATTTTAAAATATTTAAAATACGAATAACTCAGTCAAATACTTTTATAACCCGGCAGAAATATTTCTGCCGGGTTTTCTTTTTAGATTTATTTCCTCAATCCAGCCATCAACAAATACAATTTAAAACAATAAAAATCCGAACATAATCTGTTATCTTTGCAATCTGAAATTGGTTTAAATAAATATCACTTTTAAACTGATCAATCATTAGAAAAATATAATATCAAAATGAAATTAGATAGAAAAGAAATTCTTAAAGCTTTAGAAACAATAACTATAGCCGGAGAAGGAAAAAATATGGTAGAAAGCGGTGCTGTTGCCAATGTAATTACGTTTGGTGACGAAGTTGTGGTAGATTTATTATTGCATACACCGGCAATGCACATCAAAAAAAGAGCAGAAGACGATATCAAAAAAACAATTCATGAGTTGGTATCTCCTGAAGCTAAAGTTAAAGTAAACATTAAGGTTGAAGCAAAAGAAAACCCTAATGAAATAAAAGGAAAAGCCATTCCTGGAATCAAAAATATTATTGCCGTTGCTTCTGGAAAAGGCGGAGTTGGAAAATCAACCGTTACAGCAAACCTTGCGGTAACGCTTGCTAAAATGGGTTTTGCAGTTGGTGTACTTGATGCTGACATCTACGGACCTTCAATGCCAATTATGTTTGATGTTGAAAATGAAAAACCAATTTCGATTACCGTAGACGGAAAATCAAAAATGAAACCCGTTGAAAGCTTTGAAATCAAAATACTTTCTATCGGTTTTTTTACAGCACCAAGTCAGGCCGTAATATGGAGAGGTCCAATGGCCGCAAAAGCTCTGAACCAAATGATTTTTGATGCAGATTGGGGAGACTTAGATTTCATGCTTATCGACTTACCTCCTGGAACAGGTGATATTCACCTTTCGATCATGCAATCATTGCCAATTACCGGAGCAGTTGTAGTTAGTACGCCTCAGGCTGTAGCACTTGCAGATGCTAAAAAAGGAGTTGCTATGTTCATGCAGGATAATATTAATGTACCTGTTTTAGGGATTATTGAAAATATGGCATATTTCACTCCTGAAGAATTACCTGACAATAAATATTATATCTTTGGACAGGAAGGCGCAAAAAATCTTGCTGAAGATTTGAATGTTCCGTTTTTAGGAGAAGTTCCAATTGTACAATCTATTCGTGAGGCAGGAGATTATGGTCGCCCTGCAGCTTTACAAACAGCCTCAGCAATTGAAACAGTCTTTGAAGAAATTACCCGAAATGTAGTTAAGGAAGTAGTAGACAGAAACGATAGCCTGCCTGCAACAGAAGCCATAAAAATCACAACAATGGCTGGTTGTTCAGCAGTTAAAAAAAATTAGAAAATTGAGATAATAATGCGGAAATTAGAAAATTTGAAAAAATAAGATAATGAAATAATTTTGGATAGTTTTAAGGATTATCTAATTGACACATTATCTAATTAGCACATTCTCTAATTGATACATTCTCTAATTGACACATTAAATATTATGACAACAGAAGAATTAACAAGCAACGTATTATTGGCACTTGATGAAATCAGACCTTTTTTGAATTCTGATGGTGGTGACATTACGTTGATTTCAATAGAAGACGACAAACATGTAAAAGTTCGTCTTGAAGGTGCATGCATCAGCTGCAGTGTAAATCAGATGACCTTAAAAGCAGGTGTTGAAACAACCATTAAAAAGTATGCGCCACAAATAGAAACTGTGGTTAATATTATGTAGCGAAATGGGTAATTTTCTCTTATCTTAAGTTTAAAACAATTAACAAGAATAACAGTTGTTTGAACCATTTATGCAGAATTTTTCATATAAAATTATTAAAGCGCACATATTTTTATGATTTTAGCAAAAAATAATATAAAGATTTAAGGTATTACATTAATAAATTATTACATATTTAACTTAAATTTGTAGCAAAACCCCTAAATCTTAAATTATGAAAAAATATTACGCACTTCTTTTGTTATTGTTTTCAGTTAGTATAAATTATGCTCAACAAACTTCAGAAACATTAATTGTAGACAAAGCATGGCTTAACGAATCAGAAGAATGGTCAGATTATAATTATTCAGGTAAAATTATATTTTCAATCAATGCCAATAATGAAGAAGGCAGCCTTAGTATAAGCAATTACGATTTTTTATACGATTTTTGTGGAGGTAAACCAAAATTTTCAAATAAGGCAAGTTACAATAATGCAGAGTTTTCACATCCAAGAAAAATATTAGCTTCAACTGATAAACAAGGAGTTGTAAACTCAACATACGAAGGTACCTTGATTTTTCAATTGGATAAAGATTATTATTCAGTGATCGCTGTAATTACATTATTAGAAAAAGGCGGAAACATATTAGGTGCCAAAATGCATCTTAAAGACAGTAACAGAAAAGAGTACGCATTTAGCTTAAAACCAAATAGTTAATAAACAATCTTAGGATTTATTCACGTTTATTAAATTCTAAGTAATAAAATTCCAATAATTTAAAATGGATGTATTAATAAAGATTAAAGATCGGGAGGGAGTTATACACGAATTACAGGCTCCAACTGATATGGCAATGAATATAATGGAGTTATGCAAAGCATACGAACTTCCTGTTGAAGGAACCTGTGGGGGAATGGCTATGTGTGCTTCCTGCCAGTGTTATGTTTTAAATGATGTTGCATTACCTGAAATGGGAGATGATGAAGTAGCCATGCTTTCGGAAGCGTTTTATGTTAAATCAAACAGCCGCTTAGGTTGTCAGATTCCAATTACTACAGAATTAGAAGGTTTAGAGCTTGAATTGGCTCCTGAATATTAAATTCATAAAAAAACGAGTATTACTAAAATTTCCCGCTTTTTTTAGACCTAAAATAATAAAAAAACCGTAATCACTTATGATAATTACGGTTTTTCATTATAACAATTTTTGTAACCTCAATCTATTATACCAAACCTGCTGAAATTAAATATTCTGCAATTTGAATCGTGTTGGTTGCTGCACCTTTTCTTAAGTTATCTGCAACAATCCACATATTCAAAGTGTTTGGCTGACTTTCGTCACGACGAATTCTTCCAACAAAAACATCATTTTTCCCTTCAGCATAAAGCGGCATTGGGTATGTAAATGTGTCCAAATTATCCTGTACTACTACTCCATCGGTATTGTGTAAAATTTCGCGAACTTCATTCACATCAAAATCATTTGTAAACTCAACATTTACAGCTTCACTATGTCCGCCAACAACAGGTACACGAACAGCGGTAGCCGTAACTCTTATGGTATTGTCTCCCAGAATTTTTTGAGTTTCACGAACTAATTTCATTTCTTCTTTAGTGTATCCGTTTTCTTCAAAACTATCGCAATGAGGAATAGCATTTCTGTGAATTGGATATTTATAAGCCATTTCACCCTGCACTCCTGCATATTCGTTTTCTAATTGTCTAACCGCTTTTACACCGGTTCCGGTAATCGATTGGTAAGTAGAAACAATGATTCTTTTAATGTTGTATTTTTTATGCAAAGGTGCCAATGCCAATACCATCTGAATAGTAGAGCAGTTAGGATTTGCAATAATTTTATCTTCTTTAGTTAAAGTATCTGCATTGATTTCAGGAACTACTAATTTTTTTGTTGGATCCATTCTCCAGGCAGAAGAATTATCAATAACTGTTGTTCCGGCTGCGGCAAATTTTGGTGCCCATTCTAAAGAAGTATCTCCTCCCGCAGAAAAAACGGCAATATCTGCTTTCATATCAACAGCAGTCTGTAAACCAACAACTTTATATTTTTGACCTTTATATTCGATTTCTTTACCAACAGATTTCTCTGAAGCAACAGGAATTAATTCTGTAACTGGGAAATTTCTTTCTGCTAAAACTTTTAACATTATTTCGCCAACCATACCGGTGGCGCCTACAACCGCTATTCTCATTTTTATATTTTTTATTATGAATATTCTAATTTAGACTGCAAAAGTAAGGATAATAAAAACGAATACAATTCGCTTCACAAAAAATAACAAATTGTTACAAATTAAACAAAAAGAAGAAAAACCGCTCCAATCAAGAAACGGTTAAGTTAGACTTAGTGTAGCGGTATATATATTATTGCTTGTTTTTTAAAAGATCTCTAATCTGGATCAACAGCTCCTCCTGAGTGGGTCCTGCCGGAGCAGCAGGTGGTGGCACTTCTTTCTTTTTAAGATTATTTATTCCTTTAATAATTAGAAATAACACAAAAGCAACAATTATAAAATTAATTACTGCAGAAAGAAACAAACCATATTTTACACCTCCAAAGGCCGTCAACTCTTCGATAGTGGATAAATTTGCTGCATCTAAAGCGGGTTTTAATATTAATGGTGTAATTACATTTTCAATTAATGAGCTTACAATTTTACCAAAAGCAGCTCCAATAATGACACCGACAGCCAAGTCGACTACGTTGCCTTTCATTGCAAATTCCTTAAATTCTGAAAACACTCCCATAACTGTTTGTTTTAATTTATAATTAATGAATATCGAAAATACGTAATTTTCTTAAAAGTTCTATAAAACTACCTGAAAAATACCCTTTTTACACGTTGCGAAATACTGGTCAGAATTTCATATGGAATCGTTTTTAAAGTGTCTGCCATTTCTATAACCGTTGGACTTTCCCCAAAAATAATAACCGAATCTCCTTCTTTACAATCAATTCCGCTGACATCAACCATTAACATATCCATGCAGACACTCCCTACAATAAAAGCTTTTTGATTTTTAATGTTTACATATCCTGCCTGATTTCCCCATAATCGTGAAATTCCATCGGCATACCCAATTGGAATAGTCGCAATTTTAGTTTGTTTTTCAGCCATAAACCTGCGTCCGTACCCCACACTATCTCCTGCAGGAATGGTACGAACCTGAGAAATAATAGATTTTAAAGTCCCTACATTTTCTAGATATTTTTGTTCAGAAGGATCATTGGAAACACCATACAAACCAATTCCTAAACGTACCATATTATATTGTGCGTCCGGGAAATTACTGATTCCGGAAGTATTCAAAATATGACGTACAGGATTTACGCCTAATTCATTCATTAATTTTGAAGATAATTTTTCAAATAATCGAATCTGCGAAAGAGCAAATTCATAATGATTCCTATCATCGCTGGTCGCCATGTGAGATAAAATACTCTGAATACGAACCGTTGAATTTCCTTTTAAAGTGGCAATCAATTCGTCTATTGTGTTTTCTTCAAATCCCAGGCGATGCATTCCGGTATCGAGTTTAATATGAATTGGAAAGTCTTTTAGGTTCTTTTCACGAGCAATTTTCAAGAAAGCATTTAATCCTTTTATTGTATAAATTTCAGGTTCTAACTGATACTGAATAATCGATGCAAAACTGGTAGATTCAGGATTTAAAACCATGATTGGTAATTTTATTCCGCCATTTTTCAGCGAAATTCCCTCATCGGCGAAAGCCACACCTAAGTAATCAACTTTGTGATGTTCTAATAATTTTGCAATTTCCAATCCTCCGTTTCCATAACCAAAAGCTTTTACCATAACCATGATTTTGACATCATTGGCTAATTTAGATTTAAAGAAATTTAAGTTATGGCTAATAGAATTCAGGTTGATTTCGAGAATGGTTTCATGGGTTTTCTCTTCCAATAACGCCACAATTTCTTCAAACTGAAATGATCTCGCCCCTTTAATTAAAATCGTTTCATTGGTAAAATTCAGATTTTCAAAATCATGGATAAATTCAGCCGTATTTTGATATGTGATACAATTTGAAAATTTATTTTTAAATGCTGAAATCGTGGTTCCAATTCCAATTACCCGATTGACTTTATTGTCAGTAATTAGCTGCGCAACTTTAGAATACAATTCTTCATTTGAAAATCCGCTTTGAAAAATATCCGATAAAATAACAGTTTTGGATGCATTCTTTTTTTGGCTTTCCAGAAAATCCAGTGCAATTTTTAACGACTGAAAATCAGAGCTGTAACTATCATCAATAATACTGCAATTGTGAATTCCGTTTTTAACTTCCAATCGCATTTCAACTGGGTATAATCCCTGCATACGACTTTGAATCGCATCAGAATCATATTCAAAATATAGCAAAACCAATAAACACGAAATAGCATTTTCTATAGATGCAGAATCACTAAAAGGTATATTTAAAGCGTAATTTTCATTTTGATATCGGTATTGAATATTCGTCGTTTCATTTTTATTTTCCTTTTTCAAAATAAAAACAGCTGCTGTTTCATCCGTATAACTCCATGAAAAAAGTTTTCGGGGATGCAGCATATATTCTGCTGCAAATTGAGACAAGCAAGAATCTACAATTTCATTTTTCTGATAGATAATTACCGGAGAATCTTTAAACAAAAGCAGTTTTTCATCAATCTTCTGCACTGAATTTAAAAAACCTTCATCGTGAGCGGTACCAATATTTGTAAGCACTCCTATTGTTGGTCTTATAATTTTTTCAAGTTTGTCCATTTCATTAACCGTCGAAATTCCCGCTTCAAAAATGCCCAAATTATGTTTTTCATTAATTGCAATAACCGAAAGCGGTACTCCAACCTGCGAATTATAGCTTTTAGGACTTCGGATAATATTATAATCAGGACTCAGCAAGAAGTTAAGCCATTCTTTTACTATCGTTTTGCCATTACTTCCCGTCAATCCGATAACAGGAAAATCAAAAAGATTTCGGTAATAAGCAGCAAATTGCTGCAGCGCTTCTAACGTTGATTTTACTACTAAAAAATTAGCTTTGCTATGACAATTTTCAGGAATATATTCGACAACAAAATTCTGCACCCCTTTTTCTGCCAATTCTGAAATATAAGAATGTGCGTCATTGTTGACTCCGGACAGTGCAAAAAACAAAGTTTGCGAACCATTTTGCAGTGAACGGCTGTCTATTGAAATATGGTCAATAAAAACAGCTGCATCTGAGCCAATCCATTCGGCATGAAGAACCGAAACAAGGCTTTTTAAGTTTACGCTCATGTAGAAAATATCTTTTTTTCAAATTTAAAACATTAAAAGTAGAAAAGAGTTGTGATTTTCTTAAAAAATAAATGGTTTACAACAACGTATTTATATTTCAATTATATTTGTTGAAGACCTCAAATTACAGCATTTTGAAAAGAATTCTTCCTATATTCTCCTACCTGTTACATCCTGTTTTTATATCGATGTATGCTGCCTTATTCTACCTTTTTTATAAAGATGATGTATTTACGAATCAGGAAAAATACTTTGTTTTATTTCAGATTCTGATTATTACCATTATCGTTCCGCTTTTATTTTTCTTATTGCTACGATCAACAGGAAATGTAAAATCAGTAATGGCACATGAAACGTCCCAACGGATAATACCCTTGATTTTGCAATGTTTTTTATTTATTCTGTTAGTAAAAAGAAGTATTGTTATTACACGTTATCCTGAACTGCATTTCTTTTTTCTTGGTGGCTTGTTCAGTACCATAGTAGCTTTAATTTATTCGCTTTTTAAGGTAAAAGTGAGTTTGCATATGATGGCAATCAGTGGTTTTGCTATTTTTGTAATCGGAATGAATATGCATCTACAAATGCACAATCCGTATTGGCCGGCTCTTTTAATTTTGCTGACCGGAGTTGTGGCATCCTCACGTTTAGAAATGAATGCACATACTTACAAAGAATTGTTTATCGGATTTATAATCGGAATAATTCCTCAGGTTTTATTTTTGTATCTGTGGCTATAGAATATAAAAAATAAGACCGAGGCTCATGGTTTTCATTTTAACATCTTCTCCTGAAAGGGTTTTAACATCTTTAAACAAAGGATTCAGTCCATAGTAAAAATAAATATTCCAGGTATTATAACCTGCCGAAATATAAGCACCATACTGAAACTTGTTAATATCAGGATTGTTCTTTATTTTATAGGTAGTTTCTCCATCATCTAAGACAGATTTATTAGAGAAAACGTAACTGAATTTAAAACCTGTATAAATTCTCCAGAACTTATGGCTTTCATAAGTCGAATTTCTCCATCTGAACTCAATCGGAAGATCAACTAAATATTGCCTGTATTTGTTTGAAACAAACTCATTATAATCGTTCACGCCATATACCAACCCATCTGTGTTTGTAGAAATAGTCAGATTCTGAAAATAATTCTGATAACTTAATCCTAAACCCGTAGCAATAGCAAATGATCTTTTTTTATTGATAGGCATATCCCGTAAAAAACCCGCAGAAATACCTGCAGAAAATTTATCGCGCTTAAGACCTTCAGGAGTGTCAGCCAAAAGGTTATAGGCAATCGAGATATAAAACTGATCTTCCCTATACAAAGAGTCAATTTTAACCACGGGAGTAATTTCAGGTTTTTCTTCTTGCGAAAAAACATTAAAAAACGATACTAGAAATAAACAACTAAAAAATAATCGCATAGTGTGTTTGAGTTAAAGAGGATTTCAGATAAACGTTTTGTGGGCTTGCTTATTTGATTCACAAATATAATATAATGATAGTTTATGACATGATTATAATATGATTATTCTATTTTCATTCTTTGTAAAATATTTTGTTGCACTATTTTCAATAAAAAGCCCTAAAATCCAAGATTTTTATATTTACCTTTTATACCTTTGCCTGATAATGAAAAGAAGGCAGCTCATAACCAGTTTTTCTTTGGCTCTAATAGTATTATTCTCGATACTGTTTCAGTCCATACATAGTTATGAGCATTTTGAACAACAGCTTTCTGAAAAAAATTGCCATCATAAGTATGATAATGCTAATGGGCAAATTACACATCAGCATCATAATAATGACACTTGCTATGTATGTCATTTTTCTTTTGGAAACTATGTTGCTCCTGAAAAATTTTCTTTTCAGTTTTTCGAAAATCATCAGGAAATTCCATATTTTATTGGTTTTTCACAAACTATCATTTCTTTTTCCGGAAGCTTATATTCTCTTCGCGGACCTCCCCATTCTTTAGTTTCATAAATTTCAATACCCGTACAAAGATTTTAATTGAATTTTAAACTCATTTAAGTTTCCTGTTCTTCATTTTATGAAAATCAGGCAGCTTTACGTTTCTTTTGATTTTTATTTCAAAAGAAAAAAATTAACTAAAGAATCATTTTCAAATGAAAAAAATAATAATTGCCCTTATTTTAGGGTTTTCAGGCATTCTTTCTGCTCAAAATTCTGTTTCAGGAATCGTAACAGATATACAAAACCAACCTATGCCGGGCGTATCTGTGTACGCACCTGAATTACACAAAGGAACTACAAGTGACGAAAACGGTAGATATGAATTTACCAATCTCCCAAATGGAACTTTACGCCTTTCTTTTGCTTTTGTAGGCTATGCTACTCAAAACAAAACCATTGCTAAACTTTTAAAACAAAACACATTAGATATTACCCTCGAAGAATCTATTTTAGAAATGGATGAAGTGGTTGTTTCTACTCCTTTCAACAAATTGCAATCGCAAAATGTCATGAAAGTAGAGCATGAAAGCATTAAATCACTGCAGCAAAAAGGAACTTCAACCTTAATTGAAGGTCTTGCCACTATTCCAGGAGTTTCGCAAATATCGACCGGAACCTCTATTGGTAAACCTGTAATTAGAGGTCTTAGCGGAAATCGCGTTTTGGTTTATTCACAAGGAGTCCGTATCGAAAACCAGCAGTTTGGAGACGAACACGGTTTAGGTTTAAATGATGCGGGAATCGAAAGTGTCGAAGTCATTAAAGGACCGGCTTCTTTATTGTACGGATCTGACGCTTTAGGAGGTGTTTTATATTTCAATCCTGAAAAATTTGCCGATGCGAATACTTTCAAAGCTAATTTCAGTCAAAAATATTTTACCAATACACAGGGAAGCAATTCGTCAATTGGATTAAAAACTTCAACTGACAACTGGAAATTCCTGGCCCGCGGAAGTTACAATACCCATTCTGATTACAAAATTGGCGATGGCGATCGTGTAACCAATTCTCGTTATAACGAAACCGATTTTAAAACCGGAATCGGCTACAGTAATTCCAGTTTTTCAAGTGTTTTGAGATACAATTACAACAAATTAGATATCGGAATTCCAGAAGATGGAATAGCGGAACAATCTTCAAGCAAAGACACCCAATTTCCGAGACAAGGGATTTTTAATCATTTATTGAGTTTAAACAATGTAATCTTTTTTGAAACCTCAAAATTAGATATTGATTTAGGGTATATTTCTAATGACCGAAGCGAATTTGAAGACAGCAACGAAGCTGCTCTTCACATGAAGCTAAATACATTTAATTACAATGCAAAATACCATTTCCCTAAAATCGGTAAAATCGAAACTATTTTAGGAGTTCAGGGAATGCACCAAACTAACAAAAATTCCGGTGAAGAGTATTTAATTCCGGATGCAACGACAAATGATTTTGGTGTTTTCGGAACAGCCAATTACGAATGGAACAACAGTGTTTTGCAGGCTGGACTGCGTTTTGATAATAGAAGTGTATCTTCTGAATCACACGGAATTGAAGGAGAAGAAGGTTATTTTGAAGCTTTAGACCGCTCTTTTGACAGTTTTAATGCTTCGCTGGGCTACAAAACACAATTGACTGAAGCAGTTACACTTCGATTAAATGTTGCCAGTGGATTCAGAGCGCCTAATTTAGCTGAATTAACCTCAAACGGAGTTCACGAAGGAACCAATCGCTATGAAATTGGAAACAGCGATTTAAAAACAGAACAAAATGTTCAGACCGATTTGAATTTAGAATATAAAAACTCCCATTTTGAATTCTTCATAAACGGCTTTTACAATCATATCAACAATTACATTTATACATCGCCAACAGGAGAAGTTTTAGACGATAATGATGTTTTTGCTTATGTACAGGATAATGCAAAATTGTTTGGTGGTGAAGTTGGTCTGCATTTTCACCCACATCCTTTAGACTGGCTGCATTTTGAAACCAGTTTTGAAACCGTTACTGGTAAAAAAGACAACGATGATTACCTGCCTTTAATTCCAGCCAACAATTGGAATAATACGATTAGAACTGAATTCAACATCAAAAACTGGTTTAAAGAAGGTTATGCTTCCCTAAACGTATCTTCGACATTGGATCAGGATAATGTAAGTGGCTTCGAAACCGCTTCAAAAGGATATACTTTGGTAAATCTGGGCTTTGGAGGAACCGTAAAATTGGGTAAAACTGTTTTTGATGTAAACCTGAACGGAAACAACCTATTCGACAAACAATACATTGCACACCTTTCCAGATTAAAAACAGACGGAATTCCAAATATTGGGCGAAATATCGTCTTGGGAGTGAATTTTAATCTGTAACATTTTATAACCATATAAGTCATATAAGTAAATTTAAGCGAAACTAAAATGAAGTTATATGACTTATTTTTCTGTATATTATTTTTCACAACAAAATTTTCTATTTTTGTTACAACAACAAAAAACAACTATGAAAAAAACAATTCTAATAATGGCTATAACTACAGCAGGAATTTCATTTGGGCAAAATAAAATTCAGTATCCTGAAACCAAAAAAGGAGAAACAGTAGATGTCTATTTTGACACTAAAGTAGACGATCCCTATCGTTGGCTTGAGGATGATAAATCTGCCGAAACCGGTGCCTGGGTAAAAGCAGAAAATGAAGTAACCTACGGGTATTTAAGCCAAATTCCGTTTCGTGATGCCCTTAAAGCCAGAATGGAAAAATTGTGGAACTATGAAAAAATAAGTGCTCCTTTTACTGAAGGAAAATTTACTTATTATTCAAAAAATAACGGGCTCCAGAATCAGTCGGTTATTTACCGAAAAGATGAAAAAAGCAAAGAAGAAGTTTTTTTAGATCCGAATACATTTTCTAAAGACGGAACAACTTCATTAGGCGGTTTAAATTTCTCTAAGGACGGCAACAAGGCTGCTTATGCTATTTCTGAAGGTGGAAGTGACTGGAGAAAAGTAATTATCATCGATGCGCTTTCTAAAAAAGTTTTAGAAGACACTTTAGTTGATGTAAAATTCAGCGGTGTATCCTGGCTTAGAAATGAAGGTTTCTACTATTCCAGTTATGACAAACCAAAAGGAAGTGAATTATCTGCCAAAACTGACCAGCATAAATTGTATTTTCATAAGTTAGGCACTTCTCAAAAAGAAGATAAGGTGATTTTTGGCGCCGATCAAAAAAGAAGATATGTGGGCGGTTACGTTACCGAAGACAATCAATATCTGGTTATTTCTGCTGCCAATTCGACTTACGGAAATGAATTATACATTAAAGATTTAACCGTTGCAGACAGCCCCATAATTACAATCGTTGACAACTTCAATAGTGATAATAATATTATCGAAAACGAAGGCAGCAAATTGTTTATACAAACTGATTACAACGCTCCAAACGGTCGAGTGGTTACTGTGGATTTCAGTAATCCTAAACAGGAAAACTGGAAAGATTTCATTAAAGAAACAGAGAATGTATTATCTCCCTCTACCGGTGGCGGATACTTTTTTGCTAATTATACAAAAGATGCCGTCTCGTTAGTTTTACAGTATGATTACAGCGGTAAATTAGTTCGTGAAATTAAACTTCCTGCAGTTGGATCAGCCGGCGGATTTGGTGCGAAAAAAGAGGAAAAAACATTATACTACAGTTTTACTAATTATACAACTCCAGGAACAATATTTTCTTTTGAGCCCAAATCAGGCAAATCTGAAGTGTATCAAAAACCAAAAGTTGATTTTAAAAGTGACCAATACGAATCGAAACAAGTATTTTACACTTCAAAAGACGGCACAAAAATTCCGATGATTATTACCTATAAAAAAGGAACGAAACTAAACGGTAAAAACCCAACCATTCTTTATGGTTATGGCGGATTTAACATTAGTCTGACACCAAGTTTCAGCATTGCCAATGCAGTCTGGATGGAAAATGGCGGTGTTTATGCTGTTGCCAATTTAAGAGGCGGTGGTGAGTACGGAAAAAAATGGCATGATGCCGGGACCAAATTGCAAAAACAAAATGTCTTTGACGATTTTATTGCTGCAGCAGAATATTTAATAGCTCAAAAGTACACCTCATCAGATTTCTTAGCCATTCGTGGCGGTTCTAACGGAGGTTTATTAGTAGGTGCTACAATGACACAGCGTCCGGATTTAATGAAAGTAGCCTTGCCAGCCGTAGGTGTTATGGATATGCTGCGTTATCATACTTTTACAGCAGGTGCCGGCTGGGCTTATGATTACGGAACAGCTCAGGATAATAAAGAAATGTTCGAATACTTAAAAGGATATTCTCCTGTGCAGAACGTAAAAGCTGGCGTTAAGTATCCTGCCACTATGGTTACAACGGGAGACCATGATGATCGTGTTGTTCCGGCTCACAGCTTTAAATTTGCGGCCGAATTGCAAGACAAACAAACAGGTGACAATCCTGTTTTGATTCGTATTGATGTAAAAGCAGGTCACGGAGCTGGTAAATCGGTTGCGGCTACCATTCAGGAAAATGTAGATATTCAGGCTTTCACACTTTACAACATGGGATTTAAAGCTTTGCCTAAAAAGTAAAATTTTAAAGCTTTAATTTTTTTAGCCACGAATTCACGAATTATTTTTGTGAGCTCGTGGTTATTTTTTTGCTACGAATTAAATTTTCCCGAGGACTTTTGTTTCAGATCGAGAATTTTACCGAAAAGATCGCAAGATTTTTGATTTAATAAGTATCAAATCTGTTCGCATCTGCTAAAATCTTTTTAAATCTGCGTGAAAAAATTATTAATGAATTCATGATAAACCTTTTTTAAACAATCCTTAAATTTGAAAATAACAAAAAAAGACAAACGATGAAAATCATAAAATGGGGAATCATAGGATGTGGAAATGTAACTGAAGTAAAAAGCGGACCCGCTTTTCAAAAAATACCTAATTCTGCATTAGTAGCTGTAATGCGAAGAGATGCAGCACTTGCAGAAGATTATGCCAAACGCCACAATGTTCCTAAATGGTACTCAAACGCCATCGATCTGATCAACGATCCGGAAGTCGATGCCGTTTATATTGCCACACCTCCTTCTTCGCATAAAGAATATACCATTTTATGTGCCAAAGCAGGAAAACCGGTATATGTTGAAAAACCTATGGCGCTGACTTTTGAAGAATGCAATGAGATGATCAGCATTTGCAAAGAACATAACGTTCCGTTATTTGTGGCTTATTACAGAAGGAGTCTGCCTCGTTTTTTAAAAATCAAAGAAATAATTGATAAAGGAAAACTAGGAACAATAAGACATGTAAATTGTGTTTTGTACCATCCTTTAGAAGAACGTTACGATGACGAAATTAATTTACCGTGGACGGTTTTACCACACATTTCTGGAGGCGGAATATTTGTTGATCTAGCCTGTCATACTTTAGACTTTCTGGATTTTGTTTTCGGACCGATAAAATCTGTACGCGGGCATGCGACTTCTCAATTAAAAGCATATCCTGCAGAAGATGCTGTTTCGATGTCCTTTTTATTTGAAAACGGAATTCACGGAACAGGCTTGTGGAATTTCGCCAGTTTCGAGCGTTACGACAATACCGAAATTGTAGGCGACAAAGGTAAAATCTCCTTTTCAACCTTTGGAGATGATCCAATTCATGTTCAATATACAAATGGTGAAAAAGAAAGCTTCACGATCGAAAACCCGCTTCATATCCAGCAACCTTTTATCGAAACCGTTGTGGAAGAACTTTTGGGTAATGAAGGTATTTCTCCATCAAAAGGAGTTTCCGGTGCCAGAACAACTTGGGTTATTGACGAAGTATTGAGAGAATTTAGAAACTCAAAAGAGGGATAATCAAGATCAGGAGCTGATTCCTGCTGTCCGCTGTATCTTTTATGCCAAACCCCGGCATAAAAGGATGCCGCTCCCATCAGGGCTATGACTCCAGTTTTCATAATAAAAAAAAGAGGATATTCATAAAAACGAATATCCTCTTTTTTTAAATTAAATTTGTCTAGTCCTGAAATAGCGATACACAAAAAGCATCGTTATGGAAGATCAAATAAAATATGTAAAGCGTAGTCAACG
>NZ_JBGQOF010000022.1:0-53822 GCF_052113665.1 Flavobacterium sp. W22_SRS_FK3 | reverse complement strand
CAAACCACAACGTCAGCGTAGCATTTTCGCCTACGTATATAAATATCGTGTTTTCTAATCTTTAATCAAACCACAACAACGGTATGATTTTGCATCAAGATATTACAAATATCGTGTTTTCTAATCTTTAATCAAACCACAACGTCAGCGTAGCATTTTCGCCTACGTATATAAATATCGTGTTTTCTAATCTTTAATCAAACCACAACTCTAAGTCATTGATTATACGTGATACATGGAATATCGTGTTTTCTAATCTTTAATCAAACCACAACAGCAGCTATAAGTGTTGTTACATACGCTTGAATATCGTGTTTTCTAATCTTTAATCAAACCACAACTTCCGAGCAAACCAGCTTGTAAATACTTGCAATATCGTGTTTTCTAATCTTTAATCAAACCACAACATAACAGGAGGTTATTCTTTGAGCCAGTTTAATATCGTGTTTTCTAATCTTTAATCAAACCACAACCATTTACCCCTTTCGGTAAATTTACTGAAAAATATCGTGTTTTCTAATCTTTAATCAAACCACAACAGCTACGGCTACAGTTTGCCAGGAATGCGGAATATCGTGTTTTCTAATCTTTAATCAAACCACAACCGACCAAGGATTGTTAAATCAGGTCGATGGAATATCGTGTTTTCTAATCTTTAATCAAACCACAACTATGCTTGCTGAATTGTACGCGCAGGCTGTAATATCGTGTTTTCTAATCTTTAATCAAACCACAACCCTACGTAGATGGTTCAAGTTTAAACAAAAAATATCGTGTTTTCTAATCTTTAATCAAACCACAACTTAGTTACAGTAAATGTAAGTGTTAGGATTAATATCGTGTTTTCTAATCTTTAATCAAACCACAACCTCTTTCATGCCATTCTGAACCATGCTGTTAATATCGTGTTTTCTAATCTTTAATCAAACCACAACTGGAGAATCTGACGAAGAAAGCTCTTAATAAATATCGTGTTTTCTAATCTTTAATCAAACCACAACAATAGGAGATTTTAACATAACACCTTTCGAAATATCGTGTTTTCTAATCTTTAATCAAACCACAACAATTTAATAAACCTGAGCCGTTATACAAAAAATATCGTGTTTTCTAATCTTTAATCAAACCACAACTAAGCTATTCACCAGAAGCGTTAAGCCTATAATATCGTGTTTTCTAATCTTTAATCAAACCACAACTGCCTTTTGATGGTTTGCTTGATGTTAAATAATATCGTGTTTTCTAATCTTTAATCAAACCACAACTATTAATTTACTTTTAAGCCCTAATACTTAAATATCGTGTTTTCTAATCTTTAATCAAACCACAACAGGATTAGGTGAGTACGTAAAGGTTGCGGGAATATCGTGTTTTCTAATCTTTAATCAAACCACAACTACAAGGAGGGAATGGAAAGAGTATTGCAAAATATCGTGTTTTCTAATCTTTAATCAAACCACAACCTATGCCGGAGAAGGTAAAATTATTATTTTAATATCGTGTTTTCTAATCTTTAATCAAACCACAACAACTGCCCAGAAAATATAAAAGCCGAAATAAATATCGTGTTTTCTAATCTTTAATCAAACCACAACAGTGTAGTTCCGTTATAATAATCATCCATCAATATCGTGTTTTCTAATCTTTAATCAAACCACAACATGCAACTTCTTGAAATCCATACATCCATTAATATCGTGTTTTCTAATCTTTAATCAAACCACAACACAACCGCAACTAAGGCGGCTATTGCGGCTAATATCGTGTTTTCTAATCTTTAATCAAACCACAACGCCAACTGAAAGAATCACTTATAATAGTGTAATATCGTGTTTTCTAATCTTTAATCAAACCACAACTTAAAGTTCCTGCATCCCTGCTGGGCGGATGCCACACCTTTCAGTTGTGGTTTGAGATGTTTAAGAGTTCGAAAAACTTATGTCAAAGAACTTACTTTACTCATTATGGAAAATCTTGTCTTCCAATTATTGTAATAATTTCTATTCTCTCATTTGCAGTGGTTACATTTTTGAAATTTTTCCAGTTGAAGAAATTTTAAAATCCAAACCTTCAACTAATACATTTAATGCTGATTTTGACAACCTTAACTTCTCATTAGCAATCTCAAAATTGATTTCCGATGATTTTTCTAATTGTCCATCAGCCTTTGAAGTTGAATGTAATCTGAATTGAATTCTACCATCAGCTTCAATAGCAACAGTTTTATACAATCTTTTTGCTAAATCTAAATTATCTAATTCCCATATTTCATCTTTAAAATTTTTATAGAACAAGACTAAAGTTCCTGTTTTTAATAGGAATTTTAACTTTAATATGTTTTTACTTTTATCTTCTATATTAAACTCTAATGGAAATTTGTATGTATTAGTTTTTGAATTATAATATTTTCCAGCTTCATAATTATTCACAACTTTATATTCCTTAATAAATTTACCTTTCCTATCTTTCCCTTCATATATCGCAAAACAATAATTCCCATCATTCTTTACAAAATAATGCTGTTTGTGTTCGTGTCTTGATACATCTCTATGTTTTTTTATCAATAATGGATTACTTACATCATTAGTAAAATAGCGTATTTTTTTTATTGGAACTGGAGAACCTTTCGAGTTCGGCAAAACATACAATTCATTTTTCATTCTATTTTCAAGAAGTTCAATCGCATCTTTAAATTGTTGTTCTTCGGATTCCTCTGCATTTTTCTTTTGCTTATTTAACTCCTCAATTTCTTTTTTGATAAGCTTTTCTTGTTCTCTACCTTTTATGACGATTTCTCTAACTCTTTCATCAACAATGTTTTTTAAATCGGCATCTTTAAATAAATCAATGGATTGGCGTTTTACGTATTTTACAACTTCTTCGGGTTTTCCTGTTTTTTTATCTAACTCTTCTCTTAAAATTGCACCATAAAAACTTTCTTTATGTAAAGCTCCTCGAACCGTATCCCCTTGTTTGTATTTGATTTCGCCTTTCTCGTTTCGTTGAATTACACCTCTTTTTCTAATTGCTTTTTTACTTTGTGTAGCCAAAACATCTGGCGTATGATGACTTATTAGAATATTGTTATCAAATTCTTTTACATCATCATTAAATCCTTTCCAAGGAATTCGATGTGAAAAAGATGGTTTAGGTTTTCCATAAAATTCAAACTGTTCTAAATCGTGATAATAATTTGCTAAAGCATCATTTATATCTCTTGTACAACAAGCGACAACAACTGCATCTTTAGCATGATGTGCGTGATTGGCCCTTGTTTTTTCATCCAATCCCCACATTTGTCTTAAATTAGCTGTGGTTTTCCCCTTTATTGGATATACTTTATTGAATGCGGTTTTTAGAAATAAATTTCCATATTTACTAATAATACCAATATCTACGGATTGGCTATTTTTAAATCCTTCTGGAATTTCTTCGATGGTGAATGACTTATATTTTTTATAATAGTAGGTGTGCTCAAACTTTAATTTTGTTCTTTTAATTATATTTTTATCTCTATTTTCTTTGGTTGACTCTACTTTTATTTTTTTAGAGATTTCTTTCATTTGATCTTCTAATCCCTTATATTTAGAGTACCAATGACCAATTCTTAACAAAACTTCATCATTATTACCGCATTCAAAAGGAATTTTATCTTTTTTTACTTCTCTATTATAAACTGAACAGCATAATGTTTTGTTGATTTGAGAATTATCTAGACTTCGACTTCTAGGAATTGTATGCTCAATATCAAATTTAGGATTGCTTCCTATAAAATCTGACAAACAAATAGTTTTACCCGTATAAAGACAAATTTTATTTTGTTCAATCCATAGTTGGTATTTTAAAATATCATTTTCAGTTGGTTCATATTCTAAATTTGTCACATCATTACAATTCTCAATTTTAATATTGCCTCTAAAAATTGATTTAATATCTTCAGCATATTTATTTCGTCTGTTCTTTAATTCTTCTTGCCATTGTCGTATTGAAACCCTTTCGTTTGCGGAGTTCAATTCTCTTGGCATTTCGATATGAATTGTTGTTTCTTCATCAATTAAATCATCTTTAATCAATTGATTGATTACTTTTTTCAATTGATGTAAAGAGCGCATTGCCATTGGATTTTTTATTGAAGAAATCAAAGGACTTCCTAAATACAACTTCCCATCCTCTTCACTTCTTTTGGCTTTTTTATAAACTTCAATTGCTGATGGATGGTACAACTTTTTCAAATCATCCGTGTTTACATTAAAATTATTATTCAAAAACTCTTTTAAAATTTCATGAATTGTTTTCTTCTTTGCAAATTCTCCTCTTCCTGATTTCAATTGCATCTGACTTAAAAAAATATCAAAACATTCTCCTAAAATTGATGTTTTATATTCTATTGGTATTTCATTCCATTTTTTGGTACCAAAAAAATCTTTAACCTGCTTTTCTAAATCCTTTTTATAAACCTCTGTAACAAAATTATTGTCTGAACTCCAAGTCCCATTCTCTTTTTTAATATTCTTAATTAATCCGTTAACAATCTCAATATTGTTACTATACACTTTATAATTTTCTAAAATAGAATGAATTTCATTATTAATTACTCTTTTATTTTCCTCATCATCCCAAATTTCAGAAGATAAAATATTTTTCATATTTGCCAGAAAAACGGAATGAGAATAAATTAAATTCTGCTTTAAATACGGCAAAATATTACGAATAGCTTTTAAACTCAAGGAGCCATAATCTTGTTTTAATTTTATTTTAGAAAACTTAATTGCTGTTTTTTCATCACAATTTAGATTATCAATAGCAAACAGTTTCAAAAGCTCTTCCTTATCAAAACGAAACAAAACGTGCCATATATCATCTATAATATCTTCTTCTGTTTTTCTAACTACTTTGTCATTTTCAGTTTTTGTATTTTTTAAGAAATTAGAAAACAGATATTGTTTCCAGTCTTTTCCAAAAACGTCTCTCAAATTGGCAATTGTAGGACATCCAGCTACATTACTTCCTAAATTATAATTGAAAAGAATATCATACTCTTTACTGTTTTTATCCTTGTAATAACCTGATTTTAAGTTTTTAGGAGTCAGTTTTTTTGCTATTTCGGCAAAATCAAAGTTGGCTTTAGCTTTTCTGTAAAATAAAAAATCAATCAGTTCTCTTTCATCAGCATTCAAAACCCGAAGTTTGTCATCATTTTGAGTTTTTATCTTAATATTATTCAAATAACTATACAACCTAAATTCTTCAAAATCAGGATGAGAAATAGGAACACACGTTTTTGTGTTCTCTAAAGGACATTTAGCAACCAATCCTTTTTGAGATTTTAAAGGTCTTTGAAAAAATATTGCTTTTTCGATTTTATCTTTTACTTCCGTAGAAACATTTTGCTTCTCACAAATAAAATTAAATTCTGTTAGATAATGATCAATTCTATGAGTGTATTCGCCTCTAATTTTTTCTCCTTTTTCATACAAAGTATAAAAATATTCTCCTAACGTTGTACATTTTGCATCTTTAATTTTTCCTGACAAATCGCTAATAGCTCTTTTTACTGGACCAAGAAATTCTGGTTTATTTAATCGCTCAATTAGTTTTTCTTTTAACTCATTATAAACTAATCGGGGATTATCTTTGACAATTGCATTAAATGCTCTTGAAAGCGTAAACAAAGGTTTATCAACAGCTTCATCCTTATCAAACGAGGAAATAAAATCATTAAATAATTCTAAAAATTCGACTATTGTATGAGATTCATTAATTAATGAAGTTATTTCAAATTTCTTTTCTTCAATTATTGAATTATCCGAACTATCTAATCTATTACTCAAAAAACCTCTCCTTTGAGCAATGTGGTAAAAAGCTCTTCCAATATTATATCTGTCTTGTTTGCTAGCTAGATTAAGTGAATTTTTAGTCGAAATAAATCTAAAATAATAAGGATTATCTTTTTGCTCTTTTCTTTCATCTTCATTGTCCTGCTTATCCGTACTTAACCACTTTCTAAATTCATCATTTTGAGGATAAATCTTTTTATAACGCCAATCAGATAATTCTTCATCAGATAATTTTGGACACAAATCATTATCTGACAAAACTTTAAGCAAATCAATTTTTCTGATTTTTCTTCTATATTTTAGTTTCCTTGCACTTCTATAATCAGTTCGTTGTGAAGCTTTAGAGCTCTCACTATTTGTTTTTGCTTCAACATTAACTCCTTCTGAAAATATTCGAACTCCTTTGTCTATAAGAGAAAAATCTGTTCCATCTTTATCCACTATCGCCCATCCAATAGAGTTAGTCCCTAAATCTAGTCCTAATATTTTTGCCATTTCAGTCTATATTTTGTAAGAATTTTTAAAGCTATGAAAAAAATATTTAAACTCTTTACGGTTTTCCTTATTCAAACCAAACTATTTTTTATTTACATTTGTTCTGATTAAAATTTCTAATCTTTAATCTTATCACAATAAGGCTATATGCCGTAGATTTAATCTAAAATCCCGCATACTCTGTGGGATTTACCTTTTTATATAATTATCATTAATAATGAAAATCTTTAGTCCTGCTTCGGTGGGACTTTTTTTTTTATCTTAACTTTGCAAACCTGCAAAAAGCAGTCAAAAAAAGTGGAAATAACAAAATTTGAAGATAAACCGATAAGCTGGACTATTTGTGAAGAATGTCAGGGACGCGGTAAAAAAAGCCGAAGAATAAGCAAAAAGGCAAGACTTCAGTACCAGCTTGCATTGCGTGAATTTGAAAAAACAAATGGCGAAGGTACTGCTCCGGTTCAGCCTAAAGGAAACCTCTACGCCTGCCCGAAATGTCTCGGATCTGGTTTGGTTCCTGCTTCTGCACCACCTATTCCTGATCAAGAAAACTACCCACATGTTGCTATTATTGGCGGCGGTATAGGCGGAATGGCTCTGGCTGTGGCTTGTTTGCACCGCGGCATTCCTTTTACGATTTACGAACGTGATAACGACTTCAATGCCCGGTCTCAGGGTTACGGACTCACTTTACAGCAAGCCAGCAAAGCAATTCAGGGATTAGGGATTTTTGCTTTAAAAGAAGGAGTTATTTCAACAAGACATCTGGTTCATACTCCTGAAGGAAAAGTAATTGGTGAGTGGGGAACCCGAAAGTGGATTCAGTCAGATATAAAAACATCTTCGAAACGTACCAATGTTCATATCGCGCGACAATCTTTGCGGTTAGCTTTATTGGAGCAGCTCGGAGGTAATAATGCAGTAAAGTGGGGACACCAGTTAATCGATTTTAAGGAAAATAAAGATGAAGGCATTGACCTCAACTTTCAGGTCGATGGGAAGATAAACAGTGCTAAGGCAGATCTTGTTGTTGGAGCCGATGGTATTCGTAGTTCTGTTCGAAAACTATTGATTGGCGATGACAGTACTCCTTTACGTTATCTGGGCTGTATTGTGATATTAGGAATTTGTCCTTTGAGTTCTCTCTCATATCTTAATAATCCTTTATTGGACTCAGCTACTGTTTTTCAAACTGCGAATGGCAACGAACGAATCTACATTATGCCCTATACATCAGATTCGGTTATGTGGCAACTTAGTTTTCCAATGCCCGAAGAAGAAGCAAAGACATTAAGCGCTAAAGGACCTCAGGCACTCAAGGATGAAGCTTGTCGCAGAATCCAATGGCACGCCCCTATTCCTCAGATTTTATCAGCAACTCAGGTAAGTCTGATTTCCGGCTATCCCGTGTATGATCGTGAATTACTCAAACCCGAATTATTGAATAAATCGAATCAAATTACCCTGATTGGAGATGCTGCACACCCAATGAGTCCGTTTAAAGGTCAAGGTGCAAATCAGGCATTGCTGGATGCACTTACACTGGCAAGAGGTATTTTAAAAGGATGTAAACCTTTATCTAACTGGAGAAAAAAAGGGATAGGGCAAAGTGTGTTAATCGAATTTGAATCAGAAATGCTGCAACGTAGTGCTATTAAAGTACAAGATTCTGCAGAAGCTGCAAAGTTTCTGCATTCCGAAATTGTACTTCACGAAAGCGATGCACCGAGAAGATGGTTTACGAAAAAAGAGGAGTATTAGAATTACTTATAGATTAAAATATTCTGTAAATTCAAAGTAATACTACATAAAGTTCCTAAAGAGATTAAATAGATTTTTTAGTATAAAATTACCATTTTTAGTTAATCCTGATTAATAAAATACAGTTGTTGCGAATCATTGGCAATGTCCAATAAAACATTGTAAATATATTTTACTACTAACGCACCTCCATCACTATTAATCAAATCAATATCATCTTCAGGCGTGTGATATTGGGGATGACCTCCAGTATGAAATCCTACCGCCGATATTGAAGATTTATAAAAAGAAACATGATCAGAACCACCAACATCACCAGCATGTACAACTGGATTCAAACCACTATTTTCCCCTAATTTCTGCATCAGTTCTACTCCATTTGAAAAAGTTCCTGCACCTCCCATGTAAATTTGCTTCTCCTGATTTAATCTTCCAACCATATCCATGTTCAGCATTACTTTTACAGCCTGTTTCTGAACTGGTAAATGATTAACAAAATATTTTGATCCTAATAAACCTTCCTCTTCTCCACTAAAAGAAACGAAAATGATACTTCTTTTGGGTTTAACGTCTAATTTGGAAACTTGTTCTAAAATACACAATAAAGCTGAGACTCCTGAAGCATTATCATCGGCTCCGTTATGAATGGCAACTGTATCTTTCTTTTTACTCCCGGATTCTGCTCCACCCCAGCCCCAATGATCATAATGAGCTCCTATTACTATAAATTCGTTCTTTAGTTTTTCATCTGATCCTTCGATAAAACCGAAGACATTTTTGGTTGTAACACTATCAGATCGCATTTTATTGATTCCTTCTTTGACAAATAAAGTAAAAGGTTGTTCGTAACTCCCATTGAACTTTTTCAGACCATATTTTTTAAAATATTTTTTAATATAAACTGCCGCATCATTATTACCTTTTGTCCCCGGAAATCTCCCTTCCATCTTGTCTGAAGAAAGATACTGATCGTGTTTATAAAATGTTTTGGCAATATTACTTTGCTGCGCATTTATCACATTATTAAAAATGAAAAAAGCGGCAATGAGAATAGTATATTTTGATTTTTGAAAAGATGCCATAACTTGTAAATAATATGAATTTTATTTTAATTCGAAAATTTTGTTCATCAAAATCCATTTTTCACCTGGTTTTGATCCGGGTATTGCTTTTTGAAATTTCCACATCAGTGTTTCCCATTCCTGAACTTTTGGATTTGAAGTATCCAATTTAGATTTTTTCTCAAAGGAGAAACCCGCATCGGTTTCCATAATCATAACTAAACGATCAGCAACATTGTAAATTTCAAGATTGATAATTCCTGAATCTAAAATGCTTTTCTGTATTTCCGGCCAGACATTTTTATGTAATTCGATATATTCGGCAATTAAATCAGGATCATTTTTTAAATCTAAGGCAAAGCAAAATTTTGACATCTTTTTTTTTATTTTAAATCAAAGGTTGTGTGTTTAATAAATTTACGATTATAAGTATATAAAATATGTACTTTTCTATCCGAGGTCTGGATAATAGCAGGATAACTAAATTCACCTTCCTTTTGGTTTTCTAGATCAAACAGTTTCTCCCAATGTATTCCATCTTTTGATTGTTCTACATCCAGGACATTTCGTCCGTTAAACCAATCTTTTCCCATTTTTAAAGGGTTGTTTACCAATAAAAAAGAGTTGTCTGTTAAAGTTACAGCATCAATTCCTGAATTTGAATTTACAACATTTGTACTATCTGTTTTTTGCCAGGTTTTTCCGTTATCTTCAGACCAGCTCGAAATTAATTTGTTATGTCGGCTTCGGCATAAAATCTGGATTTCTTTATCAGAATGAACTAAAAATGTGGGCTGAATTATATCAAATTCCTTTTTATCATTAATATTGATTTTTTCCCAAGTACCAGAAGCTTCAGTATATTTTTCCAAATGAACACGCCATTTATTATCTTCAACACTTTCAGTACTGCTTCCGCACAAAATAACTCCAGGAATCGTTTCGATTGGTTTGTTACGAATTGGTCCCAAAATTCCCTCCGGAAGGTATTTGGAAGTACTCCATGTTTTCCCGTCGTCTTTTGAAACAATCATGGCACCAAACCATTCTCTTGGATTTTTTCCCACTTTGTAAAATAAATACAAATGCTGACTTTTGCTTTTAAACAACACCGGGTTCCAGCATGGCAATGTATCTCCATCTCTGATTAATGGTTCTATCAATTTTTTCGGTGCCGACCATTTTTTTTCTTTATAAGATGAAACATAAATACTAACATCTTTTGCACCTTCATATTTCCCGCCAAACCAAGCCGCTAAAAGTGTATTGGAGTCTAATTCTACTAATGTCGAAGCATGACTGTTTTTTGTTATGAGCTGATTTGTTATAAAGCTATTCGTTATATTGCTTTCTTTTAATTTCTTTACTGATGTACAGGAAAGACATACTAAAATTAACAATAGCATTAAAGAATTAAATTTTAAAATCATTTTGTATTATAAATTTAAAGCTTTTAAATATTTTATTTTACAATCCTTCAGCAGCATTGTGTTATCATAAGCGATTGATTTCATGAAATTAAATGGATAACCCAATTCCATTTTATGATTCTCTTTCAAAACATCAAATCATACATGAATCTTGAAGTATGTAGATTGATATTTAACTGCTATTGACAATATTGCTTTTTTTTACTTTACTATTTTTAAACTTTCAACTTACTCAATTCCTCAACTGACCAACTAGAACTCCTGAAACATTCCAATGGTTTGTACTGGGACCTTCATTGGGACCTTGTTCTATAACAACCTCTATAGTATGATTTCCTTTTGATAATTTAGTCAACGGAATAATATAGGGAGGTGTTAATGTTCCGGGACACCAATTTGACCGACTTAAATCACTAGAAGATAAACCATCAGAGAAGTTCCCAGAAGCAGGATTAGACAATCGATACGTTGCACAATCCGTTCGCCAGGGAATAATTTTAAAAACCTCCTGACCATCAACAAATATTTTATTCATTCTTGGTACAAACTCATCCCCATTTTCCCAGCCGCCATGACCTGTTGTGGTGTACAAAAGCTGTAAATTTTGTATATCTTCCTTAATTTCAAAATTGACTTTTAAAGTATCATTCGCAAAAAGGCCTCCATAATTTTGCCCTGACATTTCCATCGTATTTACTGTTGAAAATAAAGGGGTTATGTACTTTTTCTTATTTGGTTTGCCTTCGTTATTCATTAATGGATAAGCATCCAGCTCGAGACTTATTGTATGGCCACCTGCATCATAATTGCCAATAAAAGCCCCAATCCAGATTTCATCTTCATCAACAGGAATAAGAGAAGTAACCTCTTCTTTATAAACGACTTCTTTTGCCCAGTTATAATTATTTATTTTTCGTTTATCATTAAAATAATTAACTCCAAATGGTGTAAAAAACCTGAGTATCTCGATTGCCGGCAAATACCCTTTTTCTTTTATAATTCCCTGATATTTATTTTTTTGATTATCTGAATAAATAGGTAATTTATCCAATCCATGTAAATAAGCATCTAATAATGTAGTTGTGTCTCCATTATTTTTTGCGGGAATAATAAATACCGAACCAGTCCTGTCATAGGCATCCCCATTAGACTTACAGGTTAATTTTGCAAAAATGGCACTACTGTTTTTTAATTCGGGAGTAATTTTTATCTTTTTCAAAACGACACTTCCTTTAGAAAAATGATAAACCTTGTCTGCAATAAGGTCTTTTTCGTTTGGAATTGTTGACTTAGGATCGAAATTTATATTTTCATTCTCAAAAATAAGCAATTTAGTATATCGGGAGTTAATTAGGATTTCTTCAAATTCCGATTTATCAACTACTGCTGTCTTGTCATCATAATTAATAAATGGCTCATAATTTTTAACTTTAGTTATCGAATTGGCTGTCAAAGTCTGATTTCCATTATAAACCATTTCCAGTACAAGTGCATTTTTATTTGGAAGATAATTACTGTTAGGAGTTCCCTTTACAGCAGCGTTTTCAGTAAACCAAATATCAATTCTATTTGAAAAATAAGAAAAAGAAACATGGTCACACTTATATCCAAGTATGATACGGGTATCATTTTCTTTTTTAGGAACAGGCAAGCTGTCAAATGGAGTTATTTTTTTGAAAACAGTATTGCCATTCTTAATGGTGCTAACGTTATAATTGTTTTTTAAATCAATGTATTGTTGTATTTTATCCGTTGGTTTTGATAAAAAAACCATTTGATTGTATACATAGATCGTGGTATTTCCGTCTGTTTTTTTTCCATTTTCGAATTTATCATACGTAATTTTATATACCTCTGATTTTGTTTGAGCAACGATTACTAAAGAAAAAAGCAATAATATAGTATTAAAAAAATTTATCATGTATTTGTAAATCATTTAGAATAATTTTGATAAAAATGAAACAAGAAAAAGATCTTTAAAAAGCCGAGGTAAGAATGACATCTTACCTCGGTTTAAATTAATATGTATAGGTGCATTAATTGCACTTGTTATTATTGGAATTCTATTACTTTATATCCCAGAATATTTTGGTACTTAAATTATCATTTGCTTTAACAGCATTGTAATTATCCGGATTATAAATACTCTCTGAAGTTGGGTATGTCCAGCGTGTTGGAGGTGTTTTTCTAATACTGCTTGTTTCATCATCACGGAATGGTAAAGCAGGAAGTTTTAATCTTCTTTGTTCAGCCCAGGATTCATCAACTTGCATAACATTGTAGTGAATATACTTTTGGAAAGCTATTAACTCCAATTGATCTACAGGCGTTGTAGCTCCGGCAAAATTAATAGTAGCAATGTAGGCATCAATTTCAGCAGCTGTTGGTTCTGTAGTTGGCTTCCAGCTAATGTCATCAGCTTTATCGCCTAATCTTACATAATATTCAACGGATTGTCTGATCGCTTTCTCAAAATAAGTTTTTGCTGAACTGGCATTACCGTTTCTTGAATAATACTCCGCAAGAATCAAATTTACTTCGGCTGCATTTATTAATGTTCCAGGCAACCAATCATTTCTACTGATAACCGAACGATTGTAGACCGCAATCTTACCATCAGTTATTAATTGAGACTGAGCCCCAGATGCCAACATAGGATCAAGTCCTTCATAAGTAGGTGCTACGATCACTACATTGTTTACTACACGTGACCCTTTTTCAAACAGCCAGGGTTTGCGAGGATCATTATTCGCATTCATGTGGTCAATCATTGGTTTTGGTGCAAGATTATTTAAATCATCTTCTAAAGCATTAACAAAACCTGAAGTATCTAAATCAGTATCCTGAGTATAAACTCTGAAAGCAATATTTTCAGAATTTTCATCAACAATTTGCCCATTAGCAATGATTTCAGCCATTTCAGTAGTTGCTCTTGCTGCAAAAGCAGGAACAGCAGAAACTCTGTTCAACATTTTTAAGCGCAAAGAATTGCAATAGTTTTTCCAGCTTACCAAGTCTCCTTTATTGATCAAATCCTGATTTTTGAATTCTAATGCCACATTGTCAGACAAGGTAATCGAATTCAATTCAGCAGAAAAAGCTTTCAATTGATCCAACATCATGGTATATAGTTCTGTTTGATTATCATATTTAGCCAATGCTGCAGCATAATTAGTACCCACTATACTAATATAACCAGCTTTAGAAAATGGAATGTCTCCAAAGTTATCAATCATTTTTTGTGTATGATCATATAAATAAATAGTGGAAGTAATCGTATAGATTCTGTTTTCAGTCTGCTTAGCAGCAGGCAAAGAAGCCATTGCTTTTTCTAGCTCTCTATATTGGGTAATAAATTTATAAAAACGATCCCATCTATTAACAGGTGCGGCACCCGAAACATAGCGACCGGATGTGTTTACAAATCCATGTCCCTGCGTGTACGAAAGAGAAGTAGATTTTAGAACAGTATAGTAATTCCAGTAAGAAGGAATTACATCTTCAAAATTAATTTTCATGAATCCGGCAAACTGTTTTGGCACAGTAGTGGTTTCAACCGTAGCCGGATTTGGATACGCATCTGCAAAATCGTCTTTTGAACAAGAGCTTAAAAAAACAGCTGCTGTTGCTAGCGATATATATAATAATTTTCTCATGTTATATTTTTTAAAATTATGAAATATCAAATTAAAATGATGCTCTCAACATACATCCAATACTTCTGGTAGCCGGATTTGTTCCCGCATTATTTATGTTTTGAGACCATTTAGAACCTGCAGTAGTTGCCTCTGGATCCATATCTTTAATTGATCTGTAGATAAAGAATAAATTACGTCCATAAGCAGAAAAACTAACTTTAGAAGCACCTATTTTACTAACCCAGGCAATTGGCAAGTTATAACCCAGAGATATTTCCCTCATTTTTATATAGTTGTTTTCCTGAATATACAATTCATAACGTGAACTGCTGTATTGGGGACCTCCCCAGTTATAAGTCATGTTATAGTAACCTGCTTGAGAGATTACATTTGTATTTGCTGTACCATCTGGAGCTACACCTTCCATTAACATACCGTCACGATATAATGTTTGGCCACCTGGTCCACTTGTAGCACTATTAGGAACCTGAACACCTTTACCATTAGCATCCATAAAATAAGTCAGACCACCACGCTCATTGGTACTGTAGTTCAAACTCTCTTCTGTCAATCCTCTTGAAGTCATCCAGTTCACTCCTGTTGGCATCAAATACCCTCCATAAGAATAATCAATATTAACGTCTAAAGTGAAATTTTTATAAGCGAATGAGTTTAACAAACCTCCCACACCTTTAGGCATAGCAGTACCATATTTTTCCCATTTATCTCCATCAATCATATAATATCCATCAGAGTCAACCATTTTATTACCACTAGCATCTGTCTTTACAGGGTGTGCATAAATACCTCCCATCGGATCACCAACTACTGATTTCAACTGAGCAGCTGAGCCATCATAGTCAGCATGTAATAATTCTGATGCGCCATTAGCCAATTTTACAACTTTGTTTACATTTTTTGCCCAGTTCAGAGTAACATCCCATGAAAAAGATGCCGTTTTTATTGGAGTAGCAGTCAAAGCAATTTCAACGCCCTGATTACTCAATTCTCCAACATTCGCTAAGATTGATGATGCTCCTGTTGTTTGTGCTAATGTCAAATCTAAAATTTGATCATAAACGTGTGCATTATAGTATGAAACATCCAATCCTAATCTTCTGTCAAGGAATTTAGTTTCAAAACCAAATTCATATTCGTTTTTCATTTCTGGTTTTATTAATTCATTACCGTAATTATTCATCGAATTTGTAATCAACACCGGAATGGCTGTCCCCTGATTACCTAATGTAGTCTGATTATAAGCTACGTTAGCCTTATACAGCTCCGGGTAGTTACCCACAATACCCCAAGAAGCGCGTAGTTTTGCATAACTGATTACTTCTGGTAATTTAACGGCTTCAGACAATACGAAAGAGGAGTTTACTGAAGGATATGTAAATGCATTATTATTAGGGTTCATTGTAGAAGTACGATCCCTTCTTATTGTTCCTTCAAGGAATAAGTAGTTTTTGTAGCTACCGTTCACAGTTCCAAATACAGCATCTTTTACAACTTTATATTTTGTACTAGTACTTTTTGCAGTATTTACTGAAGAATTCATATCGTACCAGCCTTCAACACTTAAACCACCATCAGTGAATCTTGCTAAAGTAGATCCGGTTTCTTTTGTTGCTGTATAACCCGCCGTAGCACCCACTTCGAAAGCTTCATTAATTTTTTTGTTATAAGTCAACATCACATCTCCATAAAGAATATTATAATCTTTAGCATCCATTTGATAAGAACCAGTACCAAATCCATAAACCAAAGGCTTTTCAACAGGATTTTTAGTTTCTACATTTACTGAAGTTAAATCAGTCGAAACACGACCACGTAATTTTAAATCATTATAAATAGTATACGTTTCAGTAACACTGGCAATCAAACGATTTGTAATTTCATCCTGTTGATTTGCGCTTGTGTTCCAAAAATAATCACCAACATCTCCTTTGAAGCCATTATAAATGATGTTTTCATCCGGAGTTAAACTTTGATTTGAACCAGTAACATATTTGTATCCTAAACTGGTTTGGTATTTAGCTTTGTACCAATCACCATTATCAAACGGACTTATCATACCTGTAAAGTTATTTATTAATCGATCAGTACCAATTGCACGGTTATGAACATCTTGATTCATATAACTCACTATAACATCCGTTTTTAATTTTTCAGTGTTTTTGAATGATGCATTTAGGTTAAGTGTATTCTTTTTATTCATATTACCCATGCTCAAACCTTGTGATTCATTGTGTGTGTAAGAAAAACGAATACTGCTATTTTCAGTATTATTAGTAAGTGCAATGTTTGTTACTCCATCCCATGAATCCTGAAACATATTTTTGTATCCGTCTTTCTGAGCTGAATATGGACGAACAACTCCATCCCATGACATAATTGGTTTACCATCAAACCAAGGCCCAAAGTTATTACTACTAGCTGAGACACCTCTGATATCCTCAACTCCATCACCATTTGTATCATAATGTGCAAAACCATCAGGTGCTAAGTATCCTGAAGTGTAATTTGCATTTGTCCAGCCTGGACCTCTCTCATATTGAAATCTTGGCAGGTATGCAATTTGATTACTTGCGTAACTAGTACTAAAATCTATACCAAACCCTTTTTTTCCTTTTCCAGATTTAGATGTAATCAATACTACCCCATTGACCGCCTCAGAACCATATAATGCGGCCGCCGAAGCTCCTTTAAGAATAGAGATATTCTCAATATCTTCAGGATTAATATCTGCCAAACCATTACTTCTAATACGCTGATCTCCCCAATAATCATTATTTTTAGCCTCTCCATCACGAATTGGAACACCATCTAAAACAATAAGCGGTTGGTTTTTACCCGTAATAGAGTTAATTCCACGAATCTGGATATTAATATTTCCAGCTCCACCCGGGGTAGAAGTAATCCGTACCCCTGGTGCTTTACCATACATTGCGTTAGCAATAGTAGGAGAACCTGTCTTAACGATTGCCTCAGATTTAATCACACTGGTTGCATATCCTAAAGCCTTTTTCTCTTTAGACTGACCAAGTGCAGTTACAACTACTTCTCCCAATTGCTGACTGTCTGCACTTAAAGCTACATTAACAGTAGTCTGTCCCGAAACAGGAACTTCTTTTGTAGCAGAACCTACGTAAGAAAACACTAAAATTGCTGATTGATTTAAAACAGCAATGCTGTATTTACCATCAAAATCCGATGATGTATTGTTTTTAGTCCCTTTAACATTCACATTTACTCCCGGAATTGGCATTCCGTCAGCATCTGTTACCGTTCCTTTTACTGTTGATTGCGCTTGAACACCGTGGAATGCAAACAAGCAAAATACAAACAGTAACTTAATTACTTTTTGAATCATAATTTGGTTTTTGTGTTAATAATTTGGTTTTGTTAATTTTTAATTTAATTATCAACCTAAGGTTAATACTTTGTTAAATCTATAACTATAAATCGTTTTGAGAATATTATTTCGACCAATAACAAATTTGAAAAGGTGTTTGTCAATTTTTTAGTTTTTTTTAGGAATTTCGCTCCTTTTAATGAGTAATTATGAACGTATTTCAAATCATGCTAAATATTATTCAACAGTTCACCAATTATAAAAAAAAACATTAACCTTAAATTAAGATTAATGTTTTTCTATAATATAAAAATCAATAATATTGGTAAAACATTTTGTTAATAGATTACCTTAAAATTTAACTTTTGCAAATCTGTAGAATTTCCTCCTACCATAACTTCAAAGTCACCTGGCTCGACTACGCGCTTCATATCTTTGCTCCAGATAGATAATTCATCGGACGTTAATGTAAATTCTACTTTTTTGGTTTCGCCTTTTTCGATGTATAACCTTTTAAAACCCTTTAATGTTTTCTTTGGCGTTGTTACACTACTATATACATCATTGATGTACAATTGTACAACCTCATCTCCGTCATAATTTCCAGTGTTTTTAACATCAACACTTATTTTTAATTCTCCGTCAGCTTTAATTTCTTTAGTATTGATGGCAAAATTTGAATATTCAAACTTGGTATAACTCAAACCGTATCCGAATGTATAAAGTGGATTTTCGCTCTCAGAAACATATCTGTGAATTGCAGAAGGTTTTTGATTATAATATATAGGTAGCTGTCCAACCGATTTTGGAACAGTAATAGGCAGTCTTCCACCCGGATTATAATCTCCAAATAAAACATCGGCTACAGCCTTACCACCTGCTTCACCTGGAAACCAAGCTTCTACAAGTGCCGGAATATTTTCGCTAATCCAGTTGGTAGAAAGCGGACGCCCGTTTAATAAAACACAAACTACAGGAGTTCCTGTTTTTTGAATAGCTTCGATCAATTCCTGCTGCATTCCGTGTAAGTCTAAAGAAGCTACATCTCTGTTTTCTTCTACCAATTCGTTTGATTCTCCTAAAACTACAATCGCCACATCTGCTTTTTTGGCTATATCAATTGCGGGTTGAAAATTTACTTTTTCTAAATTCCAACGCAAGTGCGCTCTCGCACCCCAGCCACCTTCCCACATTTCAATGCGGACTTTGTATTTCTTGCCAGCCTCAATATTTTTTGGAACCGTAACTATGCTGGTTGCTCCTTTAGTCCAGTTATCAATAACCAACTGATCATCCACCCACATTCTGATTCCGTCATCTGAACTTAAACCTAACCAGCCGTCAAATGATCTATCTGATTGAATATAACCTGTCCAGCGAATTGAAAAATCATCATCTGTAACTCCATCGCCCGGAGACCAAGGCCAGTCAAACTCTAATTGATTATCAATACGAGTCAATACCGGATTTCCTTCTACATTTCTGTTATTGAAATATTCTCCTTTTAATCCGTTTTGAGATCCATCCGACGTAAATAAATATTTCGACGGAATAATTTGTCCTTTTACAATTAAAGGAACACCTTCTTCATAAAGCACATTCGTTTTGGTACCCGCAACTTGCTTAATTCCTTCCAAAACCGTAGTTCCCACTTTATTTTTTACTGCATATCCTCCTAACCTTGAAGCATCAGCATTTGGTCCGATAACGGCAACCGTTTTAATATTTTTGCTTAAAGGCAGAATATTATTATCATTTTTCAATAAAATAATTGATTTTCGGCCTGCTTCAAGAGCGATATTCTGATTTTCTTTCGTATGAAAACGTTCTTTAATTAAGTTTTTATCTGTGTATGGATTTTCAAATAATCCTAATAAAAATTTAAGCCTCAAAACGCCCCCTGCAGCACGATCAATTTGATCCATTGTCAGTTTCTTTTCGCCTACCAATTCTATGATGGTTTTTTGCCAAAATTCATTTGTAAAATCGTAAAACTGCATGTCAACTCCCGCAGCAACAGCTTCTCTAATACTTTCTTTTGGAGAATTGGTCACATAATGTGTTGTCTGCAGGTATTTAATAGCTCCTAAATCTGAAACTACAATTCCTTTAAAACCCCATTCTTTTCTTAAAACATCCGTCAGTAGCCAATGATTTGCAGCACAAGGAATTCCGTCTAATTCAGAATAAGCACACATGGTTCCTAAAGCACCGCCTTTTCTAAATGCTTTTTCGAACGATGGAAGATGATCTTCGCGAGCGGAACGTTCTCCCACTAAAATTGGAGATGAATTTCCTCCCGCCTGCGGAATTCCGTGAACGGCAAAGTGCTTAGGCTCTGCAATTATGGTATGATCTGATTTTAAATCATCGCCCTGCATTCCTTTAATCATAGCCAGACCAATCTCGCTGTTCAAATAAGCATCTTCTCCAAAAGTCTCGGCAACCCTTCCCCATCTTGGTTCACGACCTAAATCTAAATTTGGTCCCAAACCAAAATGAACGCCATGTGCTCTTGCCTCACTAGCAATTACTTTACCCACTTTGTCCATTATGCTTGTATCCCAGGTTGCACCTAAACCTATGTTCATTGGAAAAGCGGTGCTCCCGTCATCCAGATATCCGTGCAGCATCTCGCACATGATAAGGGCAGGAATTCCCCATTTGTTATTTTTGATAACTTCTTTTTGAAGATCATTGATCATTTTTGCCGAACGCGGATAAAGATCATGGATAGCTCCAATTCCTAAATTTCCAATTTTAGCATCTGATTTTGATTTAGAGAAATCTTCTTTATCTTTAAAAAGCTCACCTCTGTACATATCCATCTGTCGTGCTTTTTCCTCTAAACTCATTCGGCTTAACAAGTCTTTTACCCTGTCTTCAACAGGTAATTTTGAATCTTGATAGGGATAATTTTTCTGCGCATAACCCTGGTTAAAAAAACCTACAGCCATTACGAAAATAATGGCTGTTTTTTTGATTGTTAGTTGTAACATAGTAGCTGTGTTGTTTTTAATTTTGAATTACTTTTAGTTTTTTCCCATTCACAAAATCGTCGTGCGAAATAAAAAAGCTATTAAGTGTTTTTCCGTTTAGCTCAATCGAATTAATTTTTCCATCATTATTGATTTGTCTTTCAATTACTATACTTTCATTTTTATAATATCTTGGATCTAATTTGATCGTCACTCTATGAAACATTGGCGCGGTAATGGTATAAATTGGATCTCCCGGAGAAATTGGGTAAATTCCCATCATAGAATAAACTAACCAAGCCGACATAGTTCCGGTATCGTCATTTCCTGGTAATCCTTTTGGTTTGTTTTGAAAATATTCTCTCACCAGTTTTTTAACCATTTCCTGACTTTTCCATTCTTCACCTTTTATATAATTGAATAAATAAGGATAAGCAATGTCTGGCTCGTTTGCCATATCAAATTGTTTGATATCAAAAACTTTTTGCAATTGATCTGAGAAAGGTTTGTCACCGCCCATTAATTTAATCAGCCCCTTTATGTCATGCGGTACCATAAAAGCATATTGCCAGGCATTCCCTTCGATAAAGCCAACGTTTTCCTGAAAATTAGATCCTGCTTCAGTGTCAAAAGGTTCATACCATTTTCCGTCAGCTGTTCTTGGGCGAAGTAATTTTAAATCTTTGTCATATAATTTTCTGTAGGATAACGAACGCTTTGTAAAACGCTTATAATCATCTTTTTCGCCTAAAGCTTTCGCTAAAAGTGAAATCGCGTAATCTGACGTATTATATTCTAGCGTTGTAGAAACAGGACCAGGATGCTTAGTTGATACATAACCTTTTTCTATATATTCTTTAAGTCCCGGACGCAACGGATTATTTTCAGTTTTATCTGCACCTTTTAACATGGCATAATATGCTTTGTAAAAGTCAAAATCCTGAATTCCCTTTAAACAGGCATCGACTATAACAATACTGGCCGGATCTCCCACCATCGTAAATGTTTCTGTTGAATTTAGTTCCCATTTTGGCAGCCAGCCATTTTCATCATACATTTCCAACATGCTTTTTATCATATCCGATTGTTGTTTTGGATAAACTAAAGACGTTAGCGGATGCATATTACGATATGTATCCCACAAAGAAAATGTGGTATAACGAGTATCTTCCGTTTTAGCAATTTTGGTTCTTTTAATCACAGGATATTCTCCGTTAACATCATTTAAAGTATTGGGATGAATTAAAGTATGATACAAAGCCGTGTAAAATATCGTATTATCGTCTTTTGAACCACCTTCCACTAAAATTTTCGAAAGTTCTTCGTTCCATTCATTATAAGTATCTTTATAAACGGCATCAAAAGATTTGTTTCCGGTTTCTTTTTCTAAGTTTTCACGAGCGTTTTCGATACTTACATATGAAATTCCAATTTTAACTTCAACCGTTTCTTTTTTCTCGAATTTATATGTAAAATAACTTCCAATACTATCACCCACAACGGTTTTGATTGTATTTTCCATCATCCTGGTTTTTCCGTTATAGCCCATCCATTGTGCTTCTACACCTTTATATTTTGCGGTTTTTTTCCAAACGCCAAATTTATCTGCAGGTTTAGAAAACTTCGCTACAAAATAAACCGGATAAGCATCTTCAGGGCTGTTATAACAAAAGGAACCCACCGAACGGATTCCTTCAATTTCAGTTGATGACACTACTTCTATCATTGCGCCTTCTTCATTGGTTAATCCTAAACCAAGATTTAATAAAATGTTTGATTGTCCTTTCGGAAAAGTAAATCTGCTTACGCCAACTCTTTTTGAAGCTGTAAATTCGCCTTTTATTTTATACTTGTCAATGTCAACGCAATAATAAGCTGCTTTTGCAACTTCATTAGAATAAGTTGAACCGTATTTTAAATGATCTATTTCGACGTTACCTGTGGTTGGCATTAGTAAAATAACACCAAGTTCCGGACAGCCAACACCGCTTATATTTACCTGACTAAATCCGGTTAAAAAGGTGTTTTCATTTACATAAGGATTCGAAAGCCATTGACTGTCTTTTTCCATTGGAGTATTTTTTACCCCGGCAACATTAAACGGACTTATACTTGCCATTCCTCTCGGTGCAATGGGACCCGGAAAAGTGGCTCCATAATTTGAAGTTCCGATAAACGGATTCACAAAATCAGCAGGCTCCTGCGCAAAAATAGTGATGCTCAAAAACAACATGTAAAAAACACATGCTGTTTTTGGTAATATTTTTTTTATTGAAAACATATTTTCTATCTGTTAATAGCTTCGATTTTTAAAGTCCAGGCTTCTTTACAAGGCAAATTCTTTCTCAAACTTTCGGGAATTATAACTTTAAATCCTTCTGCTTCTTTTGTCCATTTCAAAGAAGTTTTTGAACCTAACATCGTAATCTTTGTTCCTTTTTTAGGACTAATCGATTTTACTGCAACACTTGCAGGAATTGTATCTTCTCCTTCTTTTGCCAAATAAAACAAGAAAACATTTCCAGTTTTATTTTGTGTCATACAAATATTTTCCTCTTTAAAAGGTTCGATTGGTTTTGTATTGTAAATCGCTGTGCTGTTTACTTTCATCCAGTCTCCGTACGCTGCCAGTAAATCATAAGCACCTTGCTGCCACTCTCCTTCAGGACTTGGCGCAACATTCAATAATAAATTTCCACCTTTTGCCACAATATCAACCAACATGTGAATTCCTTGTCTTCCTGTTAAATAAGTAGCATCCGGAGAATAAGACCATCCACCGCCGGAAGTAATACAAGATTCCCAAGGGTAAGGCAACGTTTTAGCAGGAACACGTCCTTCAGGAGTTAAATAATTTTGATTTTTTCCATGAACGGCTCTGTCAACCACAATTAATCCCGGTTGTTTTTGACGTGCTTTTATAACCAATTCATCCATTTTAGGATCCTGATCTACTACTCTGTGTTTAATGAAACCATTTTTAGATTCATTTTCTGCAAATTTCTCGTCGTAGTTTTCTTTTAAGTTTTGTTGGTCTCTTTTTCTAACCCATCCACCATCTAACCATAAAATATCGATTTTACCGTAATCCGTTAATAATTCTAAAATTTGGTTGTGCGTAAAATCAACGTATTTCTGCCATTTTTCAGGATATAAAGACGGATCATAATTTACGTTTCTGTCGAAAGGAGGAAAATAAGGATCCCAGTAATTTTCGTTATGCCAGTCTGGTTTAGAGAAATAAGCTCCTGTAGAAATATTTTCGGCTCTAAAAGCATTAAAAATTTCTTTAGCAATGTTGGCTTTTGGATTTGTACTAAAAGCACATCCTGGGTCAGTTACCTTATAATCAGAATATTTAGTATCATACATATTAAATCCGTCATGGTGTTTTGTGGTAAAAACCATGTATTTCATTCCGGCATTTTTAGCGGCTTTTGCCCATTTTGCAGGATCAAATTTTGTTGGATTAAATGTCTTTTTCAGGTCTTCATAATCTTTTACATATTGATTATAATTGGCTGGATTACTTCCTTTTTTACGCTCACACCATCCATAATCTTCAGGACAAATAGACCATGATTCTACAATTCCCCATTCACTATATGTTCCCCAGTGCATTAATAATCCGAATTTTTTACCCTGCCATTCATCTAAATTTTTCAATACAAGCGGATCCGTTTCTGGTACATAGCGCTCATCTTCGTATATGGCCTGCGAAAACATTTGAACCGAAAATAAAAGTGCTATTATGAATATTCCTCTTTTCATCTTTAATCTGTATTATATTTTTTTGTTTAGTTTTTTAATTTTTTTGGTATCTATGTATAATCCAAACTTTGTCAAATCTTTTACCCTCAATATTGGTTTTAATTCACTAAAACTTCATCAACAAATAACCATGAAGATTCACCTTTAGGACTTTTCTTTAAGTTACAAGCGATTACTTTTACAAATCTTGCATTGGTTTTTTCAAAACTGATTTTAAAATCTTTTAACTCTGAGTTTACATTTGGAGCGTACGGACGTGTTATTTTTCCAACTTCTTTATATGTTAAACCATCCTTTGAAACCAAAACTTTTATCTGAGTCGGATAATTAACTCCTGCACCCTGACTCTCTAAAGTTCCAACTGATATCTCCTGGATACTTTCCTGTTTTTCCAGATCTATAACCAATTCCATGTCATTTACCAGCCACGCCTGCCATTGTCCGTCATGGAAATTTTTACTTCCTCTAATTGTATTTACCATTGTATTAGCATCTCCTTTATAATTCTGATTAAAAGGAGTCAGGTATTTTACCTTGTGTGCAAACGCTTTATGAAAAATAATAGTATCCGTAAATGTTTTTCCTACTGGTTTATCATCCTGAAACAAAGAAGCTTTTAAAATTGTAGTTGCTGTAAACCCAATTGGACTCGTATATTTTATTGGATTATGTTCGATGTTTTTATCACCTAAAACATAACGGATATCCGGGTTTGGAAATTCATTTTTCAACGTTACATTAATCTGTTTTTTAGTCAAATCTGCCGTTGAAGAAGTTGTTACCAAATAGGCGCTTTTTGCATAATTGATCCCTAAGTAATTGTAACGCTGCAGTAAAGAAATCAGTCTGGGTGTAAAATCATTCCAGTTACGGCTTTCTTTTGTGCTCCATAAAACTTCTGATAAAGCGGCCAATCTCGGAAAAATCATGTATTCTGAATCTTTTGGTCCAGGTAAATGTTCTGCCCATAAATTTGCCTGTGCGCCTAAAACATGCTTAGCTTCTTCAGGTGTCATTCCTGGAACAACAGGATCAAATTTGTACACTTCATTTAAGGGATTATAAGCATCAAAAGCCACTGGCTCTTCATTTTGCGGGCCTTGGTAAAAATTAAAATAACAAGGAGATTCCGGTGTCATGATCACATCGTGACCTTGTTTTGCAGCTTCTATTCCGCCTTGTGTTCCTCTCCAGCTCATAACCGTTGCATCCGGAGCCAGACCTCCTTCTAATATTTCATCCCAGCCTATAATTTTTTTACCTTTAGAATTAATATATTTCTCCATTCTTTTTACAAAATAGCTTTGTAGTTCATGGGTGTTTTTCAATCCGTTATCTTTCATTCTTTTTTGGCAATGCGGACATTTTTCCCAATTAGTTTTTGTCGCTTCATCACCTCCGATATGTATGTATCTTGATGGAAAAATGGTAATAACCTCATCAATTACATTTTGCAAAAACTCAAACGTAGTTTCTTTTCCCGCACAATAAATATCTGTAATAGGCCATAATCCTCCAGATGGCACACCAATACGCTGATCAAAACAAGCAAGCTCAGGATACGATGCAATGGCACTGCTTACGTGTGCGGGCATTTCGATCTCCGGAATAATTTCTATATTTTTTGCAGCTGCGTATTTTACAATTTCTTTTAATTCCTCCTGCGTTAAAAATCCGCCGTAAGTTCCTTTTTCATCCGGATTTGTAGTCAATCTGGCGTTCCAGGCAAGATTTTCCTGATCCACTCTCCAGGCCCCGACTTCGGTTAGTTTTGGATATTTTTTTATTTGGATTCTCCAGCCCTGATCGTCTACTAAATGCAAATGTAAAACATTCATTTTGTGCATTGCCAAACGATCTATGGTTTCAATTACATAATTTTTGTCAAAAAAATGACGCGATAAATCCAGCATTAACCCTCTCCATTGAAAACGAGGTTTATCATTTATGGCAACGTTCGGAATTTGCCATTTTTGATTAGGTAAAACAATGTTACTTTCGATAACTACGGGAAGCAATTGTCGGATACTTTCTAAAGCATAAATAAAACCTGCATTTCCTTTGGCTGTAATCGTAATGTTTTTAGAGTTTACAGCTAAGATATAGGCCTCTTTTTCTAAATTCTGATCAACTCTAAACTGTATAAAATTACTTTGCGGAACCGACACAGAAAGCTGAGGGCGAAATCCTGCCGCTTTTTCAAATTTATTGATCAGGGCATTTGAAATTTCTTTTTGAAAGTCTGTAGTTGCCACAAATTTTGTATCGGCAGAAAATTCAAAAACACCTGTATTAATTAGTAATTGTGTTGGTTTTGGTATAATCTGAATATCCTTTTCTGTGTATACTTTTTGGCTGTAGCCGAAATTACAAACAGTCAGGCAGATTACGATAAGGAATGGTTTTAATATCCTCATAATAAATTATTTTATAGATGGTGTTATGTTAAATTGATACTGATATTTTTTGTCTTCAAGCAGGTATTTTTTCATTGGCCAGGCTTGCCAGCTGTCAATTCCGCCTACTCCCATTTGTTTGTAATCAATTTTTAAACTTGTTAAATCTCTTTCTTTCAATTCTTCAGAATGTCTTTGGTCTTTTTGTAATCCATCATCCAGATCTTCATTTAAAAAATGTAATGCCGTAGTAGCCAATAATTCATCTGAAGTCACTTTTATTTTCAATTTATCATTTGATAATTCCAACCAGCGAACGTCTGTTTTATTTCCGGTTTCCTGCGGACGTATATACGGATAAAACTGCTCTGAAACTGTTTGATTATAAATACCGACTTGTGAACTGTAATTTCTGTCAATATAATTTTCGTGTGGCCCTCTTCCATAATAAGTAATGGTGCTGAAATCTTTTGGTAAAATCATTTCCATACCAAACCTTGGCAACATAGGAATTTCTTTATCTTGATCAATATCCAATTGCTCTTTTAAGTTTAATTCTCCGTTGCTGTTGAATTCGTAATTCAATATGATTTTTGAAGAAACCTGAGGTAAATTATAGGTGGCTGCAACTAAGACTTTATTGTCTTTGGTAACCGAATACTTCCAGCTAACAAGTATTGGATTTTCTGTTGCTTCTTTCCATGCTACTAATTTTTCCTGAAATAATGCCCCAAAATCATTGTCATTAGGTGCTCTCCAAAGATTTGGCCGCAATTGATAGCCTTCTTTTAAAATAGGTTCATTATTGAAAGTATAAGCTGTAATATATCCAGTTTTTTTGTCAAAAGTTATAGACGCTTTATCACTTTGGAATACAGTAGCATTTACATGTTTTTCTACAGAAATTTTTCCGGTGCCCTTTATTTTTACATCATTTTTCCATATCCCGGTAAGAGGCAACTGATCTGTAGCAATTTGAAAACCTTTAGGTAAAAACGGTTCGTCTTCTTTAATATGATATGTTACTACTATAAAAGCTTCCTGAAATTCTTTTTGTTCGATATTAACCGGAAGCTGGTAGGTTTTAGCTTCATTAGGTTTGACTTCTAAATTATCAATACTGCCCATGGCATCCTCTTTCCCGTCCAAAACTAATTTCCAATGTAAACTAACATTGCTTACATCTCTAAACGAAAATTCATTATACACTTTGATGGTTACTGTGGCCTTATTTTCCCATGAAGTCAGAATGTTTTGATATACATTTCGCATTTCAAAAGCATGCGGATTTGGTTTTCTGTCCGGGCTAAAAACACCGTTATCAAGGAAATTATTGTCGCTTGGAACATCTTTTGGTCCAAAATCACCTCCGTAAGCAAAAACAACTGTTCCGTCTGGTTGTGTTTTATATACCGATTGATCAATCATGTCCCATATAAAACCTCCCTGAAAATTTGGATATTTTCGGATAATATCCCAATAATCTTTAAAATTCCCCATCGAATTCCCCATTGCATGTGCATATTCACATTGGATGTAAGGCCTGTCCGGATTTGGGTTTGCCAGAATATATTCTTCCATTTTATTTGGCGAACTGTACATTGGATCAATAATATCCGAGTCCCATTCATATTTCAAATCCTTTCCGTCCCAGGCGCCCGCAGTTGCTCTTTCGTATTGAATTGGTCTTGATTTATCGCGATTTTTTATCCACAAATATCCTCTGTAAAAATTATATCCATTCCCCGCCTCGTTCCCCATACTCCAGATAATAATCGAGGCATGGTTTTTATCCCGTTCCACCATACGCTGCATACGCTGTAAATGGGCTAATTCCCAACTTGGTTTGTTGGCTAAAGTTTTAGTAATATCATACCCCATTCCGTGCGACTCTAAATTCGCCTCATCTACCACATAAATTCCGTATTTATCACATAATTCATAAAAATATTCATCGTTAGGATAATGCGACATTCTTACAGCATTAATATTAAACTCTTTCATCAGTTTAATATCTTCCTCCATACGCTCTCTGGAAATGGTTTGTCCCGTAACCGGATCTGTTTCATGGCGATTTACACCCTTTATATAAATGGCTTTTCCGTTTACCAAAAGCTGTCCACCTTTAATTTCTACTTTTCTGAAACCTACCTTTTGGTGAATAACTTCTACAATCGTTCCTTTTTTGTCACTTAAAAGAAAACTAACGTGATATAAATTTGGAATTTCTGCACTCCATTTTTTTGGATTTTTTACTTCAAAGTCAAAAGTTTGTTTTTCGACTAAAGCGGAAATAACTTTAGATTTTATTATTTTATCACCGTCCTTTAATTGTACCTCTAAAGTGTATTTGTCTTTTGCATTTATACCGGTAAATTCTGTTGAAATCTTTAAAGTTCCGTTTACATACGAAGCATCTAAATCAGGAATAATTTCATAATCTTTTAAGTGTACTTTATTACGGGCAACCAGATAAGAATCTCTTGTAATACCACTCATTCTCCAGAAATCCTGACACTCTAAATATGAACCGTCACTCCATTTCATTACTTTTAAAACAATACTGTTTTTACCCGTCTTTATATAGTTATTCAGCTTAAATTCTGAGGGCAGTTTTCCGTCTTCGCCATAACCTACATAAACACCGTTTACCCAAACCGTAAGATTTGATTTTGCTGTACCTATATGCAGAAAAACATCTTTTCCTTCCCACGACTTATCAATGGTTATTTCACGTCTATAAACTCCAGTCGGATTATAATTTGTAGGAACAAAAGGCGGGTTTATTTTGATGTATTTTGCGAAATCATACGTTGTGTTGGTGTAAACAGGATATCCATAACCATTTACATCCCAATTAGCAGGTATTTTAAAATTATCCCAATCATCGTCATTAAAACTACCTTTTTCGAATGCTGTTGGTAAATCACCCGGACTATCTACATATTTAAATTTCCATATTCCGTTTAAATCCAAATAGTTTTTTGATGACCTGTAATCGTTTTTTACAGCCACCGCTTCATTCTCAAAAACATAATAGGAAGCATGCATGAGTGCTCTATTGTCCTCATTTATTTTTTCATTTTGCCAAAAAGGAATACTTTCCTGCGCATGAACTGCCAAGGTTGTAATTATAAATAGTGTTATGAATATTATTTTTTTCATTAATTCATTTATTATTTATCCCACGACATTTTAAATTTAGCGTCTTCCATTCGATGTCCTTTCTCATCATCAGATACAGCATAATTAAAACCAGACCTTAAGCTGTAACCTGCGTGCTCTCCTTTTTTATTCAACGCAATAAAACCAACTTGCAAATACTCCATGTCTTTGTGGTTTTTATGCTTGTTATAAATACGTTCTGTGATTTCTTTACAGGCATCAAAAGGTGATTTCCCCTGACGCATTAATTCAACAACCATAGCACTTCCGGCAGTTCTGATAACGGCTTCGCCTAAGCCGGTAGCCGCAGCGGCGCCAACCTCATTATCCAGAAAAAGACCAGCGCCAATTATTGGGGAGTCACCAACGCGTCCGTGCATTTTCCAGGCGGCACCACTTGTTGTACAGCCTCCGGCAAGATTTCCATCCTGATCTAACATTAGCATGCTTATCGTATCGTGATTTTCGATATTAATCACGGGTTTATATTTTGAATCTTCAAGCCATTTTTTCCAGTCTTTTTCAGATTCGGGAGTCAATAAATTTTCTTCTTTAAATCCTTCTGATAAAGCAAATTGCAAAGCCCCTTGTCCTGCTAACATGACGTGAGGTGTTTTTTGAAGTACTAATTTTGCAACTGAAATAGGATGCATAATTCCTTGTAGAAAGCAAACCGAACCGCAATTGCTGTTATGATCCATAATGCAGGCATCTAAAGTCACTTTTCCCTCACGATCCGGATATCCACCATAGCCAACACTACGGATATTGGGATCTGCCTCAGGAATTTTCATCCCCGCTTCAATGGCATCTAAGGCTGGTTTTCCAGCTTTTAATTGTTTCCAGCTTTCCTGATTTGCCGGTAGACCGTGATTCCATGTCGAAATAATAACTGGCTTCTTTTGTTTTTTTTCAGCACCTGATTTATTCTCTTTTTCATCTTCTTTAGTTGCAGCAAATCCACTATGACTTAAAACTGTGGTAATTGCAATTGCACCTAGAGTTGATTTCTTTATAAAATCTCTTCTATTTGACATGATTTTTGATGTTTTACTTGAATATTTCGGATCATAAGTTATGTATTTACTACGAATTCCTCAAAGAAATAATCATAACTGTTTTTCTGGCTTTTTTATTTTAAACCTGCTTTAGTTTCTTTGATTGTTTTTAAGTTACTGTCAGACAACGCATTTCCGTCAAAAAAAGAAACTCCTGTTGCTCCATTTTCTTTTGCCAGCAAAATAGCTTCTTTCAATTCTTTGTCAGATTTTAGCCCAGGAATATAAATTCCAGTATTAATTTTAGTTTTTTTATCTTCTAAATCAGCAACTCCTTGTTTTGTAGCGTAACCAACCCAATCAATTTCTTCATCATAAAAACTATGATAAATCATAGGATATACTTCGTCAATATTCCATTTATCCCAACGCTGACGCACCATGTGATCTGCCATTTCCGGATAGGGAAATACCGCTGCGGTTAAATTTTTATTGTGCTTATGGACAATTTTATACGCATCATCCACAACTTTTTTTATTGCATTTAATCTGAAGTTTTTCCACTCCATATCAATAGAAGTATTGTGACTTGTTTTTGGATTTTTATGGTGAATTTTTTCGAAAGCTTTGACACATTCATCACAATAACAAAAATCAAATTGAGGTAATTCTACATCTTGAACTAAATTGTATTTGGGTAATAGACTAATAGGTAAAAAAATGTCCGGAAAACGTATGTAATCTAAGTGAACACTTTCGATTCCTTCAACTTTTGCTAATTCTTCCACTAAATTCAAAACGTGATTTCTGGATTCTTTTCTTGTTGGACACAACCATTGGTAATAATCAACATACGGACGATTATCAAAACAAGATTTCCCTTCTTTACTTACCTGATACCAATCCGGATGCTGTAAGGCTATCGAATCTCCGGGTCTGTTCATCGCCATAATCCAGGCATGAACTTTTAGACCTTCATTTGTAGCCAAAGGCACTAATCTTGTTAAAAGTTTTGGATCAGTTCCTGTATTAATTAATACCTCATCGATTCCGCCGTCTTTGTATTTTTTAAATTCTTTTGTATAATCTGAATCTGATTTTTTGGCATCGGCGGTTGTCCAGACTCCAAATTTAAAAGCGGTTGATGCTTCTTTTTTAGTACATGAAAAAATACTTATTGCCAGTAAAAGAAGTAATAGTTTTGGTAGTTTCATAGTGGTTTTATTTTGATATTATTTTGCCATCTTCCCTTATAATTAGTGTTTGATTAGAAAAAGGGCTTTTTACTGAAATAGTATATCCTGATGTATGATTTTCTAATACTGGTTTTAAAATTTTACCTTCGATACTAATAACTTTTTGGGTTAAATTTTGTATTGAATTTGCCCACATTTTATGTGTCTGATAATATTCTTTTTGAAATCTATATAGATTGTATAGTTCCCATTTTACTTTTTCATCCTGTGGAATTGCAAAGGTTTCATTTCCTTCTTTAGAGGAAAAATAAACATAACCCCATTTTTCAGGCTCATGCATGTTGATAACACCCATTGGCGACCAAACCCAATTGTACTCTGGTAAAAATTTTCCATCAGCATCTTTCTTGCGTTCGTATGTTCCATTTATAACAGCATGCTGCCAATTGACTCTTGAGAAATTGACTCTCCAAAATTTATCTTCAGGTACATTTTTTTCATTATATGATTTTCTATAAGATGCCCAGGGAATCGCCATTTCTAAAACCCAACCTTCATCCGTATCATTTGGGTTATTTAGCGTTCCGTTGATTTTTACCGCTGATTTCAGACCTGGAATATTCCAGTCATTTAAAACAACATTATCATTTTCTCTATATGGTTTTGACAGAAAAAGATCCCAGGCTGTATTTAAAGCATTAATTTCTAATTCATAATAGTTAAAAGTGTCGCTATCCGGATCAATGAAAACTTCAAAATCGTTGTTGTAAAAAATAATGGTATCACGTTGTTTTAGATTTGCCCAAACATGCGGTTCTTCAATTTTTGCTAAAATATAAAAATTGGTTTCATCCCAGAGCATTTTGACTTTTGTTGCATATTTTGGTTTTATATTGTTTTCTATATCTTCGAAAAGATCTGTCCATTCTGCGTTATTCCATGAAACCTCAGAATCGTACCCATCTATTACAATTGGAGTTGTGGTTTTTGATGCTACATAAGTTTTAGGTACAATTGTTTTTTTCGATTGTGAATAACTACTAATCGAAAGAACCCCTAAAGCAATTGTTAACCATTTCAATTTTAAATGCATGCTTTTTCTTTTCTATAAACTGTTATCCTTTGTAAACTGAATTACTTCACTTAATTTACCAAATGCCATCGCTACAACCGTATCTGCTGCACCATAATATACGGCTAATTTATCTTCTTCGATGTTGTGTAAAGCGGCACATGGAAAAACTACGTTTCCTACATCTCCAACTTGCTCATAAATTTCTGCAGGTCCTAATAAATACGGCTGTGTTCTGTATTTTACCTGATCTGGTGCATTTTCTTCTAAAAGTGCAGCTCCCATTGCATAACGGAAACCGTTGCAGGTATTGATTACTCCGTGGTACAACATCAACCATCCATCTTCGGTTAAAATAGGAATTGGTCCTGCCCCCACTTTTGTACATTGCCAGGCACTTTGCTCAAATGGAGATGGTTTCATTACTAACCTGTGATCACCCCAATATTTCATGTCGGGACTATAACTAATCCAGATATCTCCAAAAGGTGTGTGTCCGTTATCACTCGGGCGGCTTAACATCGCATATTTTCCGTTGATTTTTTTCGGAAATAAAACTCCGTTTCTATTGAAAGGTAAAAAGGCATTTTCGCATTGAAAAAATTCTTTAAAGTCGAATGTGTAACCAATACCAATTGTGGGTCCGTTATAACCGTTGCACCAGGTAATCCAGTAACGATCTTCTATAAAAACAACACGAGGATCATATTTATATGCTGATTCAATCATTTCTGTATTACCAGATTGCATTACAATTGGTTCGTGATTAATATCCCAATCAATTCCGTTTTTACTAAATCCGGCAAAAATATTCATTTGTACAGCTTTGTTATCACATCTGAAAACACCTGCAAATCCGTCACCAAATGGAACAACTGCACTGTTAAAAATACTGTTTGATGATGGAATGGCATATCTGTCAATAATTGGATTTTCAGAATATCTCCACATTACATCATTATTGTTTTCTGGTCTGTCTTGCCAAGGAATTGTATTCACTTTATATCATTTTTTATTAAACTTAATTTTTTAAACCCATTGGGTGTAATTAGTTTTAATTACACCCGGGGTTCCTTTGAGGACTTGTGGTATTCTTGTATAAAACATTGTTGATTCCTTAATTTGGAATTTTTCTAACCTTATCTAACCATGTAAATTTTAAAATAGCAGAGGTTACTATAAATACTACCAATGCTACTATTGCTTTTGGATAATCTCTAATAATAAAATAAATAGGAAGCAAAATCATGCTGGATTGCCACACGATTCCGATGACACAGTTTAACATATCTTTTCCAAAATCTTTGTTTTTTTCGAAAGTCTGATCTTTAGTTTTTAATAATTTATAAACCGGTTTCCACCAGCCCCAAGGTCTTACATTGGTATAAAAAGATTTCAATACTTCGATATCTGTAGGCTTACTTAAAAATGTACCCAAAATACAACCCAAAGTAGAAAAACCTAAAATAATTGGAAACAGATAAATTGCTTGTACTTCAGATAAATCATAAAGCATTGTGCCTGGAGTGAAATTACCTTTATTTTGATCTAATACGAATTGTAAAGAAGCAACAATTAATCCAGAGGACATTCCCCAGAAATAGCCCCATCCATTAAATCTCCACCAAATCCATTTTAAAAAATTAGCTGCTACATACCCTCCAAACAAGGCACTTGTGATCCATAATGTTAGAGAATTAATCGAATCAGCAAAAAATCCCATGAAAACGCCTAAGCCAACCACAATAAAAGAAGCAATCTGACTCATTTTAATATAATGTTCATTCGGTGCATCAGGTTTAAAATATTTTTTATATAAATCATTTACAATATAAGCAGGTCCTGCATTGACAAAAGCTGAAAAAGTAGACATAAAAGCGGCTAACAATCCAGCTAACAACAACCCTTTAATTCCGACAGGAATATGCAGATTAATAACTTTAGGCATTATTATTTCAAGATCAGCGCCACTTAAATCAGGATTAGCAATCATTTCCGGAGCTAGCGTTACCAGTGCAATAACAACAATTCCTGCAATTAATAAATATCTTGGAATAAACAAAATTAAATTGGTGAAACCACTCATGTAAGCTGCTTCCTTAACTGATTTTGTAGAAAGAATACGCTGTAAGTCATAACTTGGAGTTGGTCCTGCAATACTGGCAAAAAAACCTTTAAACAAAGACATTCCAATCAAAGCACCAAACATCTTATAACCCTCAGTATCAATCAAGTTATTAAAAGCCTGATATTTATTACCCCAATGTGCTCCTAATTCCCAGGAAAAAAATACATTTCTCCACTCTTCAGTAATAACCGAATTAATTTGAACATCAGTATAATTTATCAAGGTGTAGCCTGCAACCAACAGCCCTGCAACGACCATAATTCCGTATTGCAAAACCTCAGTGGCTACTACAGAAAACATTCCACCTTTAATTGTATAAACTGTAGTTAAAAATATAATTAACAAAGCATACGACTGTTCAGAAGTTAGTATACTCAGATCACCAAAATGAAGCGCTAAATCCCATGGTAAAATAATGGTCATAAACTTGCCAATTCCCTCAAAAAAATAAGCGATAAAACCAATTGTAGAAATTATAGCAAAAACTGCAACTATAATATGTGATGCTTTACCTGCTCTGTCATTACCAAAACGGGTTAAAATCCATTCAGATCCTGTCATCGTATTTGATTTACGAATCCAGACAGCAAGAAACATCATCACAAAAATCTGATTCCAAATAGGCCAAAGCCACATGAACATAAAACTTTTTGCACCATACAAAAACAAAACTCCAACCATCCAGGCAGTTCCGGAAACATCAAACATTCCTGAACCATTGCTTAAACCTAAATAATACCATTTTATAGAATTTCCTCCCAAAAAATAGTCATCCAGTCCTTTTGAAGCTTTTCTGGAAATCCATACACCGATTCCAATGGTTATTACTATATATAATACAATTATTGATACGTCGATGCTATCCATTTATTTTGCTGATTTATTTTTTAAACCCCAACTTTTATTAGGTTCTGATCCCATAACAAAATGTAAAATGCCACCTTGCAATAGCTGTTGATGTGTGATTGATGTTTGATCAAAAGCAACTCCGTTAAGTGTTGCCGATTGTATATAAAAGTTTGTACTCGAAATATTTTCTGCTTCAATAATAAACGTTTTTCCGTCTTGAAGATTTATAGTTGATTTTTCGAAAATTGGACTTCCTATTTCGTATTCTCCAGAAGCCGGATTCATTGGATATAATCCCATTGAACTGAAAACATACCAGGCCGACATTTGTCCGCAATCTTCATTGCCGCTTAATCCGTTTGGGGTTGTATTGTATTGCGTATCTAAAATTTGATGTACCCAATATTGAGTTCTCCATGGCTGATTGGCATGATTAAACATATAGGCAATATGATGACTTGGCTCATTTCCGTGTGCGTATTGGCCAATTAATCCTGAAATATCAGCCGAAACATTGCTTCCTGTAATTTCTGAACTCTCTGTAAATAACTGTTCTAAACGTTTTGCAAAAACTTGATCACTTCCGTGAAGTAAAATTAAATTGTCTACATCCTGTGGTACGAACCAACTGTGCTGCCAAGCATTTCCTTCAGTATAATCAGTGTGTTCTCTGTGATTGGAATACTTTGGATCAAAAGGTTCATTCCATGATTTTCCGTCTTGTGACTTTCCTCTCATAAATCCTGTTTGAGAATCAAATAAGTATTGGTAAGCTTTAGAACGGTTTAGGAAAAATTTATAATCTTCTTCTTTTCCTAATCCTTTCGCCATTTGTGCAACACACCAATCATCATAAGCATATTCTAAAGTAATGGTAACTGATTCATCTAATAAATTATACGGAATGTAACCGTATTTTTTATAGAAATTCAAGCCGCGTTCGTCCTGCATCATGGTGGATTTCATCGCTTCGTATGCTTTTTCAGCATCAAAACCTTTGATGCCTTTTTGGTACGCATCTACAATTACGGGAATTGAATGATAACCCGTCATCGTATTGGTTTCATTGGCATAAAGTGTCCAAACGGGTAATATTTTTTTGGTGTTATAATATTCCAGCATTGAGTTAACCAAATCCGAAACCCGATCAGGAGCAATTAACGTCAATAATGGATTCTCTGCTCTAAAAGTATCCCATAGTGATAAGGTAGAATAGGCGGTATAATTAGTTGCTGTAACAATCTGATCATCCTCTTTTCTAAACTGACCGTTTTTATCACTATAGGTTACAGGGGCAATTTGTGCGTGATACATAGCAGTATAAAACATTGTTTTTAATGAATCTACTGGTGTTTCAACTTCAATTTTATTTAAAGCAGTATTCCATATTGTTGCTGCCTGTGATTTTGTTTTTTCGAAATCTGATTTATCATCATCTAAATTGTCTTTTGCATTAGCTACACTAACAGATGATAAAGCAACTTTTACAAAAACCTCATCATTATTTTGAGGATTAAAAAACAGTTGTGTAGCAGTATTTTCACCTTCTGCTATATTTCCGGCAACTATTTTTTTATCAGCAGTTAAAACAGACTCCGCTATAGGTTTTGAAAATTTTGCCACAAAAAATACCTTCTGATTTTTTGCCCAACCAGTACTAAAACGGTAACCACTAATTGTATGTTGATCTTCGATTGTGATCCCGGTTTTTAAGGCTTTATCCCAATTAATAGCAAATCCAAGATCAATTACTACTGATTGTTTGTCATTTTTAGTAAACGTATATTTATGGAAGGCGGTACGTTGTGAAGAAGTTAATTCTACATTGATTTTAGGATCCTCAAGAAAAACATGGTAAGAACCCGGTGTTGCTTTTTCGTTAGCATGGCTGTATTTTGATTTATAAGGTAATTGATCGCGTGAAGTTGTTTTTGTTGTCAAATCGACTTTTTTATTGGTAGGCATGAATAAGATATCTGCCAAATCACCAATTCCGGTTCCGCTTAAATGCAAATGACTAAATCCGGAAACAACCGAATCAGAATAGTGATAACCAGAGCACCAGTCCCAACTGGAAATACCATTATCAGGACTTACCTGAAGCATTCCAAAAGGCACAGTAGCACCCGGATAGGTATGTCCATGACCTCCGGTACCAATAAATGGATTTACATAGTTTACAAAAAAATATTTGTGGCTTTTGTTTTTGTTTGTATTTATTTTGCAACTTGCAACCAGAATTACAATCAAAATAAGCAATGTAATTTTCTTCATCGAAATCTGTCTTAATTTAAAATTAAATTTATGCAAATTTAATATTCACCAAAAGGAATTTAGACGGATGACACATAAACAGAGTTAAACATCAAAAAAACACCACTAAACCATTTTATCTTCCTATTATGATTTTCAACTCAAATAAATTGTATCGAATACCAGTACATTATCATATTTATTTTTGGCTAACGTATTTTTTGTTTAATACTTTTCGATGGGGAAGTTATTTCAACGATTATATGTATTCCATAAAAACCAATCTATTGGGTTTTCCAATTCATATGACATTATGTTATTTAAATATTTTGGTTTTGATGCCTTATTTAGTTTATCAAAAAAAATATATTTTATATATCACCTCAGTGTTGATCGCTATATTTCTTATGGTAATTCTAAAATTCAACCTTACTTACCTATTCATAACCCATAATGTATGGCCAGAAGGTCCCGAAACAATTAATACACTCACTCTTAATTATACAATTGATATGATGATGGGAGAACTTTATGTAATCACATTTGTTACTGCAATTAAAATTACACTGGACTTTTTAAAAGAACAAAGAAGAGTTACCGATCTCGAAAAGTCACAACTTGAAACAGAGTTACTTTTTTTAAAATCTCAAATCTCACCACACTTTTTCTTTAATACCCTTAATAATATTTATGCTTTATCTGTCGAAAAATCTAATAAAACGCCCAAAATTGTTCTTAAACTTTCAGAACTTATGCGTTATATGCTTTACGAAACAAAAAGTAAACGACAAACTTTAGAAAACGAAATACTCTGTATTCAAAACTATCTGGATTTAGAGCGAATAAGAAATGGAGAACGATTAGAAGTAAATATGTTTATTTCAGGTGATATTCATGATAAAGAAATCTCTCCTGTTTTATTACTGACGTTTGTTGAAAATGCATTTAAACATGGCGTTAATAAAAACACAGGAAACGTAATAATTGATATTAATTTTGATGTAAAAGATGACTTTCTTTATTTTAAAATTTCAAATCCAATGCCTACCATTACTAAACATAAGGATAATTTTAATACCTCCAGTGGAATTGGAATAGAGAACGCAAAAAAAAGGCTTGAATTGGGATATAATAAAAATGATTATAAGCTTTCATTTAAAAATAAAAAGAATATTTTTGTCGTTAAGCTTACAATAAAAGTGTCTTAGCTCACATTTTTCCTTTTTTTAAAGTTATACCTACAAAATTACTTCAGAGTAAAAAATAGAACATAAAAATGAAAATAAAGTGTTTGATTATCGACGATGAGCCACTGGCAATAAACGTTATTAAAAGTTACATAAAGCAAATTGAAGATTTAGAATTAATAAATACCTTCAGCAATTCTATTGAGGGTTTAAACTTTTTAAAAAACAATACAGTTGATGTTATTTTCCTGGATATTAATATGCCAGTTTTAGACGGTATCAACTTTATAAAAAGTTTAGAAAACCCGCCTTTATTAATTATTACAAGCGCTTATGACCAGTTTGCAATAGAAACTTATGAATTAGATGTACTCGATTATTTAGTAAAACCTATTGAGTTTCCGAGATTGATGAAAGCAGTTAACAAGATCAACAAAAGACTAAATAATACAAGTAAAACTCAACAGGAAAACAGCAAAGAAAATCCTTTCATATTTGTCAAAATCGACAAAAAGAAAATGAAGAAAATTTTTTTAAATGAAATTTTAGTCATTGAAAGTCTAAAAGATTATTTAAAAATTAGTACGACATCCGGAAAATTTATCATACACAGTACACTCTCTGATTTTACAAATTTATTACCTGAAAGAGATTTCATCAGAATACATCGCTCTTATACTATCGCTATTGACAAAATTGATGCCGTAGAAGGAAACAGCATTGAAATTGAAGGACTTAGATATGTTATTGGAAGGTCTTATATTGACGAAGTAAAACAAAAAATTCTGAATTCTTCTATTTAAAAATTATAAAAAAAAGTGCTCTTAATGAGCATTTTTTTTTGCTTAAAAAAAGCGAAAACATTTCGCTAAAAATAAAAAAATGCAATCGTAAGATTGCATTTTTACAGGTAACTAACCAAATAAACCACATGAATAGTTTATTATATTTTAAAAACAGCTAATTAAAAATGATAACGCTTAAAAGCTTCGATAGCCGAATAATCTGCTAAGCCTAAATCATGATATTTTTTTGCTGTCAATCTGTTTCTGTCTTCAACTCTTACCCAAAATTCTCTACTATCATCACCCTGAAACATCACACCGTCTTTTTGTGTCTGGTGATAAAAAATAGCATGGCGTTTTTTAAGTACCTGATCCGGACTCATTGGAACCGCCATTTCAATTTGGTAGGATTCCCATTCATGCCAGGCTCCTCGGTATAACCAAACCCAACAATCGTTCATATAGCTATTCTTTTTTACTATTTTCAAAGCTTCAAATAAGCTATCCAGACAAACTTTATGCGTACCATGCGGATCTGCTAAATCACCTGCAGCATATATCTGATGTGGTTTTACAGTATCAATTAAATTACACATAATATCAATATCTGCTTTAGACAGGTTGTTCTTCTTTACCGTACCTGTTTCGTAGAAAGGAAGATCAAGAAAATGTACATTTGAATCAGCAACACCTAAATAACGAGTAGCTGCCAATGATTCGCTTCTTCTTATTAATCCTTTTAATTTTCTAACTTCTAAAGAATCTATTTCATTAGATGATCTGTTCTTTAAAAACTGAATAATATTTTCTGATTCCTGAGAGTTGACATTTAAAGCTTTTGAAATTTCAGCAAACTTTAAAGCTTCTTCATTAGAAACCGCTATATTTCCTGATGTTTGATACGCAATATGTACATCATGTCCCTGCTCAACAAGACGGTCAAAAGTTCCTCCCATCGAAATTACGTCATCATCAGGATGCGGACTAAAAATGATTACTCTTTTTCTTGCCGGTATTGAACGTTCAGGTCTGTAAGTATCATCAGCATTAGGTTTCCCTCCTGGCCATCCCGTAATAGTCTGCTGCATTTTATTAAACATCTTAATATTTAAATCATATGCAGTTCCCTCTTCTGTTAAAAGACTTGACATTCCGTTATCATTATAATCTTTATCAGTCAGCTTCAAAAATGGCTTTTTAGTTAATTCGCTTAACCAGGCAACCGCTTTTAATTTCAACTCTTCTGTCCATACCACTGAGGCAACCAGCCAAGGTGTTTTTACTCTGGTTAGTTCTGATGAAGCCTCAGTATCTAATACAAAAGTGGTGTTGTTATGTTCTTGTAAATACGTTGCTGGCACTTGTGAAGAAACATCACCTTCTATCGTCTTTTTTATGATTCCTGCCTTACTGATACCCCATCCCAAAAGCACAATTCGTTTGGCACTTCTAACAGTACCAATACCCATTGTAATGGCTTTTCTGGGTACATTATCAATTCCTAAAAAAGAAGATGCTGCATCAGTTCGTGTCAAATGATCTAAGGTAATACTTCTTGTACCTGAATTAACGTGAGAACCCGGTTCATTAAATCCGATATGTCCTGTTCTTCCAATTCCTAAAAGTTGAAAATCTAATCCTCCGTACGATTTAATCTTCATCTCATAATCGATACAATATTGCTGCAATGCATCGCTGCTTACCTTTCCGTCAGGAATATTAATGTTTTCAGCAAGAATATCGACATGACTAAAAAGATGTTCATGCATAAAATGATGATAACTCTGAATGTTATTTTTATCCATAGGATAATATTCATCTAGATTAAAAGTAACTACGTTCGTAAAACTAAGTCCCTCTTCTTTATGCATTCTTACAAGTTCTTCATAAACTTTTATGGGTGAAGATCCAGTTGCAAGTCCTAAAATACAAGGCTCATTTAATTCTTCTTTTCTTTGAATTAAATTTGCTATTTCCTGTGCTACTAATAAAGAAGCGTCTCTGGATGAATCAAAAATAACATTATGAATTTTTTCAAAACGTGTTTCTTCAAACTTTCCTGCTTCCTTAAAATCTATACCTTCTTTAATCATTTGCCTGTTATTCATTTAATTAATGTAAGATAAAATTAAGTCTTTATTACTGCCAGCTATTAAAAATTCGACTAATAACAATCCTCCTTCGGCAAAAGACATTTTTTTTAAAATTGTATTTTATTGAATCTATAAAATTGAACTAATTACTCCACAATACTAAGCTCTCCGATGGTTACTGTCTTGCTTCTGTCAACACCTGATTTAGCTATAAAACGCAAATACTTCGTTCTTACCTGATCAAATGTTTTAATTTGTTCTATTGGATTGTTTTTAATATTTGAAAACTCTCCTTCTGATTGTTTAGTCCAGGTTTTTCCATCTATACTACTGTACAATTCATAGTTCGAAATTAAATTAAGAGGATTCCCTATTTGTTGCGGAGTATAAGTAAAACCTTTGATCGTTATCTCCTTTCCTAAATCAATAATTACTTCTTGCGACTGTAAATTGACATCTCCTTCAAAATTCCAAGTTGTAGCTGAATTACCATCTATAATTCTGTTTACTGTTTTTAAGTCGCCACTGGAAGCTGAAAAAATTTTCCAATTTTCTTTAGAAACACCATACTTAACAATTCGAATAGCGCTGCTTATTCTCTCTTCATTATCTAGTGAAACAGCTTTTATTTCAACTGCATTATCATACTTAAATGAACCATTGTATTTCTTGCTTTTTGCAGTAGGTCTTGTTCCATCAAGCGTATAATAAATCGTGTTTCCTGCTTCAGTATTCATCGAAACCATTCCACTTTTATCTCTTTGTATAGCTGGCATTCTTACAAAATCAGGCGCATTAAAAGCTTGAATATTTGAAATAACAATACCTGCTTTAGAATCAGCAATAGTAATTCGAAGCTCCGAAGCGGTTACTCTTTTTACTCTCAATATTCTTTTGTAACCAATAGTTGTTTGGTTAGCAATAGTTTCCCAGACTCCATCGACTTTAGCTTCAACTGTAAACGCTTTAACTCGCTGCCCTAATTTGATGTATTCCTGTAATAAAACTCTATTGAAAGCGGTTGGCTTTTTAAATCTAAATAAGATTGAAGCTTTTTTTACACTATCATCTGTTGCCCAATAGGTTTCGTTATTCCCATCAATTGTGTTAGCTGCAGCATATTTTGGGCTATTTTCTCTCCAATTACTAGCACTGGCTTTACTCTTGGCAAGTACTTCTTTCTTGAAATCTTTCTTAATGACAGCTGCATATTCTTTTAATCTTTGAATATCATTTTCATGAATTAGTCCTCTTTTATCTGGAGGAATATTCAATAGAAAAGTTGCATTACGACCTATAGAGTGATAATAAAAATCCACCATTTCGTCTAGTGTATGTACTTTATCATCTTCGACAGCATGATAAAACCAACCTGGTCGTATTGACACATTGGTTTCTCCAGGAACCCATTTTTCGCCATCTTCATGCCCAGACATATATTCTGTATAATGTACTTTTCCGGCTAAGTCGTCTTTTTGACGTAAGAGACTCCAATTGGTTTCATGCGCATAACCTTCCTCATTTCCTATCCATCTGGCCTCAGAAGGTCCAATTCCCCAGACTAAAGTTTTAGGTGCAATTTTATATATCATCTTATAGGTTTCATCCCAATTGTAATATTCTAAGGTATTTATTTTTCTAATTTCATTTGCACCTCCATAATAGCCATCACCCCCATTTGCTCCATCAAACCACATTTCAAAAACATCACCATAATTAGTCAATAATTCTTTCAATTGATTTCTAAAATAAGTAATGTAGGCAGGTTTACCATAATCAGGATTATTTCTATCCCAAGGCGAAAGATACAATCCTAATTTAAGCCCATACTCTTTACAAGCAGCTGCTAATTCTTTTACCACATCTCCTTTTCCTTTTTTCCATGGAGAATTTTTTACGGAACGCTCAGTATATTCTGATGGCCATAAACAAAAACCATCATGATGTTTGGCTACCAAAATAATTCCTTTCATTCCTGCTTGCTTAGCCACCCGGGCCCATTGACGCGCATCTAATTCAGTTGGATTAAATAATTCTGGTGATTCATCCCCATAACCCCACTCTTTATTGGTAAAAGTGTTTAAGGAAAAATGGATAAAAGCATAAAATTCCATTTCCTGCCAATCAACTTGTTTTTGCGTTGGCAATGGACCAAAAGGTTCCGGTGACTTTATTAGATCCTGGCTCATAATTGAAAAAATTACACCGAAAAAACACAATAAAATAAAAACCTTTTTCATCAGAACAGAAATTAACATTTTGCTGAATATTCATTTACAAGATAAATTTAAATAAATACAGAAGCGATTCTATATAATTTCGACCAATAACAATTTTACTCTTATAAAAATACCTAATCACAAAAAAACTAATGTAAACTAAAAAAATTATTTGTAATTAATCTAAATAAATATAAATTTGCAGAATAAAATAAATAACCGCCATGAAGTTTACTTTCTCATTAATACTCCTTGCTATTTTTAATATTGGTATAGCACAAAATGCCAAAATCAACGGAAAAATTGTTTCCGAAAATAATGAAGTTATCTCTTATGCTTCTATCTCAATAAAGAATCTTAAAAAGAATGTCATTTCTGATGACAAGGGAAATTTTGAAATCACTAATCTTGCACCTGGAAATTATATTGTTTATTTCTCAGCAATGGGATTTTCAGTTCAGGAAAAAAACATCGAATTACATGAAAATGAAAATCTTCGAATTTCGATAATTTTACAGGAAAATATCAATACTTTACAGACTGTTGAAATCACCGGACGTAAAGAGAAATCGTACCGAAACACCAAATCATTTATTGGAGCCAAAACAGAAATTGCCCTAAAAGATTTACCTCAGGCCGTTTCGTATGCTACAAAAGAGTTAATCGCAGATCAGGGGGCTATTCGCGTAGGCGAAGTTGTTAAAAACTTCAGTGGGGTGAGCCAGTTTACTTTTTATGATGATATCTCGATTAGAGGCTTTAGAATCAATGGAGGAAGCAACACGCAATTACTTAACGGTATGCGAACATCTACCGGATTCTGGAAACAGCCGCTTGCCAATTATCTGGAACGTGTTGAGGTTTTAAAAGGACCTTCATCTGCCTTGTTTGGAAATGCTTCTCCTGGAGGGGTTATCAACAGAGTGACAAAAAAACCGTTGGATAAGGCCGCAAACAGTGTGAGTTTTTCTACCGGAAGTTTTAATACTTTAAGGGCTTTAGCAGATTTTACAGGACCATTGACAGAAGACAAATCGCTTTTATACCGATTGAATTTAGGTTATGAAAATGCAAATTCATTTAGAGATTTACAATTCGACAAAAATATTGTATTTGCTCCTTCTCTGTCTTTCCTGCCAAATGATAAAACCAGTGTCAACTTTGATTTGATTTATTCCAGTTCAAAAAGCATTCTGGACCGAGGACAATCCACTTATGAAGATAATTTATACTCTACTAAAATTTCCAATTCATTAAACTCTACAAATGATTATTTAAATGAAGAGACATACATTGTAACCACTTCCTTGAATCATCAATTTACTGACCATTTGTCGTTTTCTGCATCATACATACGAACAGGTTATACCGAAGATCTTTTAGAACATCGTGGTGCTAATAAATATGCATCTGCCGCTGATGGATCCACGATTCCTACTTCTATTGAAATGCAGGTTTTTATACGTAAGCGTAAACGCTACATCGATAATCTTTCGACCTTTTTAAAATATGAAGCCAAAACCGGAGTTTTAGAGCATGACCTGATTCTGGGGTACGATTATGCACAGGAACAAGTACCTTCAGGAGGTTCGCAATTGCAGGCTACAGGATATAGAAATGCAGCAAATACAGGTTCGATTGCAACATATAAACCTGCTAATAAAGCTGATTATTTATTGGATGCCGAAGGAAATCCGGTACCAAATGTGGCACACTTTGATCTGACTAACCCTTCTGGATCACAGCAGTTGAAAGACATGAGCAAGTATTTTTATACAGCGCGTCCTTTTGACCCTACTTTCTATTCCTTGTACGGTGTATACCTTCAGGATCATATTAAGATTGGTTCTTTTCAAGCTTTAATTGGAGTACGTTATGACGAATACAGCGATAAGGAAAACTACAAAAAAGATACTGAAAATAAAGTAAAGCAGCATTCGTTTTTACCACGTTTCGGACTAACATATACCGTAAATCCAAACATTAATTTATACGGAACTTACGTAAAAGGATACAACCCTCAAACAGCTTCCTCTTTGTCCAACCCAAATGCGGGTGGCCCTTTTGATCCGTTAGAAAGTAATATGATCGAGTTTGGAGGAAAATCCTCCTGGTTTAAAGAAAAACTTTTTGTAACTGTCGCACTATTTAAAATTCAGCAGAAAAACACTTTATATCCGGCAAATGACACTACAAATCCCGATCTAATGCGTGCTGTAGGGGAAGAAGAATCGAAAGGTATTGAAATCGATGTGAACGGAAATATCACTCGAAACTGGAGTATTTCTGCAGCTTATTCATATAATGAAGCTTCAATTTCTGAAAGCCCGATTGAATCAGAAATTGGAAGACAAAAACCAAACACACCGCGTCAGCAAGGTAATTTATGGTCACGATATAATTTTACAGACGGCGCTTTGAAAGATTTTGGTCTTGCTTTAGGAAGCAACTTTGCAACAATGCGTACATTAAGTCAAACCAACACACAAACACTTCCGGGCTATACTTTATTTAATGCTGCATTGTATTACAACATCAATAAATTTAAAATTCAGGTAAATGCAAATAATGTATTCAACAAAACGTATTGGGTTGGCGGATATGATTATATTCGTTTATTTCCGGGTGCACCCTCGAACTGGTTGCTAACACTTGGATACTCCTTTTAAAAAGCTTTAATTATATTTGAGAATATTTTCTCACCTCTTTTACATGAATAAAACATTTAAAAAAAATATTGGATTTTTACATTTATGGCTCGGGCTTTCGTCCGGGCTTATTGTATTTATAGTAGCACTTACCGGTAGCATTTTAGTTTTTGAAGATGAAATTGATGCTTTTGTAAATCCTGAATTTTATCAAGTTTCAACTCTCGGAACAAAAAAATTACCTGTAGACCTTTACGTTGATGCCATTCAGAAAAAATATAAAATTACGCAATTTGATCGTATTCAAACTTATGAAAATCCTCATAGAAGTGTCATTATTACAGCAACCAATTCCGATAAAAATGATCAGATTTTCTCTGTAGATCCTTACACAGGAAAAGTATTGGCCTCAATTACCGAAAAAAGCAGGTTTTTTTCTGTCGTGCTCGATCTGCATCGTCATCTCATTTTAGGGGAAGTAGGGAAATTTATTACCGGTTGTAGCTGTCTGATTTTCGTTTTAATGCTACTTTCGGGTTTTATCTTATGGTGGCCAAAAAAAATAAAAAATCTAAAGCAAAGATTGAGCGTAAAATGGAGTGCCTCTTTTAAAAGAGTCAATTGGGATTTTCATTCGACTTTCGGTTTCTATAGTTTTTTTATTCTTTTGATAATCTCACTAACCGGACTAACCTGGTCTTTTAAATGGTTTGAAAGCGGCATTTATTTACTGGCTGATGGAACAACGAAAAAACCATCGGCTAAAGTAGAAAATCCGACGAAGATTGATCCAAAAAGTGATAGAACTTTTTTTTATCAGAATTTGTTTTCAAAAACGGACAGTCTTTATAAATACAAAGGAGATACTCAAATCAGAATTCCATCTGACAAAATAAACAGTATCATGGTGATTAAATTAAATCTTGAAAAATCGATTCCGAATATTTCAAGCATTGCCTATTTCGATAAATACACAGGTAAACTTTTAAAAATTAGACCTTATGAATCTTTAAGCAATGGCGATAAAGTCCGACGACTTATTTATCCTATTCATACAGGAAATATTTATGGATATCCAACTAAAATCCTTGCTTTTATAGTTTGCCTTTTTGCCGTCACATTACCAATTACAGGATTGTTAATTTGGTTAGGACGAAAGAAAAAAAAATATGTCGGAATCAATAAAACAAAATCATAATTGCATGAATTCCTTTATTTTTTCAGCAATTATAAACTTGAATGCAATATCTAAAAAAAATCAAAGTTTCGTTTCCAACCAGAATATTTCAAATTGAGTTATTGATAATATACTATTACAAGATTCAAATTAAGTAAAAATGAGTCAATAAGTTACATTAAATAAAAAGCGATATCAAAATTGATTATCCCCTGAAGTGAACTTTGCCGAGAATATTCAAACCTTTTACTGGAAGATTTAAAACTTTTAGCAAACTGCTTTTAGAAATTAATAAAATAAAATAATAGTTAAAACTAAACATAATCCCTATTAAATTTATATAGACTTTGGATAAACTTCTAAAATCTTAAAATTGCTACAGTAGAAGCACGTAACTATACCAAATGTGCTTACTAATGACTATTATTATACCTAATAAATTACTTACTTTAATAAACCAATATTGAACCTCTTAATTTTAATATACTCTGAATATGTACAATGTTTTTTTCTCACATATCCTCGAAAAAGTTACACTTAATGAACAAGAAAAGCAAAAGATAATAACCTATTTTATTGCTAAAAAGTTACGTAAAAAAGAGTTTCTCCTAAAGGAAGGTGAGATTTGTAGATATCTTTCCTTTGTCGAAAAAGGCTTGCTAAAATCTTATAATGTAGATCCTAAAGGTATAGAACACGTTAATATGTTCGCTTTGGAAGGATGGTGGTCCTCAGATATCTACAGCTTCTTTACAGGCGAAAAAGCCATTTTTTATATTGACGCCATTCAAGACAGTGAAATTTTGATGATTACTTTATCTGATTTTGAAAAAATGACCTTAGAAATTCCCATAATGGATCGCTACTTTAGAATACTTTTTCAAAACAGCCTCGTTACAAAAGAACATAGATTATTGAGTTCTGTAACCTATTCCGCTAAGGAAAAATATAGTAATCTTTTTCAAAGTAATCCAGAACTTATTCAAAGAGTCCCCCAAAATTTAATAGCTTCTTATTTGGGTATAACTCCAGAAACATTAAGCCGCGTTAAAAAGGAAATTACCAAACAAAGATAATGATTACAGTAATCCTCCTTATGTATTTCTTATCTTATATCAAGTGCTTGACTGCTACTAGTTGATACCTTTGTGTTTGATTATTATAATTTACTTAAAGTTCAAAAATAAATCATATGTTAAACATCACAAAACCAAGAATACTTATCACAGGAGCAACAGGCCAAGTTGGGGGTAGAACAATCGAGTTTCTTTTAGCAAATAAATCCATAGAAATAATAGCGGCTGTTCGCACAGCAGAGAAAGCAATTATCTTTAATAAGAAAGGGATAGCAACAGTTATTCTGGATTTTGATGATGAAAGCACACACATCCCTGCTTTTAAAAACATCGATCGAATTTTTATTGTAACAGGTTATACAGTAGATATGCTACGCCAAAGCAAAGCTTTATTAGATAATGCTAAAAAAGCTAAAATTCAACACGTTGTGCATTTGGGTGCATGCGGGCCAGATGATACTTCAATAGGACATTGGGCATGGCACCAGTTTGTAGAACGTTATATTGAGTGGTGTGGTTTTTCTTTTACCCATCTACGCCCACAAGATTTTATGCAAAACTTACTAAGTTATGGAGGTAAAAAGGCAATAAAAGAAGGTATTATAAATCATTATGTTTCTGATGCTACACTAAGCTGGGTCGATGTAGATAATGTTGCTGAAGTTGCTTCACTAACTTTAGCACATCCAGAATTACACAATGGAAAAACATATCGTCTTGGCTACGATGCCAAAAATTTTGGTGAAATTGCTGCACTAATGACCTCCATCGTGGGCAAAAAATTTACCTATGTACCACAATCTCCAGATGTATTTCTCGAACAAATGATTAATGCAGGTGCCGAAATCGCGTATATGAGCTGTGTTTATGATCATTGGAAAAAATATGCCGCAAATACTATTGATGGAGCAGACAATACTTTTGATAATTTTTACGAAATTACAGGTAAACAACCTACTACATGGATTCACTTTATAGAAAAACATAAAGAACAATTACTGTATTAGTGAACTTCACTAATTATCATTTTATTTCAGAAACTCAATATCATGACATATTTAAGCAAGAGATTCATTGAAATCTAAATAACTTGTCTTTATTTCTCATCTAAATTGTTTTCACAATATGCTTCCAGTTCAAATGAGTCGAGAATTTGGTTTATTGCTGAGGGATAATAAGAATATTTAACATAGTTAAGTGTACAAAAATGCACCCTGAAATATGTCTCCACTTTTCGTTAGCATACCCAATTATCATGGCAGTTAATTAATTGCATCGTGGGTTTAGTACTCAATATTTAAAAACTTTTTTTTCAATTAATCTCGATCAAATTATATCGTTGTTCATTCAGGGTCTTTCCAAAAGCCAGCGATTCTTTAGATTCGGTTAATTTAAAACCATGTCTTGTATATAATGCTACAGCTGCAATCAATTCATTAGTAGTCCATAAATAGGCGGATTTATAGCCCTTGTGTTTAAAAAAGCCATAAAAATATTCATAAATTTTTTTCCAAGCACGATGCCTCTATATTCTGGCTCAAGATAAAAATATCGAAGTTGAGCACTATTATTTTCTCTATGCATTAACAAAACAAAACCTACTATATTGTTATAATGCTCACATATACTTACGCAATCTCTAGCTATATCAAAATTTTTATAAAATTCATTCAATCCAAGTGCTACATACGTTTCAAAACTCACTCCATAATTATATTCCTCACCATATAGTTTACCATGTCTTTAAATCACAAAACCTAAACCTCTAGGTTTCATCTCTGTTCTGATTTTAATTTCATAAATGTTCATTTTTGTTTCCTTTCGTTACTAATGTTTTTATGCTTTGAAAATTTGCTAAGAGCTCTGCCTTCTCATTTAAATTCAGATGACTGATTAATTTTGCTATACTATCAGAAGAATTTTGATTGAGTTTTAAGAAAGTCTCTTCTCCTAATTCTGACAATAACAATCTTGATATTCGACTGTCAGTATCTGACTTTTCCTTTTTAATAATATCTTGTTTTACTAATTTTATAATTAGCCTGCTTAGATAACCTTCATCAACCTCAATAATTTTCTTAATTTGTCTTGCCGTACTCTACGGATTGTGATAGATCTCATACATTATGCGAACCTCAGTAAGCGAATATTTACTTTCCAATATATGATTATTTATCACACGAAGCCTTTGTAGAAATGCGAAGAATGCTTATAACCAATACTTGTTTAATTCTTAGTATGGATAATTTTCACGCGAATAGCTCAAATAAAGATCACAGGAGATTTACAGATCACCATAAAACAGGGCGCAGAAAACAATTGGGTCGTATCTGTACTGCTGAATGATCTCTTCGACCACAAAACAGAGTTCACTAGAAGAATTCTTGATGCTCTTCTCAATAAACCCTATCAGCGTGTAGATACCGTTATTGGTGATCTTGCTTCTTAACAACGAAGAAATGCGAATGCCGATCGAAGTATGATCACCTTCTGAGAACAAAAGATCGTAATAGTAGTTCCCGTAGGATTTGCCACCAGCAAAAGCGTATCTACTCTTCAGATAGATCAAATTGACCGTTACATTCAGCTTAAGCGTATTACTGAAAATTCCTATTACAGATGCCGGAGAATAAACCGGATAAGTAACTTCGTTGTCTTCCATTGATAAGATGATCATTTGGATCAAGATCAGATACAAAAATATTGCTTATTGGGATGACATAATATAACTTGCAGCAAAATCAATTAAAAGACCTTCTGAATTCTAAAGGAGAAATTTTCGTTTTGGTCTTGAACAGATTACTGAAGGATTGGGAATGCTCAAACCCCAAGGCATGCGCAACTTCTCCTACAGAGAGATCTGTAGTGGAAAGCATCTGTTTGGCCTCAATAATCAGTCTGTCATGGATGTGCTGCTGAGTACTCTGCCCTGTGAGTGAGCGGAGCATATCTGTTAGATAACTTGAGGATAGGTTTAGCTGGTCTGCAAAGTATGAGACGGAAGGCAAGCCAAATTTTACAGATAGGCCATCCTTGAAATAGGTATCTAACAACGTCTCGAATTTTTCAAGAAGATTACTTCCTACGGCCTTTCGGGTAATGAATTGTCTTTTATAAAAACGATTGGCATAGTTTAAAAGTAATTCAAGCTGCGAGATGATCACATCATGGCTGAAATCATCGATCCTGGCATTCAATTCATTTTCCATAAAACTAAAGATGGAAAGAATGGTATTTTTTTCTTCTTCAGAAAGATGTAAGGTCTCTTTAATGGAATAAGAGAAGAAACCAAACTGTTGTATCTTTTTAGCCAATGGATAACCTAAAAAGAAGTCAGGATGTATAAGCAATGAAAACTTGGAGCACGCTGAATCTTCGGAGCCTTCACCTCCCAAGATCTGTCCGGGTGCTGCAAACAACAGTCCGCCCTGATCGAAATCATAATAATCCTGTCCATATTTTATTTTTCCACTTAATTTTGGTTTATACGATATTTTATAAAAACCTAAGACGTGGAGAGGGGGCATTTTATTCATAGGCATAAAGCTGTGGACTTCATTGATCATGCTGATCAGCGGATGTTTTGGCTTTGGAAGGTCAAAGAACTGATGTGCTTCAGTAAGTGATCTAAATTTTATATGTATCTGTTCGTCCTTTTTCATAATTCTTTATTAAAGATTAAAGATAAGAAAACCGACTATTAAAATAATCGGTTTCTTGTACAATCACTAGTTCCCTTGTGCCGATCTTGAAACTTCATCCCAAGATTCCCAGAGGGCGATCCGTTCTGCATAGATCCCTTTTATGAATGACAGGTTATTACTGCCCATATGAAAGCGTAATGGCGGATTTTCAGAATCAACAACTTTGAAAAGCGCTTGCGCTGTTGCATTTGGATCTCCCAGCTCATAGGATGAAAGGCTTTCAATAAATTCTGCTTTTAGATCTTTGTAAGCTTCGATATTCCCTGTAAATTTCATAGATTCTTTACTGCCGAATTCTGTGGCATAAGCGCCTGGTTCAATAATGGTAACTTTGATCCCGAACTGCTTTACCTCTTCAGAAAGACTTTCGTGAATGGCCTCGAATGCCCATTTCGAAGAACCGTAATATCCAAGGAAAGGCGAAGTGAAGTGGCCGATGGTGCTTGAAGTTCCTAAAATATGACCAAAACGGATCACAACATATTGTTGTGGGGAAATATTAAAATCTAGATATTTGTATTTTAAAATTCCCCCTAATGCAAGATTC
>NZ_JBGQOF010000021.1:0-57144 GCF_052113665.1 Flavobacterium sp. W22_SRS_FK3 | reverse complement strand
ATATAGAATATTTCCTTTTTAGACTAACTAATATTTATGCTTAATTTTTACTACTCCTCAGGTTTTCGTATTGATCCACCAAAACCCTGTTCTCTCAAGATTGGCAATGCTGCCTGAATAACATGTATTGGACCAAGGATGTTGGTCTCGTACAAAGTACGGATCTCATCCGTAGTACCTTCCTCAATAGTGCCGACCAATGAATAGCCTGCATTGTTTAGAACGATATCAAGTTTTCCGAAATATTCGTGGGCTTTCTTAACAGCTTCTTTGACCTGCTCAGGATTTGTTACATCCAACTCCAGGGTCAATACCTGGTTGCCATATTTTTCTTTAAAATCGGAAATGCTTTCCAAATTCCTTGCTGTAGCAACTACTTTATCGCCGCGTTTCAATGCTGCTTCTGTCCATATATGTCCGAAACCACGGGATGATCCCGTAATAAACCACACTCTATTTTCCTGTGCCATAAGATTTTATTTATTTTAATAGGGCAAAATTAATAAGACAGACATTCATATTTGTAGGCGAACCGCAGATGTTTGTAACCTAATGGCAGAATATACAGTGAAACAGAAATTTTCACTTCAATTAACAGCGTTTAATTTTTATCTGAGTGAAACAATCTGATGACCTTCTGGGGATTTGATAATCCAAATTCTATCAAGGTATTCAACACGGTCCAAATTTCCTGAGCGTATGTAGTTAAGACATGATAAGTGATGTCTTTGGTGGGTGTGTATTCGATTTTCTTTTGAATCAGCTGGTGTGCTTCTAACCTCAAAACTTCAGAAGTAAAAACTTTAGGAGAAATTCCTTCTGAAACCAAAAAAAGTCTTTAAATCTTAATTTCTCATGATAATGCAGATTCAGTAAAATACAAAAACGACATTACCCACTCAGCAGGTCCACCATGACTCTGCAATATACCCTATTGAATACCGGAGGACTTAATTTTCTATCTGTAAAAGAATGTAAAATAAGTCACAAGTAACTATGAAGAATAATGCAAAAGACTAAATTATAGATTTTTATATCAATCTTTAGCAACTTAAACAGTAACGATTTAGTAATCGTGCTTACTGCACTTACTTTCATTTGATTACCTTGGAAATCATTAATGCAAATGTAATAAATAAAGGGTAAAGCACTAATGTGTTTTATCCTTTATTCCGTTTATTCTTTCTGCCAAAATATAATAAAATCTCTCCATTTGGGGGAAACTGTGATATTGGTTTAAATGTTATTCCCAAATTTTGGCATATCAACAATAGATGTCCTAACATTTCCTTTACCACATGAATTGGGACATTATTGTTCAGTGTTATTGTGCTTCCAAAGGTTCTTCTTGCTTTATGAGTATTCAAAGCACTTGGGATACCACACAAATCAGCTATTTCCTTAATGTATTCATTCATTTTCTGATTTAAACTCACCGGAAGTACTGAATTCCTTTCCACACAAAGACGATTATCTTTGTACCTCTCAATTATCTCAACAGCTTTAGGTAGCAGTAGAATATTAATAGGACTTCCTATTTTCTGCCTTCCAGACATTATCCACTTCTCACCATCGACACCCACTTTTAAATCAGATTGTTTCAAATTAAAAACATCAATGTAAGCAAGGCTTTTATAACATTGAAAGACAAAAACATCTCTAACCACAGTTAGACGAGTTGTAAAAAATTTATGCTTTTCCTCTTTCAAAAAAAAGTTAATCCAAAACTGCTTTCTAACATAATTCAAAATTCAAGTGAATAAATATCGAATTAAAACATCTATAAATCAGGTCATTAACGCGGTTTACATGTTAACTTTCAAATACTTAAGTCTGAATCTGTGGCGCTTTTTTATAAATTTCAAATACGCCACGAATGTGCCACAGAATCGTATTGATCCGCATTTTTGTGGCTTTTTGAAAATATAAACGAAGAATAAAAAAACCCGCATCTTTACAAAGTGCGGGTTTTCAGCTGTTTAACTGAATTTTAATTGGCTTAAAATTCAATTTCAGTGATCCCAGAAGGATTCGAACCTTCGACCTACGCATTAGAAGTGCGTTGCTCTATCCAGCTGAGCTATGGAACCAAAATAAGTTTTTTATAAAAAGACTTAAAAAAAAGTCGGGGTGGCAGGATTCGAACCTGCGGCCTCCTGCTCCCAAAGCAGGCGCGATAACCGGGCTACGCTACACCCCGTAGGCAAAACTGAAGCGGAGAGTAAGGGATTCGAACCCTTGGTACAGTTCCCCATACGCTTGTTTAGCAAACAAGTCCTTTCGGCCACTCAGGCAACTCTCCAAGCTCAAGGAACATGCCCTATTTTGCGGTTGCAAATGTAACACAACATTATATTTCTCACAAGTATTTCTGAGCTTTTTTTTATCTTTTTTCAATCTTTTTTTTAAAACACTTCACAATCAAACAAATAGAATTAACATAAATTTCATGTTCAATTTATAATCTAATCGAATTGATTCAAAATTTGAAATTGTATAAATAAAGATTAAATTTGCTTGATTAACTATTATCAAACAGAAAATGAACAAAAGAGTTGTTATCGTTTCTGCCGTTAGAACACCTATCGGAAGTTTCATGGGAGGTTTATCTACCGTACCCGCACCAAAATTAGGTGCTGCCGCTATAAAAGGGGCGCTTCAAAAAATTAACCTGGATCCAAAATTAGTTGATGAAGTTTTTATGGGTAACGTCGTACAAGCGGGAGTTGGTCAAGCTCCGGCGCGTCAGGCAGCGCTTTTTGCCGGTTTGTCTGAAGAAGTTGCTGCTACAACTGTAAACAAAGTTTGTGCTTCCGGAATGAAAGCCGTTATGTTTGCCGCGCAGACTATTGCTTGTGGCGATGCAGAAATCGTAGTGGCGGGAGGAATGGAAAACATGAGTTTGATTCCACACTACGTACAAATGCGTAACGGAACTAAATTCGGCCCAGCAACAATGCTTGACGGAATGCAAAAAGATGGTTTGACAGACGCTTATGATAACAACGCAATGGGAGTTTGTGCTGATTTGTGTGCGTCTGAATATAAAATTAGCCGTGAAGAACAGGATAATTTTGCTATTCAATCGTATGAAAGAAGCGCAAAAGCATGGAATACTGGAAAATTTGACAACGAAATTGTTCCGGTTGAAGTGCCACAAAGACGTGGTGAACCAATTATTGTTTCAAAAGATGAAGAATACACTAATGTGAAATTAGATAAAATTCCTTCACTAAGCGCAGTTTTTACAAAAGAAGGAACTGTTACTGCTGCAAATGCTTCCACAATAAATGACGGAGCTGCTGCTTTAGTTTTAATGTCTGAGGAAAAAGCAATTTCATTAGGATTAAAACCATTAGCTTACATCAAAGGTTACGCTGATGCCGCTCAGGAGCCAAAATGGTTTACAACAAGTCCGGCAAAGGCATTACCAAAAGCGTTGCACAAAGCTGGAATTACAATCGAAGATGTTGACTATTTCGAATTCAACGAAGCTTTTGCGGTTGTAGGATTAGCCAATTCAAAAATACTTGGTTTAGACAACGATAAAGTAAATATAAATGGTGGTGCAGTTTCCTTAGGACATCCTCTTGGATGTTCAGGTGCCAGAATCATTGTAACTTTACTAAATGTTCTGGAACAAAACAATGCCAAAACCGGAGCTGCTGCAATTTGCAACGGCGGTGGCGGTGCATCTGCAATTATTATCGAAAGAGCCTAAATAAATTATCAAATAAGGAGTTGTTTATTAAAAAAACAACTCCTTATTTTCAACTTATAAATTACCTTAAATGTTCGGAATTTGCAATCTAGCCATAGTACCCGTTCGATCTGAGCCAAGTGACAGAAGTGAAATCGTTACACAGCTTTTGTTTGGCGAACACATCGAAATTTTAGAACACCAAAATCAATGGGCCCGAATAAAAATTCAGTTTGATGATTATGAAGGATGGGTAGATTCAAAACAGTATCAGGTAATTTCAGAAACTAATTATAATCAGCTAAGCAAAGAAGCCATTATCTTAAATGCAGATTTAATTGATTACATCAGCGCGCCGGATAATTTATTACTGCCAATTCCACTTGGTGCTTCCTTAACCTTTTTAAATAACAGTGAAATCAATACTTCAAATTTCGATTTCGAAGGAACAAAAACCAGTGGAATAAAACCTAAAAGCGCTTTGATAAATACTGCTTTCATGTATTTGAATGCTCCCTATCTTTGGGGCGGAAAAACACCTTTTGGCATCGATTGCTCCGGTTTTACACAAATGGTTTACAAACTAAACGGTTACAAAATTCATCGAGACGCTTCTCAGCAAGCCCTTGATGGCGAACCTTTAAGCTTCATTGAAGAAAGTGAAGCCGGCGATTTAGCTTTTTTTGATAATGAAGAAGGAAACATCATTCATGTCGGAATCATCATGGAAAATAATTACATCATTCACGCCAGCGGAAAAGTGCGCATTGACCGTTTAGATCATTTAGGAATTTACAATCCTGAATTAAATAAACACACACATAATCTTCGTGTAATTAAAAAAATAATTTAGTTTTCGAATAAACAAAACATGAAATTTTTTAATTTTCTATTAAAGAGTAAAACTCATAAATCAAAAGATTTCATAAGTCCTGATTTTGCAATCTCAGTTGAAAATGTAATCCGTTTTATTGAATCTTTAGACAAAAATATTAATGAAGATGTTCTATTTGAAATTTTATGCAAATTGTGTAAAAATGATTTTGAAGCACAAGAAATATATGTTTTTCTTCCTATCGCCTTTGTTAGATTATGCTTTCCAAAAATAAATTGGCTTGAAACGTATAATGAAATTGACTCAACTAAAAAAGAAATCAAAAGAGAGTTTAAAAATACAGAATCTTATCAAATAATTTTCAAGGTTTCTAAAAAACACTTCCAAACTCTGTCGCAGGAAACCATGATAAAAATCGCAGGAAGGAGCGCCGAATTTCATGCAATGAATCAGCTTTTCCTTGATAATAAAAATGCAAAATTAGAAGATATAAAATTTACAGAAACTACAGTTATTAGATAAGAAATATACATTCACAGATTAAAAAATCATTTTAATGTGAATAAGTGGAAAAAAAATAAAGCCCTCTTAAATTAGTCTCATCCGCGTGTAAACTTATCAGGCACTAATCCTGATAGTTTTCCTAAACGCCGAAGGACTACTACCCTTTTGTTTCTTAAAGAATTTATTAAAATGGCTCTCATCCGTAAAACCAAATTCATACGCAATTTCATTAATTCGCTTATCACTGAATTGCAAACGATGTTCAATCAGCTTCGTTTTATAATTGCCAATGTATTGCTGCATCGTTTCACTGGCATGTTTCTTAAAATATCTGCCCAAATAGGTATTCGAAATTCCAAAATAATTACTTATTGACTCTGCTTTAATTTTATCCGGATAATAAATATTGTTCTGAATGTACTGCAAAATATCAATTGCTTTACCTTCAGCTCCAACATTTACCTGTTCCGGCAAATACTTCGCAATATTTCTGGCAACGATAATAATCAGCGTGTTAACCAACTGCTGAATCAATTCCTTATTGTAAACATCCTTATCCTGATGTTCACGGCAAATCGCTTCAATCATTACCTTAACCAAACATTTATCAGCATCATTCTTTAAAATACAGCCCGGTTGATGATTAGCATTTTGTAAAATGTATTCTAAACGCTGAATATTTTCATTCTGCAAACTCGAATTTTTCAAATAAATATCATTGAACCTTAAAAAGAAAAACTTCGTTTCACTTTCTATCGTAAAATTATGGCAATCTTCTGGCGTCAATAGAAACATGTGCCCCGCATCATATTTAAAAATATTTTTGTTGATACATTGCGAGCCTGTTCCTCCCAAGATATAAACCAATTCAAAGAAATTATGACAATCACCAACATCCGGATATTGGTCAAGAGTTTCGAAAGAAACGGTAAACGGCTCGTATAAATTTTCTTTTTTCATTTTGCAAATATACCTAATAAACGAAAATATATACCATTTTAAACACTTAAAAAAGGTATATTTTTGTCAGATAATTTAAGATATAAAATAATAAAGAATTTTTGGGTGTGCCCCCGCAAAAAAAGCGGGGTCGGGTCATCCGCTAAATCTTTTATTTTTAATGAAAAAAATAAAAGGATATCGCTGCTACCCCTCACACAACAACAGAAAAATAAAAACATTTACAAATATGAAGAAAATATTTATTATCAACGGAGGTCAAAATTTCGCACATTCAGGTGGGAAATTCAACCAAACCGTTACCAACTGGACTATCGAATACTTAATGAAGAGCAAGCAATTCCAAATAAAAACAACCTCCATTAAAGAAGAAATTAACTTAGAAAAAGAAGTCGAAAAATTTGTTTGGGCTGATGTTATCATTTATCACACACCAATTTGGTGGTTTCAATTACCCAATCTTTTCAAAAAATACATAGACGATGTTTTTACAGCCGGACATAATAAAGGAATATACAAAAGCGACGGAAGAACCAGAACAAATCCGGACATTAATTACGGAACTGGTGGACTTTTACACGGTCGTAAATACATGCTAACCACAAGCTGGAACGCACCTGCAACTGCATTTACACTTCCGGGAGAATTCTTCGAAGAAACATCTGTCGATGACGGTGCCATGTTTGGTTTTCATAAAATGAATAAATTTACAGGTATGGAAAAACTGGACGGCTTTCATTTCCACGACGTTGAAAAAGGCGCAACAGCCGAAAATATTGACATCTTTAAGAAAAACTACATTAATCACTTAGAGCAAATTTTCAAAAACATATAATGAGATCTAATTTTAGACCGTATTCTCTTTCCCTGAAAATTAAAAACGTAACAATGATTTAAAAAATGACAACTTTCCCTGTTTGCATTTCGCCTGAGCTTGTAATTATTTTATAGATATAAATTCCTGATGCAGGATTTTTTATATTGATGATATTGGTTTTAGAAAATATAGGAGAAATAATCGTGCTTTTTCCACTCATATTGTACAAATAGAAAATAGCGGTTCCCTCTTTTTTACCTTCAATATTTAATTCTTCATTTTTGCTTAATAGCGTGGGATAAACAAAAAACAAATCATTGCCTAAATAATTAGTATCCAGAATTAATGAACTTATTACATTATTGTTTTCTAAGATTATATTTATTTTATACTTGTTAGTTCCTTTTACTGGAGCTGCATCTAAAAAAGAAAATGTTTTTGAATTGATATCATTTATAGTACCAATAACACTCTCAGCATTATTACTTATTTTTACTAACTCAATTCTTTTGATATTATACAGGCTGAAAAGGCTCGCATCAATCTTTACTTTGTTCTCCTCAAAAACTTCTGCAAAAGTCAACTCAAAATAACAATTTGAATTTTGAGCATACTGTAATGTCGACTCACTTTTAATGCCTTCGCTGTTATTAAATACAGGAACAACAGTATAAATTTTTCCATCAGTATAGGTATAAGTAGCGTTTGTGGTTTGCTCTTTAAATTGTAAATGATCTCCTGTTAGTTGATAAATATTAAACGAAGAAACATCAGTTGGTTTGTCCCAGTTAATTTCTGTTGTACCTTCACAAACTAAACTGGTACTAATGTTTAAATCATAAGAAATCGTAAAACTATCAGAAATATAATCTGTATTACCAATGGTCATTTTTAATTTTGCTTTTGAAAATTTTCGCTCTGCAGGCATATAAATAAATTGTTCGCTATCCAGATTTACATCATTTTCGAGAATTTCCCAAGTCTGCCCATTATTATAACTAATAGATAATTGTCCGGAGATACCAGAAAATGAAGAATTCCATTTCAAAGGAGAAATAGTCTTACCATCATAAGGGAAATTATCATTGTTTACAGGGTAATTCCATTCAAATTGATTTTCTAATTCATATTCATAAGCAATGCAATATTCCTGAGAGGTACCCGATACATATGAACCCATAATATTGATTATATAGAACCCGGAATCAGGGTTTTCAACAGTTACCTGTTCTATATTATTTATTTTATCTTTTCCTCTCACAGCTGGCTGCAGTGGAGCATCAGGATTAAGAATCCATGGTAAAAAAATACTATTGTCAGCAGAAATAACTTCCAGGTCTAAATCGTTTACTAAACTTATATTGCTGTTGATTGCAGCAGGCAAATCGTTCCAGACTAATGTAATTTTTAAGTTTTTTGCCTTTTCCGGTAGCATAATCGTATGTGAATTCGTCTGAGCAGTTGTCAAGTTACCAGATATGATTCGATGTTCACTGATTGTCTTTAAACTTTTATCAGCATTAATATTACCATAACCATAAGTGAAATCCGGCCCTGTATTACCTAAATCTTTTGCACTGTTAATTAAAACAGCTTTTGCCATGGCGTTAGCTAAAGAAACATTGTTTAGATTTTTATAATGTTGTTTCATCAGCGTAATAATTCCTGTTGCTAATGCTGTAGCATTTGAAGTTCCTTGTGTACTAAAGGCCACTAATTCCGGCTTTATTCGTCCATCATAGGCTGGGCCTTTTGAAGAAAAAGGCATAATTATTTCGTTTTGGTCAATACAGCCCAATACGATACTATTTTTGGATTGTTTGAAATTCCCGGTAATAGATTTATATCCTTGAAGTCCACTATTACCTGAAGAAAAACAATGAGTCAAATCTATATTTAAGTATAATTGAGAATCATAAGCATTAGCGAGCGAACCATAAAAATTCTCAATCTCTGTACCATAGGAATGATTTTGAGTGGCAGCTCCTTGCAAAGTAGCAACTTCATCAGGATAGATGTTGGAAAAGTCAGATGATTGAATTTTAGCCTCTGGAGCGACACCTTTTCCTAATGCAGAACTATTTCCTAATCCGGAAATAATAGTCGCCATAGCAGTCGCATGGCTTGACACAATAGGAGATTCTGCTTGAGAAGAAATGTGTTTATTTATCAGATCAATATCACTTACATCAAAAAAATCATCTTTAACAGCTACTACCTGATTTTCGCCTGTTAAAAGAGCAAAATTAGCATTGGCTTTATTTATATAATTGACACTGAGATTTTGATCTATTATTTTAGATTCTCCTCTTGGCTGTAGTGATTCCTGTGAAACAGAAGACACACTGCCCAAAGTTATAATCTCATCGATAATTTTTTTGGAATCACTTTTTATCAGTACAAGATGATTATCCAGTATTTTGATATCAGAAATAGGTATTGATTTCAAATCAGTAATTAACGCATTGATACTATCAGTGGCTATGATATACTGCTTATCTACAGTATGATTTGAAAAATTTACCGGCAATTTCCATAAGCTGTTTACCGGAAGAATTTCTTTTAAAGTTTGATTAGACCTCAAACCTTCATTTTCAACAATACAAAAAGTACTGTCAAGTTTTTTTACGACCTTGTATTTGTTGTGCTGCGCATTTCCCAAAGATGTAAAATAGTATTTCTCAATTTTTTTTTTGTTTTCTTTTTTTATGTATCGCTTCCATCTGTCAGGGCTTTGTGAGAAACAGATCATAGTTATCATAAAAAGAAAAAAAGTAATTTGTGTCTTCATTTACTCTAGATGTTGGGGCAATTACGACATTCTTATTGATGTTCTAAATTGACTATTTGGCCTGTTTATATTTCTTAAATTAAAGACAAGTTAATGATGAAATTTGTGATTAATTATTTCTATTTAAAACATTTATACATTCTAAACAATTCAAAGTTATTAAATTATTTGTAAAAAAAATAAGCGTTTTTTATTTCATTCACGATCTTCATAACCTACAACAATATGCAATAGTGTATATATCCCCTTTTTGTATTTTAAAAATTCACAAAACGTTAAAATCAGTTTTTAACAGTCGCTAAACTAAGTGAAAGGTTACAATCTAAAAATAAAACTTAAAAGTCTGATTTATATTTAGTTATTGATTTCATTGATCTCACATACATAATATGATAAATTTTATTTAAAAACCATATAAAATAATTTAACAAAAAATGTTAATTTTGTTAAATACTAATTTTATAAGTATTTTAATATAAAAAAATAATTAAATTTGAAGATAAATATTACAAATATTTTGTAAAGAACCCCTTTTTATCAACTTATTTTTAACAAACCCTAAAAAATAACCTATTTATGAAAAAAATTAAATCAATTTTAGCCTTATCATTTATAACGCTAACGCTGTTGTCATGCAACAAAGAAGATGAAACAGTTCAATCAGAGCAAGGATCTCTAAAAGTAACACCAGAGGTGTTAACTAAAATTAGTTCTCTATCGCTAAATAACACAGATGTTCAGGTGATTAAAAACACCAAATTGGATGGTACTACCGAGGATGCATTTCTTATAGAAGGAGATATTATGATTACTCCTGATCAATTAAACAAAATGGATCTTCACGGAGGTATTACCACAGAACAATACCGTACTACTAATTTAGTATCTGCTCCAAAAACTATCAAAGTTGTTGGATTAACAGGAACTGGTACAACGGCTCTTAGTACAGTTATGCGTAATGGATTGACAGCCGCAATAAACAGATACAATAATTTAGGATTGTCTATTAATTTTACACTAACATTTAGTTCAAGTACTTCAGGTGCAAACATTGTTGTAAAAAGACAGACTGGATCTGCGGGTGGAGTAGCAGGTTTCCCTTCAGGAGGAAATCCTTACAATTCAGTTACATTGTATTCCGGATTAGATAGTTATTCAACAAATGTAAATGCACACGTAGCTGCTCACGAAATTGGACACTGTATTGGTTTACGTCACACAGACTGGTTCAGCCGTCAAAGTTGTGGACAAAATACAAGCGAGGGAACAGCCGGTGTTGGAGCAATCCTAATCCCTGGAACACCTTCAGGCTATGATTCAACTTCTTACATGAGAGCATGTTTCAGTTCAAGTGAAACAGGCGCTTTCAATAGTAATGATGTTACAGCATTGAATTATCTATATTAGAAGTTGAATTAAAGTTCTCTTTACAAAATATTAAGAGGCTGCTTCATGTGTGAGGCAGCTTCTCTTTTATTAGGTATCTTTCCACGATACTTTTATTACTTAATCCCGCCAAAAGCACCAAAACACATATTTTTATGTAAAATTTCGACACTGGTAAAACCAACTTTTTTCATTAAATTCAATTGGTAATTCATGGATCTTGGTGTGTCTTCTTTCTCAACGTAATTCAAAACTTTCTGGCGATATTCAGGACCCCCAATCCCTTCCAAATAATCGCCATAACGCTGCCAGATATATTCATTTAACAATTCGGTATCCTGCGTAATCAAGTCCGAAATCATAAAACAGCCTCCCGGTTTTAACAATTTGAATATTTTAGTAAAAGTCGTTTCCCAATCTTCATCATCCCTTAAATGATGCAAAACCGCTCCGGCTAAAATAATATCAAACTGATTTTCTGGTAATTCGACTTCACGAATATCGCCTTGTTTCACTTCTACTTTTCCTTTTGTAACTGGCGAAACTCTTTCAAAAGCTCTATTTAACATTGGTAGACTCAAATCGACCAAAGTGCTATTCAAATTTGGCAGTTTAGACAACATTTTCAAAGTATAATTCCCGGCACCGCAGCCAATATCCAAAACATTTACTGCATTTGGAACAATTCTTTTAGAAGCTTCTGTAATTAATTCTAAAGAAATTGCAGCGTCGATTGTTGCTACTTGTCCGGTTTCTAAATTTGAAAAGCGATCGACATCATTGTCAAAACGTGCTCTGATCTCTTCAATAGTTGATTTTTTCATAGTTTTTTTAGTCTTTTGTCTCCCGTAGATTAGCAGATTTAGAGGATCTTTTACTATTATTGACCTGGATATTTGATTAAGAATAATATATTAATAATGGTCTGTCCTATCTGCCGAATCTGCGAGAGAATTATTTTTCTTTTTCAAAACTACTTTTTTCATTAATACTTTAAAAATACTATTTTTATCAATTAATAATACCTTAAAAGTATCATGGAATTACGTCACTTGAAATATTTTTTGGCTGTAGCCGAAGAATTAAACTTTACCAAAGCTTCTGAGAAACTTTTTATTTCACAACCGCCATTGAGCAGGCAGATTATGGAACTGGAAGAAGAACTGCAGGTAAAACTCTTTATCAGAAACAACAAAAAAGTAGAACTAACAGAAGCCGGAAAATATTTTGAAAAAGAAATAAAAAATATTTTTCAGAATCTGGAGCGCATTACTATTAAAACAAAAAAAATAGCCGAGAATATTTCTGGCGAATTCAGAATCGCTTATATCAGTTCTATTTATTCAAGTACAATTTCTGACTTGATAAAACATCTGAAAGAACAATTTCCATATGTAAATTTCAAGCTTTTTGAAGTTTCTACAACCAAACAAACTGATGCTTTAGAACAAGGAAAAATCGAATTAGGAATTATTAGGTCACCCGTAAAATCTCCTAAAATAAAGTCGCAATTATGGTTTCAGGATGGTTTTTCGGTGGTTTATAACAAGCGTTTAATTCAAATTAAATCCGAAGAAGAAATTCCAAATCTACAAGATGAAACTTTTGTGTTTTTTAATAAAGATTACGCTCCACATTATCATGAGGTCTTATTGGAATTGTGTGCGTTTTATGGCTTTACGCCGAAAGTTGTCCATGAATCTAACAATATCAATTCCATCGTACAATTAGTCAAAAACGGACTGGGAATTTCAATTGTTCCATCTAACATTGCCAAAAAAAATTCAGACTCAGCAATTGGGTTTATCGAATTGAAGAAAGTCAATTTATATACAAATGTTTCATTAATTACTTCAAAAGAAGATGATTCTGAAATTACAAAATCTGCTGTTGATTTTTTATTGAAATTTAAAAATTAAATTATGTAAACCCGTAAAAACTAAAAAACAAAAATGCTTAAATTGCAGATCGCAAGGAAAACAAATACAGACTAATTATTGAAATTCGTTTAGTTTGTGGAAAAAAAAAAGTTACAATTTATCACAAGTAAATTCCTTAAAAAGAAAGAACTTTTAAATACCTTAGCAAATTATAATTCTCGTTAAAAAATCAATAAAAATGGCTGAACAATCTTCAATTCAGTGTCCAAACTGCGGAACTACCATCGATGTAAATGATATTTTAAAACATCAATTAGAAGATAGTATTCGTAAAGAATATCAACAAAAAGCCAATGCTCAAAAACAAGAATTGGAACTTAGAAACGAACAATTCGAAAAAGCCAAATCCGAATTTGAAGCCAAAAAGAAACAGGAAAACGAACTTTTTGCTGAACGTCTTGAACGTGAAAAAAAGATAGCTGAAAAAGATATTACTGAAAAACTAAAAACAAAACTCGACGAAGAAAATAAAGATCGTTTGCTTTCGATGGAGAAAGAACTTTCTGAAAAATCAGAAAAACTTCGCGAATTGAATAAAATGACAGCCGAAATTGCCAAACTCCAACGTGAAAAACTGGAGATGAAAGAAGCCATCGAAGCCGAAGCTCAAAAACAACTGAACGCAACCTTAGCTTTAGAACGCGATAAAATCCGCAAACAGGAAGAAGAAAAAAACGAACTTAAAATAAAAGAATACCAAAAACAATCTGATGACCAGAAAAAGCTCATCGAAGAAATGAAACGCAAGCAGGAACAAGGTTCTATGCAACTGCAAGGCGAAGTAATGGAACTAGCGATTGAAGAATGGCTTGCAAATAATTTTCCGCTGGACAGTATTGATGAAGTTAAAAAAGGTGCTAATGGTGCCGATTGTCTGCAAATTGTAAATACACGTGAACTACAAAATTGTGGTTCTATTTATTACGAAAGCAAGCGAACCAAATCATTTCAGCCGTCCTGGATTGAGAAATTTAAAAATGATATCAGAACAAAAAGAGCCAATATTGGAGTTTTAGTGACTGAAGTAATGCCTACCGGAATGGATCGAATGGGCATGCGCGACGGAATCTGGATTTGTACTTACGAAGAATTTAAAGGTTTGAGTGCCGTTTTGCGCCAGTCTTTAATTCAGGTTAGTCAGGCGGTTCAGGCGCAGGAAAACAAAGGCGATAAAATGTCAATGTTGTATGATTTCTTAACCAGCAATGAATTCCGTTTACAGATTGAAGGAATCGTAGAAGGTTTTACACAAATGCAGGGCGATCTTGATGCCGAAAAAAGAGCGATGCAGCGAATCTGGAAACAACGCGAAAAACAAATCGAAAAAGTAGTGCATAACACGTTAGGAATGTATGGCTCCATTCGCGGTATCGCCGGAAATGCAGTACAAACCGTAAGAGCCTTAGAATTGGATTTTATTGAGGACGATAGCGAAGATCCTAAAGAATTAGAATAGCTTTTCACTTATAAACATCAGGAACTTATTCCAGCTGTACACTATATCTTTTATGGCGAACCCCGCCATAAAAGGATGCCGTTTCCATCTGGGCTAGGATTATAGTTTTTAAGACGTTTCATACAAACGTCACACACCTTACTTCGAAAGTACATTACCTCGTTTTCCATGTAGAATTGTTAAGTAATTTTGATTTTCATTATTAGCAATAAAATCAAATAACTCATTTTCAATAATTTATTATTAATTTTTATCGAAAAACTTAACATTGAGAAGCTTGTTTTATAATTATCTTTACTTAACTGTAAATTAACGATTTGGTTACATTCGTAAAGATAATCATAATAAAACACACCTATAATTATGGAAAAAAAGACTGAAGAAATGAATCCTGAGAAAATTGATTCTCCAAAAACTGACCCTGTACTGCCCGTTACAGAACCTGTAAAAACTGAAAATACACCTGTTAAAAAAGCACCTGCCCGTAAAACTGTACCGGTTAAAGCTGAAACAGCTAAAACAAATACACCTAAAACAAGTACTGCAACTGTAAAAACTGCAACAACTAAAGCTCCGGTTAAACCAGCTACTAGAAAAAAAGCAGTAACAGCGGCTGCAAAACCAGAGAGTAAGACTACGGCTACACAAACAACTGATCCAGAAGTAAAAGAAGAGAACGAGAATACTAACGAAGCGGTTTCAATTGAAAAAACTAAAAAGGATAAAACCGCAAAAAAAACTAAAAAAGTGAAAGACAAAGAAAAGGAAAAAGAGAAAAAGAAATTAGCTAAGAAAAAAGAAAAAGCTAAAAAGGACAAAAAGAAAGAAAAAGCCAAAAAAGCAAAACTAAAAGCAAAAGCAAAGAAAAAAGAAAAAGCTAAAAAAGCCAAGGATAAAGCTAAGGCAAAAAAAATAGCAAAAAAGAAAGCAAAGTCTCAAAAAAAAGCCAAAGCTAAAAAGAAAAAATAATATCAAAAAAGGTTTAACTTGAATAAAGTTGAACCTTTTTTATTGCCTAATACAAGTCATGGCAAGGAAAGTAGCAAGCATATTCAGCATATCCAAAACAGTTGCGAATATTAGTGAGATTGCTTTGTAACTCGCAAAGACAAAATCATCAGAAAATTTATCCTCCAATCGCAATCATACTTCGATTATCAAAATGCAAATCAGGGTCATCCATTTCAGAAATGGTAACCATTCCTGATCTTATTTTTTTCTTGTTCTTGATTGATGTTGAAATCAATTCAGTAATCGATTTTCCTTTTCTAAAAGCGGTCAGCAAATCGGTTTCAGAGTTTGAGAAAAGGCAGTTTTTGATTTTTCCGTTTGCTGTCAGGCGAATTCGGTTACAGCCATCACAAAACGGATTGGTAATGGAGCTTATAATTCCGAAATCCCCATGAAAACCTTCAATTTTATACGTTCTGGCGGTGAAGTTTTTTTCGTCATGCAGTTTTTGAATTTTGTCTAAAGAAAAATACTCTTCCACTTGTGATAAAATTTCTTTCTGTGATACCATCTTGCTTCTGTCCCAATCGTTTCCAGCAAAAGGCATAAACTCTATAAATCGGATAGAAAGTGGCAAAAATTGAGTCAATTGAACAAAATCAATAATTTCATTTTCATTGAAACCTTTCATCAATACTACATTTACTTTCACCTGAAAATCATGATTCAAAAGCAAATGCAGATTATCAATTACTTTCTCAAACTGATTTCGAAGCGTTATGGAATGAAATTTAGAAGCAACCAGTGTATCTAAACTTAAATTAATTTTTTTTATGTTAGACTGCTTTAAAACCGCAATATGACGATCGATAAGGATTCCGTTGGTTGTAATTGAAAGTGAAGTGTCTAAAGTTGCTAATTTCAAAATTATTTCAGGGAAATCTTTTCGTAATAAAGGTTCTCCTCCTGTCAGTCTGATTTTGTCCACACCATTTTCTGTGAAAGTCTGCGCAATTGCAAAAATCTCTTCAGCCGTCATTAAACTGGCTTTTGGAGACAATGCAATTCCGTCAGCAGGCATGCAATACGTACAACGCAGATTGCATTTCTCCAGCAGCGAAATGCGCAAATAATTGTGCTTTCGCCCAAAATCATCCGTTAAAATGGTTTTAGAGGGTGTCATGATTTTTTCCTTTTAAAATATGAAAAACGTGCATTATATGCGGAAAAACGGCATCCATAGATTCCCTGGCTCCCTTTGTTGATCCCGGCAAAGCCAAAACCAGACTTTTCCCTAATGTCCCTGCAACTGTTCTGGATAACATGGCATACGGCATTCGCTGCTGTCCATAATTACGAATGGCTTCTTCAATTCCCGGAATTCTGCTTTCCAGTAATGGTGACAATGCTTCGGGAGTTACATCTCGCGGAGACAATCCTGTTCCTCCGGTAAAAATAACCAATTGACATTCTTTTGCAAAAGCTTTAGTTCTGTTCTGAATCATATCAATCTCATCAGGAATGATTTCATAATGTGTTGTTTCAACTCCGTAAGATTCTAACTTTTCAACTATGATTTTTCCGGAACCATCTTCTTTGCCTCCTGCAAAAATCGAATCGGAACAAACAAAGACAGCTGCTTTAATTATGTTTGGAAACTTATTTTTGAAAGACGATTTTCCGCCTTCTTTATTGATTAATTTGATGGTTGAAATTTCAATTTCTTTATCGATTGGTTTCAGCATGTCATACATTGTCAATGCTACAATAGAAGCACCGTGCATCGCTTCGACCTCAACTCCTGTTTTGTAAACTGTTTTTACATTAAAAATAATCTGAATTGTTAAACCCTCAATTTTATATTCAACCGATGTAAATTCAATTGGAATTGGATGACAATCGGGAATTGATAAATGCGTGTTTTTTACGGCAAACAATCCGGCTGTTTTTGCCATTTCAAGCACATTCCCCTTCGGAACCAGATTATTCAAAACAGCATCAATTGTTCCCTGTCTGCTCACTTTGACAATTGCTGTAGCGGTTGCGGCTCTTAAAGTGCTTATTTTATGCGTAATATCTACCATTTTAGGTGTTTTGTTTCCATGTGAATGTATCGTTTTCAAACATTTCTTTACCAAAAATAGGTACATCTGTTTTAATCCAGTTGACGATTGCTTCTGTAGCTTCGTAAACTTGTTTGCGTCTTGCTGCCGAAACGAAAACAAACAGACAAATTTCACCCGTTTTTACCACGCCTAAGCTGTGATAAATGTGCATGCAGGTTAAGTCAAATTTAGCGAATGCTTTTTCACGAATGGCATGCAGAGCTTCGTTCGCCATGTCCGTGTAAGCCGAATAATCAATGGCTACAACCGCATTTTCATGAATCATATCTGCACGAACCTGACCCAGAAAAATATTATGGGCACCAATCGTATGTTTGGATTGGTGTTTGGCAATCGACTCAGCGATAAATTCAGGAGAAATTGGTCCTTCTATAAATACATTTTTACTCATTTTTTATATTTTAAATCGAAAGCGATTCTTTTTTGAATAATTGGTTCAATGCCAAAGCGCCTCCGGTAATACTTTTTATGTTCTTGAAATTCTTTTTCTGAAGCTGTTCAATCGCCATTTTACTTCTGATTCCCGATTGACAATACACATAAATAGTTTGATCTGAATTCAGTTTATCAATTTCGTTTTCTAAATTCATTAACGGAATCTGAATTCCGTTTTTGAAATTAATTTTAGGAAGCTCATCCAAATTTCGAACATCTAAAAAAAGTACTTCATACGAATCCATTTGATTCAAGACAGTCGCTGCATCAATTTCATCTGTAACGTTTTGTACAGTTTTATATTTTTCTTCAAAGGCTATTTTATCTAAATAAAAAGAACTATTCTTTTCAAAGTCATACTTTTGCTGTTCATTATTTAAAACATTATAAACCAGTACCTTACCCCTCAACACCTCTCCCACCTCTAGAATTATTTTTATTACTTCATTGGCTTGAAACATGCCAATAATTCCGACTGAAATTCCGATAACGCCAGCATCTGTACAATTCGCAGATGAACTATTTTCGTCTGGATATAAACATCTGTAAGTCGGACCATTTTGATAGTTAAAAACTGAAACCTGACCCTGAAACCTAAAAATAGATCCGTAAACCATTGGTTTATTTGTGATGAGGCAGGCATCATTTATTAAATATTTTATTTGAATATTATCCGTGGCATCTACAATAATATCATAACTTTCAAATAAATCAATCGCGTTTTTTCCTGAAAGTCTCTCTGCAATCGCATTAATTTTTACTAACGGATTTAATTCTGAAACCATTGTTTTTGCTTCTTCAACTTTATATTTTCCAACAGCCGAAGTTTTGTAAATAACCTGACGCTGCAAATTGGAAACTTCGATAATGTCATCATCAACAATTCCGATCTCACCTACACCAGCAGCAGCCAAATAAGGCAAAATAGCCGCACCTAACCCCCCTGTTCCAATTATCAAAACTTTTGCTTTTGATAATTTATACTGACCATCCTCTCCTATTTCAGGCAGCATTATTTGTCGGTTGTAACGTGTTGAATCTTTCATAAAAACTCATTTATCCTCCTGCAAAAGGAGGTAATAAAGCGACAACATCACTTGTCAGCAATTTATATTCGGTTGTTTTTGGTACTATTTTTTGATTGACAGCCACACTAAAATTAAGGGAATCGAATTGGTATTTTATTTCTAAATCCTGCAATAATTGTTGCAGCGAAACTTCAGAAAAATCAACTTTTTCGAACTCACATTTGGTTTTTTCAGCTACAGCTCCAAAATATTTAATCTCAATCATTATTCTAAATTTAAATTCTGATATATAAATTCGTCTTCAAAATGTTCCTTAAAATAAGAGTTCAATTTTGAAGTATTTTTCACCACTTCACCAATCACAATAATTGCTGGTGATGAAATATTTTTTTCAGTAACTAATTTAGTGATCGAACTAATGTTTCCCACTACTTTTTGCTCTGAATTTTTAGTTCCGTTCTGAATGATGGCAATTGGCAAATCATCATTACGATTTTCTTTATAAATCGAAATGATTTGATCCAATTTGTGCATTCCCATTAGAATTACAACAGTTGCAGCAGATTTTGAAGCCAAATGAACATCTTTAGACAATTCATGATTGGATGTTGTGCCTGTAATTACCCAAAAACTTTCTGCAATTTTGCGTTGGGTCAGGCTGATTCCAACTGAAGCAGGAACACCAAGTGCTGATGAAATTCCGGGAACAACTGCTGTTTCCAATCCAAATTTTTCCGAGTATTCAATTTCTTCGCTTCCACGTCCAAAAACAAACGGATCACCACCTTTTAAACGCACTACATGACCATTACGATTTGCCATTGAAACAATTAATTCATTGATTTGATCCTGTGTGTAAGCATGACAGCCCAATCTTTTACCTACAAAAACAATTTCTGCTTTGTTGGTGGCATATTGGAGCAACTCTTCATTTACTAAAGCATCATACAAAACTACGTCAGCATCTTCTAAAGCTTTTATAGCTTTTAGCGTAATCAATTCAGCATCTCCAGGCCCTGCGCCAACTACTGTTAATTTTGGTGTTCTTACGTTTTGCATAATCTGTTAACTTAAATTGATATTCAGGTCATTTAATTCGTCAGCCGAATTAATATTGGTTAAAGGAAAGTTTTCACTTTCTTCTATTTTTATAATCTGATGAGGAACTTTTGCTAAAAAATTCATCATTTTAAGGTCATCATTCTCAATTGTTTCTTTGATAACCGGCAATAATGCTTTTGAATAAATTCCGATTAGCGGATGTACTCTGCTTTCTGTGGCAAAAATGGCAATGTGAGCTTCCTGATTGTGTTTTGAAATTAATTCCGTTAACAATTCTGAAGAAATCAATGGAATATCACAACTCAAAATCAGGTTGAATTCGGTTTCAGAATTTGTCAATGCTGTAAAAATTCCTCCCAAAGGTCCTTTGTCATTAACAATATCAGCTATTTTTTGATAAGGCAGATAATCATAATCTTCTGTATTTGTAACCAACTGAATATGCTCGGTTACCGGCAAAATAGCCTGAATAATATGCTCTATAAATGGTTTTTCCTGGAACAAAACCAATCCTTTCTCTGACTGCATTCGGGAACTTTTTCCTCCGCAAAGAATAAATGCTGTTAGTTTTTTCATAATTAATTTGTTTCAGGTTTAACCATCTTCTTTTAAGGAAAAATCAATTTTATGCTTGCCATTAAAATCACTGTTCCCAAAACTATTTTTAAGGTTTTGTTGGAGAAATATCCACTTCCGTAAAAACCTCCTAAAACGCCTCCGACTACTGCAATGGGAACCAAATAAAAACTTTCTGTCGGAATTATTTTTCCTCCCATAAGAAATCCTAACATTCCTGCAAATGAATTTACAAATATAAACAGACTTGAAATTGCCGCTGATTCCTTAACCGAAGCCCATCCAAAAAACAATAAAATTGGACTTAAAATAATCCCGCCGCCAATACCCAGCATTCCGGATAACAATCCAATTATAGATCCAATTGCCAACGCAAAAGGTAATTTTATCTGAACCGATTCTTTTTCTTCAAAATTAAATATTCCAAATAATCTAAGAGCTGCAAAAACTAATACAATTCCTAAAATAACTTTATAAATCGTATTGTCTAAAGTAACAAATCCTCCAATAAATGCTGCCGGAATTGAAGCTATTGCAAATGGATAAAACAACTTTGGTTTAAAATAATTCATCCTGTAATAAAAGAAGAAAGAAATACTTGAAACAAATAAATTTAATAATAATGCCGAAGGTTTCATAATCGCAACGGGAAAAGCAAAAATGGTCATTAAAGCCAAATAACCAGATGCTCCGCCGTGTCCTACACTGGAATACAGAAATGCAATTACTATTAATGTAAAGCTGAATAAGATTATATTTTCAAAAGTAAGTAACTGCATTTTTTGTTTCAGGTTTTCTTTGTTTCAGGTTTCAGGTTCTTTACTATATGTTTAATTTTAAACACTGCATCTTAAGGCTCAAATTCTTCCCTCTTTATTCTAATCAATTGGCAGCAATGTTACAAATTGTCCTTTTTTATATTGTTCTACATCTTCCGGTACGATTAATAAGCTATTTGCTACGGCAAAAGTATTAAGCATTGCCGAACTTTGCCCCTCTAAAACAGTAACAGTTGTTTCGTCATATTTAGCTTTTAAGAACAAAGTTTTACCTGTGTCATTTGTAAGATCTGAGTTTAATTTTCGAATAATTTTTGTTACATGAATTACAGAAAAACCCATTTTGTTTTTAATTGCCGGACAAACATAAATATAAAAATTAGTCAATGATGAAGCTGGATTTCCTGGTAAAGCAAAAACCAAAGTTTCCTCTTTTTTGCCAAAAAACATTGGTTTTCCTGGTTTCTGATTGATTTTATAAAAGAGTTCTTCTACTCCATTTTTGAGTAATGCTTCTTTTACAAAATCATAATCGCCAACTGAAATTCCGCCCGAAATTAAAACAACATCATGTTTTGTCAATATTGCTTTTAAAGCCTTTTTTGTTGTTTTAAGATTATCCTTTACTTTAAAAACTTTTGTTTTGTTTATACCTATTGTCTGAAGCGCAGCCTGCAACATTACTGAATTGCTTTCATAAATTTTACCTTTTGGCAGTTTTTTGCCCAGTTTTACCAATTCGTTTCCAGTAACCAAAATGGCAATTTTCGGTTTTTTGTAAACTGTAATTTCTGTAATTCCAAGACAAGCCAAAAAACCAATTGCAGCCGGTGTGACTAGAGTATTGGCTTCAAAAACTATTTCATCTTTATTAATTTGCTCCCCTTTTGCACGAACATTTGCAAATTGCTCCGGCATTCTGGTAATCAATATTGAATTTTCCGTGGCCATTACATGCTCTTGCATCACAACGGTATCAGCATCATCCGGAACAAAAGCACCTGTAAAAATTCGGACTGCTTCGTTATTTTTCAGTTTTATATTAGAATGATCCCCTGCCTGTGAACTGCTTACAACATCATATTGCTGTTTTTCACTATGTATGAAAGCATAACCATCCATCGCTGATTGTCGGAAAGGCGGCATTGCAATGGGCGAATATATCGTTTCTGCCAGAACATATCCCAGAGCTTTACTCACTGCCTTTTTTTGCAACGGCATTTTTGAGCTATTTTCTGCTATGGTTATTAAAGCCTCATTTACTTGTATCATTTACCAAAAATATAAAACTAAGTACAAATACTTATTACAAATATAAGTATTTATCACTAGTGTAGTTAAAAAAAATTAATTTAATTTTCTATTTATAAAATTACTCTAATTTATTTGATATCAACGTTTAAATAAAATCAGTTCATTTAAAAAATTCTGGTTTTGAAAAAAAAGTGCTTTAGAAGTAAAACGTAATCTTTTCATATTCTCTAAAAGAGCTGGAGACATAGCACTTAGGAAAGGTAAATAAAAACTGGTTTCTATCTATTCGTCTTACCAATGGAACATTATAATTTAGAAAATGAAAGATGCGGGACCAAAAATGTTGTACAGCAAAATCTGCGAATTTTAAATGATCTCCCGTCTAAATATTTTGACTGGGCAGAAAAAACCTGAGTAGTTCAATATAGTAAATTCAAACAAAAAAATGAAGTGATTCAAGGGGCAGCGACTAAAAATTAATTGTTTTTTTGATATTTTAAGCAATTATAACAAAAGCGATTGTCCGAAAAACAATCGCTTTTTGATTTATATAACTAATAAGAAAGTAAAATTTAGGATGCGACAGCAATTTCTAATAAAACTTCTGTTTTTGACAAAGTAAGCGGATCTGAATATCCTGAGAAAAAGACATCCAGTATTTCCTGAAATATAGGATCGGCATTTTCTACCTGAGTAAAAAGAGTCATCGAAGAACGAAGTTTTCTGGCATCTAATTCTCCCAAAATAGCCTCAATTGATTTTGTTTTATATTCTAATAACACGTTACAAATCTCAATCAAATGTTTCGCTAAGATAGGATGATTTAAAAAACCTTCTGCTTCTTTAAGATCTGCAATAGCATAATGATTTGCTATTGTACTTTTTCCTAAGCCCTTTATTTGTGGAAAAATAAACCACATCCAGTGTGTTTCTTTTTTGCCTTTTTTTAGTTCGGAGTGAGCCGTAAGATAAAGTTTGTTTTGTGCATCTAAAAAGCGTGTTAAATCATTATTTGCGTAAGCCATCTGATGTGTTTTTTATAAGGTTAAACAAATTTAGGTCTTGTTTGTAAAGTTTTCAAAACTACTCACATTCACAATTTAAAATTTATACAATTAATCCATTTCATTATATAATTCCAATTTGTGTAAAATAAAACAGCCACGAACCAAATGAATCGCAGCTGAATTTAACTCTTTTGTAAGACTAAAATTTAATTTTTGAAATCATTTAAAGATTTTTCAATAATCTCAAGGCATTCTTTTATTTGATCTTCTGTAATTACCAAAGGCGGAGCCAGACGAATTTTATTTCCGTGCGTAGGTTTTGCTAATAAACCGTTATCTCTGAATTTTAGGCAAATTTCCCAGGCTAAATCTGATTCTTCATTACAATTGATTACGATAGCATTCAGCAAACCTTTTCCACGAACCAACGTAATTAAGGTATTACGTTCAGCAATTTCGTTTAATCCTTTTCTTAAAATGATTCCTAAACGTTCTGCATTTTCTGCTAATTTTTCGTCTTTTACCACTTCAAGAGCCGCAATAGCAACCGATGCTGCAACCGGATTTCCGCCAAAAGTAGAACCATGCTGTCCGGGTTTAATTACATTCATAATTTCGTTATTTGCCAAAACAGCCGAAACTGGATAAACACCTCCGGAAATCGCTTTCCCTAAAATTAAAATATCAGGCTGTACATTTTCATGGTGAACGGCCAGTAATTTTCCTGTACGCGCAATTCCGGTTTGCACTTCATCAGCAATGAATAATACATTATGTTTTTCACAAAGTGCTTTTGCTTTCGCTAAATATCCTTCGTTCGGAACATAAACTCCGGCTTCTCCCTGAATTGGTTCGACAAGAAAACCTGCTATATTTTTAGAAGATTCCAATACTTTTTCCAAAGCATCCAGATTATCATATTCAATTTTTATAAACCCTTCTGTAAAAGGCCCAAAACTTTTACGGGCGCTTTCATCATTCGAAAACGAAATAATCGTTGTTGTTCTTCCGTGAAAATTATTTTCACAAACAATAATTTGCGCCAAGTTTTCATGAATTCCTTTTACTTCGTAAGCCCATTTTCTACAAAGTTTAAGTGCTGTTTCAACGGCTTCAGCTCCTGTATTCATTGGCAGAACTTTATCAAAACCAAAATAATTGGTTACAAACTCTTCGTAATTTCCTAATTGATCATTGTAAAAAGCACGGGAAGTCAAGGTCAGTTTTTGCGCTTGCTCTACCATTGCCCCTACAATTTTAGGATGACAATGCCCTTGATTGACCGCAGAATAAGCGGATAAGAAATCGTAATATTTCTTTCCATCAACATCCCAGACATACACCCCTTCTCCTTTTTCTAAAACTACAGGAAGCGGATGGTAATTATGAGCTCCGTATTTATTTTCTTTTTCGATCAAAACCTCCGATTTTGATGAAAGAATTTCTTGTGTATGTGGCATGATTATAATTTTTTAAAATCTTTTACAAAAATAATGATATTATGTTATTTTACAATATAAATCAATACTTTTGACTTTATTTTAATTATTAAAAGTCAATTTAATTAAATACTTAAAACATAAAAGTCAATTTAATTTTAAAACTAATAAAAATGGATACATTAGATAAATTTGACATCAAAATTATAAACGAGTTAGAAAAAGATGGCAGAATGTCATTTTCATCCATTGCTACCACATTAAAAATTTCAAATACCATGGTACATCAACGTGTAAGTCGTTTGATCGAACAAGGTATTATCTCGGGAATTAAACCTTTGGTTAATGAGAAAAAAATTGGTTATGACTGGGCTTCTTTTACAGGAATCACACTCAATAAAGATTCTGATTCAGACAGAATTATTGAAGAATTAAAAGCCATACCAGAAATTACAGAATGTTATTATGTAACCGGTTCTTTTACACTGTACATAAAAATAATAGCTAAAAATCACGAACACATGAGACAAGTGCTTTATGAAAAAATTGATCGGATTTCAGGTATTGCCAAAACCGATTCTATTGTAGAATTAGGCTGTGCTTTTAAAAGAAATATTACTTTATAAATCACTTCTAAACTGATAATTTTCAATTATTTAAATTCTTTATAGAAACCTCAAAAGAAAACATCTTTTGAGGTTTGTTGTACCATAATATTTCAGATATTTGTTTAAAATTGTGAAAATTATGAAAAAAACAGCTCTTTTATTTTTAGCTATCCTCTTATCTCTTAGCAATACTATGAATGCACAATTAAAGACCGTGAGATACAATGACGGAAATCAGGTTTTAAACGGATTATCGATAAAAACTGCTAAAAAAAGCAATCACAATCCCGGTATTTTACTTTTGCCAGCCTGGCTTGGAATTGATAATGCTTCTAAAGAAATTGCAGCGAATTTATCAAAACTAGGATACCATGTTTTTATCGCTGATATTTATGGCGAAGGAAATTATCCAACGAACACTTCAGAAGCAGGAAAACAAGCCGGTTTTTTTAAAACAAACTATCAAGAGTATCAAAAACGAATTCAATTGGCTTTAGACCAATTAATCAAATCAGGTGCAAATGCTGATAATATTGCAGCTATTGGATATTGTTTTGGAGGAACAGGAGTTTTGGAAGCTGCGCGTGGTCATTTGAACGTAAAAGGTGTCGCTTCATTTCATGGCGGCTTAGGTAAAGATGCTTCAAGACCGCTTGAAACAATTACTGCAAAAGTTTTGATTTGCCACGGAGCAGATGATCCTTATGAATCTGCAGCAGAAATTACTGCTTTTCAACAGGAAATGCGTGACACAAAAGCCGATTGGCAAATGATCTATTATGCGAATGCTGTACACTCATTTACTAACCCTGAGGCTGGAAGCGACAACTCAAAAGGTGCTGCTTACAATGCTGTTGCTGCAAAACGCTCCTTTGAACATTTACAGCTTTTTCTGAATGAAGTATTGAAAAAATAAACTTTTAAAAAATAGCCCACAGATTAAACGGATTGATACAGATTTTAAAAAATCTTTTTAATCTGTGTCAACAAAACTAAACCATAAATCACTTCAATTAATAACCAATGTCACATAGTCCGATTCGAAAAGACAAAACGTGTTTAAACTGCAGGCACGTTGTAGAACAAAAATTTTGTCCAAACTGCGGCCAGGAAAACACAGATAGCCGAAAGACATTTCATCATTTATTCATTCATTTCTTTGAAGATTTAACGCATTATGAAAATGCTTTTTGGAAAACGATTAAAAACCTGCTTTTCAAACCTTCAACATTAACTAAAGAATATTTATCCGGAAAACGATTGTCTTATCTGGCTCCGGTTCGTCTTTATATTTTTATCAGTTTTATTACTTTTCTTGTGATTGCACTATTTCCTTCTCATGTAAGTGAAAATTTAAATAAGAGTGAAAAAGAAATTACTTCAAAACTCGAGAAAACTGACAATTTAAACATTAAGACATTTAATAAAAGTACACATTTTAAATTAGCGTCACTGAAAGAAATTGACTCTATTCAAAAATACGGAAAAGAAAGTGAAAAGTATACCGATTTTCAATATTGGGTTTATGAAAAAGTAGTACATGTGACAGAAAACAATACAAAAGCAGAAATTATAGAAAAGTTCATTGAATCATTTGTTCATAATATTCCCAAAATATTATTTATCATCATGCCTTTCTTTGCTTTCTTTTTGTGGATTTTTCACGATAAAAAGAAATGGTATTATTTTGATCACGGGATATTTACGCTGCATTATTTTTCATTTTTGCTTTTAATATTCCTAATTCTTTTTATCTTCCAGAAAATTGTTGATCTCTTTGGAAACAGTTTAAGTTTTATAGCGGATATTACAAATTTTGTTGGCATAATCTGGATGTCTTACTATTTTTATCCTGCTCACCATCGTTTTTATGGAGAAAGCAGAATTGTTTCCTTTATTAAAAGTGTATTCTTATTCATTATAAATTCCATTTTTATTGTATTTTTGCTAACTTTTTATGTTTTTTACATATTCATTAATTTACACTAACCCCCTAATGAAAAAAATTATAATTCTGTTATTAATTGTCTCAACATTTTCATGTAAAAATGCGCAGTCAGTTGTTCCTAAAGACAATTCAGATCCAACTAAGTACGCAAAGACCATTACCCAAAAAGATTTAAAAGCCATGTTGTATGTAGTTGCTTCAGATGAAATGGAGGGGCGCGAAACTGGCTCAAAAGGACAGAAAAAAGCAGGCCTTTACATGATTGAGCAATATAAAAAAAATGGGGTTTCGTTTCCTAAAGGGGCAACTGATTACTACCAACATATTCCGGCAGCTTTTTTGAATGCCAGACACAATGAAAACCTACCAGATTCTGAAAACATCTGGGCCTATATTGAAGGTTCTGAAAAACCGGATGAAGTGCTGGTAATTTCTGCTCATTATGACCACGTAGGCATTAAAGATGGTGATATTTATAACGGAGCTGATGATGATGGATCCGGAACAGTAGCCGTAATTGAGATGGCAAAAGCTTTCGCTAAAGCTAAAAAAGAAGGTCACGGACCAAAACGTTCTATTTTATTCCTGCATGTAACAGGTGAAGAACATGGTTTACACGGTTCCCGTTACTATTCTGAAAATCCATTGTTCCCAATCACCAACACTATCACTGATATCAATATTGATATGATTGGTCGTCGTGATGTTGAACATGCTAATACGAACAATTACGTATACGTAATTGGTGCTGATAGATTATCATCAGATTTACACAACATTGTCGTAGCTCAAAATGAAAAATACACTAAGTTAGATTTAGATTTTAAGTTTAATGATCCTAAAGATCCAAATCATTTTTATGAGCGCTCTGATCATTATAACTTTGCAAAACATGGTATTCCGGCAGTGTTCTTCTTTAACGGAGTTCACGAAGATTATCATGGAAAAGGTGATGAGCCACAAAAAATAGAATACGATGCCTTAACTAAAAGAACTCAACTAGCATTTGTTGTTGCCTGGGATTTAGCTAATAGAGAGAATAGACCGATTGTGGATAAGAAATAGTTCTAAGACTTCAAGTGTTTAAAAACCAAAAAGGGATGAGTTTAACTCATCCCTTTTTATATTCATTTAGTTTTTTTACAATCTCAAAAAAACTTAGAACTTTCTTCCTAGTCATTCATAGAAATTAAAAACTCTTCGTTATTTCTGGTTTTCTTGAAGCGTTCGTTTACAAAGTCCATAGATTCTACCGGGTTCATATCTGACAGATATTTACGCATGATCCACATTCTTTGTAATGTTTTTTCGTCTAATAATAAATCGTCACGACGAGTACTTGATGAAGTAAGATCGATTGCAGGGAAAATACGTTTATTAGCAATTTTACGATCTAATTGAAGTTCCATATTACCCGTACCTTTAAATTCTTCAAAGATAACCTCATCCATTTTAGAACCTGTTTCTGTTAATGCTGTTGCGATGATACTTAATGACCCTCCGTTTTCTACATTCCTTGCCGCTCCAAAAAAGCGTTTTGGTTTTTGAAGTGCATTCGCATCAACACCTCCACTTAAAACTTTACCAGAAGCAGGCTGAACGGTATTATAAGCTCTTGCTAAACGGGTAATCGAATCTAAAAGAATTACTACATCGTGTCCGCATTCTACCAGACGCTTTGCTTTTTCAAGAACAATGTTTGCAATTTTCACGTGTTCTTGCGGTTCTCTGTCGAAAGTAGATGCGATAACCTCTCCACGAACACTTCTTTGCATATCAGTAACCTCTTCAGGACGCTCATCAATCAAAAGAACGATCAGATAAACTTCTGGATGATTGGCGGCAATCGCATTAGCAATATCTTTTAACAACATGGTTTTACCCGTTTTCGGTTGTGCGACTATCATACCACGCTGCCCTTTTCCTATTGGAGAAAATAAATCGATAATACGGGTTGAAACTGAGCTGCCTTTTTCGGCTAATTTAAATTTTTCTGAGGGAAAGACCGGAGTTAAATGTTCAAAAGAAACCCTGTCACGTACAACCTGTGGATCATGACCGTTAATTTTTAACACTCTTACAAGCGGAAAAAACTTTTCGCCTTCTTTAGGAGGACGAACCACTCCTTTTACAGTATCTCCGGTTTTAAGACCGAACAATCTGATTTGCGAAGTTGATAAATAAATATCATCCGGAGAAGCTAAATAATTATAATCGGATGAACGTAAAAATCCGTAACCGTCAGGCATCATTTCAAGAACACCTTCACTTTCTATAATTCCGTCAAATTCAAAGTCTGAATCCCTGAAATTATTCTTTTTGTTTTTATGATTTGGATTTGGGTTACCATTATTTCCGTTTTGATTTGGATTCTGATTCGGGTTTTGGTTTGGATTTTGGTTTTTATTCTGATTTGGATTAATCTTTTTTACCGGAGTATTTCCTTCAGTTTTTTCAGGTGCAGGAGCAGCTATAGGAGCATTAGTTTCTGTTTCAACTGTTTCTTCAGCATTGCCTTCTTTTACCGCTTCCTTTTCTTTTTGCAAAGCGACTTTTTTCTCGTAAGCGGACTTACTAAATTTCACAATTTTAGGTCCTTTTTTCTCTACAACCGGAGTTTCAACAATTTCTTCTGGTTGTAAAGCTTCCAAAACTTTTGATTTTTGTTTTGAAATTACCGGAGTTTCAACTTTTTCAGGAGTTTCCTCTACTCTATCAAATTCAAGAACTGGAGCATTTTTTGAAATGGCTGCTTTTTTTGCAGGAACTATTCTGGCTCTTTTAGGTTTATCATCATCTGCCGCTTCTATAGCAGTTGGTGCATTAGTAGTCTCTTGATGTGCTAGAATCTGACTTATTAGAGTCTCTTTTTTGACACCATTAAACTTTATAGTTTTAGCTAACTTAGCTATTTCTTGAAGCTCAGAAAGCTTCATTTCTTTTAATGCAGAAATATCAAACATGAATGTTCTATGAATTTAATTATTTTAAAGGAAAATACTGTAAAAAAAATAGGTAGATAATTATTTTGAATTGACCGCAGTATGAAGTGCTTACGGTATTATGATGCAATAATACGAATAAAATTTTATCATACAATAGTATTTATAAAAAAGAAAATATATTTTTGTAAAACAATTTCAGGTCATGATACAAAGAATTCAAACGATATATTTACTGCTTACCTTTTTGACAACAGGCGTTTTGCTGTTTTTTGTTCCTCTTTGGACAACAAACAATGGAAAACCTTTTTATTTTATGCAGGACCAGTTTTACACTATCTTATTGGGATTAAGCACTATGCTTACTATCATCAGTATCATTTCATACAAAAAAAGACAAAATCAGTTTGTTATGGGCAGACTGAACATAATATTAAATTTAATTTTATTAGGATTATTTGTTTACCGCTCACTAAATTTATCTGGAGAAGCAGCTACTGTTTCTGAGAAAGGTATTGGGATGTTTCTACCAATTGTTGCTATCGTATTATTAGTTTTAGCTAATAAGGCCATCAAAAAGGATGAAGATCTCGTAAAATCTGTGGATCGTTTGAGATAAACCTATAAACTTAGTTTATTGCGCGAAGAGAACCCGAATTATATGATTCGGGTTTTTTTGTGGAAAATTCACTATATTTACTAACAAACAAAGAAAATAAACTTTATAAATCCAATATTACTAGTAGAATTTTCATAATTTCGCTATTGTTATTTAAATCTCTTTATGACAAATAAAATAAGAATACACCTCGCCGATGACCATTTAGTACTTATAGATGGATTGACCAATTTATTAAGTACTGTTTCTGAGTTCGAAATTGTAGGCTCATCCTCTAACGGGTTGAATATTTTTGATGAAGTAACGGCTAACAATGCCCATATTTTGGTACTGGATCTGAGTATGCCTGAAAAAGACGGAATAGAAGTCTTAAAAGAATTTCATCAAAAAGGATATCCCTGCAAAGTCATAATCTTGTCCAGCTATGATGATTTAAAAATTATTAAGGAAGTAATGAATCTAGGAGCCAGTGGTTATCTCACAAAAAAATGTGCCGGCGAAAACATTATTGAAGCTATTGAATTCGTGAACCAGGGTGAAGAATATTTTTGTAATTCCGTAAGAGAGAAAATATTCAACACTTTTACAGAGAATAATCCTAAATTAAACAAGACATTTATTACTGAAAACTCTGTATTGACTTCTCGTGAATTAGAAATTGTAACCCTAATTTCGCTTGAATACAGTGGGAAAGAAATTAGCGAGCAATTATTTATCAGCACTAATACTGTAGAAACACATCGCAAAAATATCATGAAAAAGCTACAGACAAAAAATACCATTGGGCTTGTTAAATATGCTATAAAAAACAATTTGATTAAATCGTAATGGTTTCAAAAAAATCATTATTTCAAGCTACATAAATATACAAATTAGTACCCTTTTCGCAAATAGTCTATATTTAAAAAAAATGTGTTTTTTTTCTGAAAAATAACACACAAAATTATTATACATTTAATTTTAAATTATAAACTATATTTGCACCACTAATTTTTCAACATGTCGGTTTATCGTAATTTTATAACAACTATTTGTTTATTACTTTTTTGCACATACTCTATAAGCCAAAATAGAAGCTTTTCTCAAAAAGAATTATTAAAACTTTATGATGAAGCCACTTTTAACCTTCATAAAGAAAACTACGAAAAATCACTAATACAATCCAGATTACTTTTAAATCATTCTCTTTTATCACAAAACAATTATCTAATTGGAAAAGCATATAACACAATTGCAGCTAATTTTGATGGAATACTAGAACCTGACAGAGCCTTGTTTTATTATCAAAAAAGCTTAATTTATGCGGAAAAATCTAATAATTTAGAACTTCAAAACTGGCTTTACAACAACATTGGTAATATTTATTGTTTTGATAAAAAAAAATACGAAAAAGGAATTTCATATTATATAAGATCACTGCATTACAGTAGAGCTACTAAAGATTCCTCACAAATTTTTCTAACCAAACTTAACATTGCATGGGCCTATTTTGACATTGGACATTTCTCCAAAGGATATCCTTATCTAAAATACATCAATAAATACTCTAATAAATATGGAATAGAAACAACTATTGCTGTTACAGATATGCTTAATGGGATGCATTATACTCATAAAAAAGATAATCAAAAAGCTAATTATTATTTTCAAAAGGGAATAAAAAATGCGATAAAGTATGATGAAAAAACCGACTTATCATACCTCTATCTGGAATATGCGAAATTTTTATCAAAAAATAAAAAATTTGAAGGTGCATACAAAAACCTAAATGCCTTTAAAGAATTAACAGATCAAATCAATCTTGAAGACAAGGCTAAAAAAGCAAAAATTGCAGGAATTAATCTTGAAATTGATGAATACAAGCGTGAAATAGACAAAATGGGAATTGAAAGTAAAAAAAAAGAAAAATTATTTCATTCTGAAAGTGCTCGTAAAAACAAGATGACAACAATTATTTTGTCTTTATTTCTAATTAGCCTTATTTTATTTTACTTTTTTTATCAAAATACAAAACTGAAACAAAAAAACAGAATAAAAGATATTGAAAATAAAATAAATCAAAATATCATTAACGCCAGTATTGATGGACAGGAAAACGAACGAAAGAAGATTGCTTTATTTTTGCATGATACCATTAGCGCTTCTTTATCTTCAGCAGGCATGCATTTAAATGTCTTTTTATCACAACACAAAAGCCTTCCTGTTGAAATTACAAAAACAAAATTAATATTAGATGAAACACATGATAAGGTTCGTGATCTTTCCCATGATCTTATTCCATCTTTATTGGCTCGTTTTGGATTGTTATATGCTCTTGATGATTTATGCGAAAAATACTCCAATTCGACTTTACATTTTGAATTTGTTAATACTATTCCAATCAAAAAAAGATATACCGAAAAGTTTGAAACGAGGCTTTATTTTATAATTTCTGAACTTTTAAATAATATAATCAAACATAGTCAGGCCAGTAAAGCTCAAGTTTCATTGATTGAAAACAATAACGAAATGATTATTGAGATTACTGATAACGGAAAAGGATTTGATATTAAAAAATTTAATTTTATTGAAGGTTTTGGACTAAATCAAATCAAAGCCAGAATAAACAATTTGAATGGGCAATTTAATGTAAGATCACAAATTAACGAAGGAACATCTGTTATGATTAGTATACCTTTAAATGTTTAAGTGAACTCCACTTTCGATTTCATAATTTTTTAATTTAGAAATTCAATTTTAACAAAAAAACGCTTCTAAAATATTAGAAACGTTTTTTTTTGTATAATTAATTATCGTTAAATAAGCCTCATTTCACTTATTAAAATTCTGTTTTTCAACCTTTTCTATCTCTTCTTCTGGATCTGCATCTACCCCACCTTGAATGTATATTTGCTCTTTTCCAGTCAATTCTTATAGTCCTTTACTTCAAAAATTTTTCTAAGATAATTTTATGGTTTTTGTTGGTTTATATTGTTTTTTATCGCTTTGATTAAATAATTTAGAGGAGCAGTAATATTATACACCTACCTTCCCTCCTTTATCAATATCTGGTTTATCTTCCATCTCATCTTGCTCTTTTTCTTCCTTTTCATCCGCGAAAAAGAAATTTGTTTGTTCGATTACTGCTAAATCTTGTACTCCTTCTGTTTCTAAAAATCTTTTTGACATAGTTTTTATGGTTTAAAATTCATTAATATTATTTTAATCATTAGCAGACACACTTAAGAGATATGCCTTTTTATTAATAACAGTTAGAATGTCTAATTTGAAAAAAAACTGTCACACAATAATAATGTATTTTTTATTACTATAAACAACTTTTACTAAAATATTTTCATTCAAAAAGTAAAAATACAAAAAACAAGAAAAAAAATTAACAGAAAAACATTTAAACAAATAACGTAGACTATTAAAACTAGCCCAAAGTAGACATCTTTTTTTTCTTTAACCTTAATTACTTAAATATTCCGAAAATACGTCTTTATATTATCCTGTAGATAGTAAAAAATTAAAAATCAAATCGTTACTACAATAAAAACTCTTTTTAATAAGAATAAATTTAATTATTATATTTGAAACAAAAATCTATAAAAAATATAAATACATAAAGCTATCATAAATGCATAAAATTAGAAACATTACATTGATTGTTATACTACTTATTTGTTTTAGCTCTAATTTTTATTCTCAAAATAAGTCCCTTTCAAAAAATGAAATTGAGAAATTACTAACTGATGCTACAGAAAAATTTAAACTTAAAAATTACGAAAAGTCTTTAACACAATCAAGAACTGCTTTAAAGAATGCGATTGAAATTAACGATGCTAATTGTATAGCACGCAGTTATAATTTGATAGGAGCTAATTTTGATGAATTATTTATGCTTGACAAAGCATTTACTTTTTACCAGAAAGCTTTATATTATATTAATAAAACAGATAATAACATTTTCAAAAGTAATATTCACAATAATTTAGCAAATATTTATTTTTTTGAAAAAAAACTATATAAAAAAGGAATAGCTCATTATGAAAAGTCCTTAGAATATAGTAATCTTTCCTCTGATACATCAGTAATATTTGTTAGAAAACTTAGTATTACCTGGGCTTATTTTGAAATTAGTAATTTCAAAAAGGGTTTACAATCTTTAAAATATCTAAATCAATTTAAACAATACGGTGATGAATCAACAGAAGTTGCATTAAATATGTTAAATGGCGTATATAATGATCACATAAATAATACTCTAAAAGCAGATTATTACTTTTTGAAGGCAATTCAATTAGGCAATGAAAGTTATGAGAAATTTGATTTATCCATAACACATAAAAAATATGCTGCTTTTTTATTTAAAAATAAAAACTATAAAAAAGCGTATGAAAATATATTAGACTTTAATCGCCTTACTAATGAAATCAACGATTTAGCAAAAGAAAAAAAAACAAAATTGATTGGTGTTAACCTTGAATTGGACGAATTTAAAAGAGAGGTCGATAAAATAGAAGCTGAATACAAAAACAAGCAAAAATTATTACTGGAAGAACATTATCGAAACAAAAAGATTTTTAGCATTATAATTCTTTTATTCGTCATTATTATAATTCTTTTTTACTTTTTTTATCAAAATACAAAACTGAAACAAAAAAACAGAATTAAAAATATTCAGAATAAAATACACCAAAATATAATTAATGCCAGTATTGACGGACAAGAAAGCGAACGAAAAAAAGTTGCCTTATTTTTGCATGACACCATAAGTGCCTCACTTTCATCAGCAGGAATGCATTTGAATGTGTTTTTATCCCAGCATAGCACCGTTCCTGATGAAATCATCAAAACAAAATTTATTCTGGACGAAACACATGACAAAATTAGAGATCTTTCGCATGATCTTCTGCCTACTCTATTAGTTCGTTTCGGATTGTTGTATGCTCTTGATGACTTATGTGAAAAATATTCGAATTCTAATTTACATTTTGAATATCTGAATACTATTTCAAGTAAAAAAAGATACGCTGAGACATTTGAAAGAAGACTCTATTTTATCATTTCAGAACTTTTGAATAATATTATAAAACATAGTGAAGCTAAAAGGGCTGAGATTTTATTATCAGAAAGAAATAATGAACTCATTATTGAAATTACTGATAACGGAAAAGGTTTTGATGTTAACGATTTCAATTTTGTTGAAGGATTTGGACTAAATCAGATAAAAACCAGAATAAACAACCTGAATGGTCATTTTAATATAAAATCAAAAATAAACGAGGGAACTTGTATTAAAGTAACGGTTCCTCTGGGTGATTAGCAGTTAGTAAAAAGTGATTAGTTTGTATTCACTAAATAATTAAAACCTTTATTGTTTTAGATAAAAATCTATCAAAATCAGGCAATAGCTAATCACTAAAGAGTTTTATACTCTTTTTTCGATTTCGATGATTTCTAAATTTTTTATTTTGTCTTTTTCGATTACAAAGCGCAACATCGTTCTTACCTGATGAAAACCGCTTTTACCTGCTGCTCCCGGATTCATATGCAAAAGGTTATTTTTCTTATCAAACATCACTTTTAAAATATGCGAATGTCCACAAATGAATAATTTTGGTGGATTCTTTTGCATTTCTTCCCTGACAGCAGGATTATATTTTCCGGGATATCCGCCTATATGCGTAATCCAAACTGCGACTTCTTCACAAAGAAACCGGTTATGTAACGGAAACTCTAATCGGGCCTGAGCGTCATCAATATTACCATACACACAGCGAAGCGGTTTTATATTTTTTATGGTATCTGTAACATGTAAATCACCAATATCTCCGGCGTGCCAGACCTCATCGGCCTGTGCTACATATTTTAAAATAGTATCATCAATATGACTGTGTGTATCGGAAAGAAGAAGGATTTTTTTCATAAGTAAGATTCTGAACTGCTAAGATACTAAGTTGGTAAGTTTTTTTTGTAAATATCTTATCAAAGACAAACTCCGATATATCATTACAGTATTATCATTAAAAAAAACCGAGCCTTAGCAACTTAGAATCTTAGCAACTTCAAAAAAACCTTTGTACCTTTGCCAATCTGAACCTTTGAACCTTTACCTTGAGATATTTTATTCAATTTGCTTACAACGGGACACAGTATCATGGCTGGCAATTTCAGCCAAATGCATCGTCTGTTCAGGAAACTTTGAACAAAGCATTTTCGGTTTTATTAAATTCTTCGATAAATATTATGGGTGCCGGAAGAACTGACACCGGAGTACATGCACAGGAAATGTATGGGCATTTTGATTTTGAAAATACAATTGATGTTCCGAATTTAATTCACAAGCTCAACTCCTATTTACCCAAGGATATTGCCGTTTTTGATATCATTATGGTTCACAATGAGGCACATTGCCGATTTGACGCTACCAAAAGAACATATGAATACCACATCAATACGGTTAAAAATCCATTTTTGGAAGGATTGAGCTGGTATTTTAATCAAAAATTAGACGTAGCTTTGATGAATGAGGCTGCTGAAATTTTGCTCAATCATACCGATTTTCAATGTTTTTCGAAAGTACATACGGATGTCAATACATTTGATTGCACGATTTTTGCTGCGTATTGGAAAAAAGAAAACAACAAACTTATGTTTACCATTTCGGCTAACCGCTTTTTAAGAAATATGGTTCGTTCTATTGTAGGGACTTTGGTAAACATTGGCTTACATAAAATTACACTAACCGATTTTGAAAACATTATTGCCAGTAAAAGCAGAGAAAAAGCAGGGTTTTCAGTTCCGGCACATGGTTTATATTTAACCGAAATTGATTACGATTACATTATAAAACAGCACTGATTGCAATGTAAATCTTTTACAAACAAAAAAGACTGAAACGAAAAGCAGGACACAAGCAATAGCGAACTGAAGAAGTAAATAGCTCTTAAAAAATAAATGAAAGCAAAAGCATTTGATACCGGATTATTCAAACGAATTTTAAAATATACAAAACCCTATAAATGGCGTTATTACGGCGTTATTCTTTTTGCAGTTTCGCTATCAATTTTTGCGGCACTTCGTCCTTATTTATTGAAACAAACTGTTGATGGCTATATCAAAACACATGATAAAAGCGGTTTGCTACTATATATTGTTTTGATGGGAATTGTTCTTTTGATGGAAGTCTTTTCTCAGTTTTACTTTGTATTTTGGGCGAACTGGCTCGGGCAGGATATTGTAAAAGACATTAGGAATAAACTTTTCAGGCACATTTTAAGTTTTAGGATGAAGTATTTTGATTTGGTTCCGGTTGGACAATTGGTTACCAGATCTGTTTCGGATATCGAATCGATCGCTCGTATTTTCAGTCAGGGATTATTTATGATTATAAGTGATTTGATGAAAATGCTTGTTGTACTTATTTTTATGTTTTACATGAATTGGAAACTGACCTGGATTGTGGTTGTGGCCATGCCTATTCTGGTTTACATTACCCGAATTTTTCAGCGTAAAATGCAGGTTGCTTTTGAGGAAGTTCGTACGCAGATTGCTAATATGAATTCGTTTGTGCAGGAGCGCGTTACCGGAATGAAAATCGTTCAGCTTTTTAACCGTGAAAAAATCGAGGCTGAAAAATTTAGAGAAATAAATGACAAACACCGTATTGCCTGGATAAAAACGATTTTATACAACTCGATATTTTTTCCTATTGCCGATATTATTTCTTCTATTACTTTAGGTGTAGTGGTTGTTTATGGCGGATTTAAAATTTTAAACGGTGATCCATTTACTACTTTTGGAGATTTATTTTCTTACACTATGTTCATCGCGATGCTGTTTAACCCGCTAAGACAGATTGCGGATAAATTTAATGAGATGCAATTAGGAATGATTGCTGCTAATCGTGTTTTCGACATTATCGATACTCAGGATCATATTCAGGATACAGGAACTCTTGAAGCACCCATTTTTCAAGGAAGCATTGAATTTAAGGACGTTCGTTTTAGCTACATTCCGGAAGAAGAAGTTATAAAAGGCATTAACTTGTCAGTAACTTCAGGTCAAACTGTTGCTATTGTGGGATCAACAGGAGCAGGAAAATCCACCATTATCAACTTACTGAATCGTTTTTACGAAATTAACAGCGGTACCATTTTTATAGACGGACACAATATCGAGAATTATACTTTGGCTTCTTTGAGAAAACAAATTGCAGTAGTTTTACAGGATGTTTTTTTGTTTGCTGATACTATTTACAACAACATCACTTTACACAATCCCGAAATTACACGTGAACAGGTTCTGAATGCTGCTAAAAAAATTGGGGTTCACGATTTTATCATGAGTTTGCCTGATAATTACGATTTTGATGTAAAAGAGCGCGGCGTAATGCTTTCTTCGGGGCAACGACAGTTGATTGCTTTTTTACGTTCGTACGTGAGTAATCCGAGTATTTTGATTTTAGATGAAGCTACCTCATCAATTGATACTTATTCCGAAGAATTAATTCAGCGTGCCACCGAAACGATTACTAAAGGAAGAACTTCTATTGTAATTGCCCATCGATTGGCAACAATTGTAAATGCAGATAAAATTGTGGTGATGGATAAAGGGCTTATTGTAGAGCAAGGCACACATCAGGAATTATTAATGAAAACTGATGGGTATTATAAAAACCTATATGATTCTCAATTTTCTGTGGCTAATTAAAAACACTCCTATTTATATATACTTCTTTTGAAATTTAAATTAAAAAAAATAACATCCAGGCGTGCATTTTTAATTTACGTCGCATTCACAATTTTAGTTACTGTTTCGTCTGTTTACATTTTGAGTAACTTAATTACTGACCGTACTGAAAAAGAAAATGAGATTCTGGCAGAGCATGATTTTATCAAGAGACAGGAATTCTTGTCGCAGGAGTTTTCAAAACTGCTGGAACAGGAAAACCGAATAAAGCAGGTTCTGAAAATTAGCAATCCGGAGAATTTGTCTTCTAATTTAAAGGTTTTATCCTCGGCACAGACAACCAATTCTTTGGTCGTAAATAACTGGTTTCAGATTAACGATGAAAAAATTCAGTTTGGAACTGATTCTACTGCTATTCGGGCAGAATTTAATAATACTGAAAATTTTGTTTTTCAACACAAAAATGAAGACTATGTAAGTACAATTATGCCGTTTGGAAAGGAATGGATCTGGCGGGTTTACTTTAAACTAATTTCTAAAAATCATGCAACTGTTCGTTGCGGTTACGATATCAGCCTAAAAAAAATACGCGATTATTTGTCTATTGCTGATAAAACATCTAATAACTACGCTTTTATTTTTGATAAAAATGGGAGATGCATATACCATCCTGATTCAACTTTTATAGGCAAAAATATTTTCCAAATTTCTTCTATCCGCTCTCTTGATACTGTTTACAGCAAAAAACAAAATTATGTAAAAAGAGTTGCCATGTCTGAGTATTTAAAACTTGATGTTATCAGGTTTACAAAAAAACTAGACCTTAAAAATTTACATTGGTTTGTATGCGTTAATTTTCCAAAAAATATTATTAACGAAAATGTCGCATATATTAAAAAATATTCTACCTGGATATATTCAATCACGACCATAATGCTTCTCTTGATTTTCTATTTATTCTCGTATGCAAACAGACGTGCATACAAAGAAAAAGGAATTGCAATTAAAGAAAAAAACAGGCTGCTTGTCGAAAATGAAAAAGTGGTAAAGGAAAAAGCATTAATTCAGCTGCAGCAGTTAAAGGAGCAGATTAATCCGCACTTTTTGTTTAATTCGCTCAACTCACTTTATATGTTAGTGGGCAGCGATGTAAAAACGGCTCAAAAATTCACTTTGAATTTATCTCGCATTTACCGCTATTTGATCGATCCACCACAAAACAATATAGTTCCATTGAAAGATGAATTACTATTTATAGAAAAATATATCTTTTTACAGCAGACACGTTTTAAGGAAGAATTCTTCTTTTCCATAAAAATTGAAGACGAAGAAGCATTGGGAAAATTGATTCCGTACCTCGCTTTTCAGATTGTGGTTGAAAATGCTATTAAGCACAATATGGCAACAAGGGAAAATCCGTTGACTATAAAAATTCTTATTCAGAAGAACCAAGTGATTATTAGCAATACGCTTCAGAAAAAAAATCATAGTGAAACCAGCACCAATTTTGGTTTAAAATACCTTTCCAGCATTTATACTTTTTATTCCAGAACCAATTTTGAAACCTCAGAAAAAGACGGCAATTTCGTTTGTATTTTACCTTTAATATCCATTCACTCCTAAAAAAAAGCCATTCACTCCCTTTTGTTTTTTTTTTGAACTATAAACGAATAGTTTCGGCAAAAATTAACTTTAACTTAACTTTAAAATGAGGGAAAAGGCATTTCTGCATAATGTAAAATTATACTGCATACTAATTTTAGTTTTATTAATTCCTGTTGTCGTTTTTTCGCAAAAGAAAAAGAAAAAAGAGGCAGAAACAGAAATCGTAAAAGATTCTACAGCCTCTAAAAAAGGAAAATCATACAATGACCTTATAAAAAAAGGCACTCTTAAAAAAGGTTTATTTAATATCATTCAGGTTAAAACCGATATTTATTTCGAAATTCAGGATAGTTTATTTAAAAGAGAATTTCTGGTTGTAAACAAATTATCTCAGGTTCCTTTTCAGGTTAATGATACCGGACTTAACAAAGGAATGAATTATGAAAATAAAATAATATCCTTTTATAAAGATACAATTGCAAAGAAAGTCTGGGTAAAATCATATTTACCAAAAGTTTCTTCACCAAAAGAAGATGCGATTACGGCATCTGTCATTGATAATTTCTCTGAATCAATTATAGAGGTTTTTGATATTGAAACCAAAAACAACGATTCGAGCGCTGTTGTAATTAAAGTAAATAAGATTTTTGACGGAAAACAAAAAAGCTTCAATGATGTTTTGAGCAACATTGGTCTTGGCGGATCTGTAAAATCGGAGCTTTCTTATATAGAAGGTTTAAAATCTTTTCCTAAAAATATTGTAGTAAAATCACAGCTGACAACTTCTATCAGCGAAGGCGGACCGGCATTATCGGTAACGCTTGGTGTGACAAGTAATATTATTTTATTGGACGAAACTCCAATGAAACCTCGTTTTTCTGACAAGCGAATTGGTTTCTTTACCGAAAAGCATTGGTATTTTGCCGATGCACAGCAGGCAATGCTTGAAAAAGAATTGATTACCCGCTGGCGTTTAGAGCCAAAGAAAGATGATGAAGAACGATATTTGAAAGGCGAATTAGTAGAGCCGAAAAAGCCAATCGTGTATTATATTGATCCATCGACCCCAAAACAATGGAGAAAATATATCATTGACGGTGTTCACGATTGGCAGGTGGCTTTTGAAAAAGCAGGCTTTAAAAATGCGATTATTGCAAAAGAACCAACTGAGAGAGATTTAGATTTTGATGTTGATGACGTACGTTATTCTGTCATTACGTATGCTGCTTCGCAAAAATCGAATGCCATGGGACCATCTGTTGTTGACCCTAGGAGTGGTGAAATTATCGAAGCTGACATTATCTGGTGGCACAATGTAATGACCTCCCTTCAAAGCTGGATGCGCATTCAGACCGGACCAATTGATCCAAAAGCGAGAGGAAATACCTTTAGCGACGAACATATGGGAGAAGCAATTCGTTTTGTTTCGTCTCATGAAGTAGGACACACATTTGGTTTAAAACACAATATGGGATCTTCGTTTGCTTATGATGTTGAATCTTTACGTTCTAAAGAATTCACGGCAAAAATGGGAGGAACAGCTCCATCAATCATGGATTATGCCCGTTATAATTATGTGGCCCAGCCAGAAGATGGTGTTACCGTAATTACTCCAAAAATTGGAGAATATGATAAATATGCTATTGAATGGGGCTATAGATGGTTTGGCCCAAACGAAAACGAAACTGTAAACTTGAATGCTTTAATCACAAAGCACCAAAATGACCCGATTTATTTTTATGGAGAACAACAAGGAAGTATAATTGATCCTCGTTCTCAGTCTGAAGATTTAGGAAATGATGCGGTTAAAGCAAGTGAATACGGCTTAAAAAATCTAAAACGTGTTGTAGACAATATCCTAAACTGGACATACGATAAAAATGAATCCTATTATGAGACAGGTAAACTATATATTGGAACAATTGGGCAATGGCAAATTTACAATAGCCACGTTATGAACAATATTGGTGGTATTTATCTTAATACAACGGTTCATGGAGACAACAAACAAAGTTATGTTCCGGTTCCGGCAACAATGCAAAAAAGGGCGACTGATTACTTGGTTAAAAATTTGATTACGATTCCACAATGGCTGTTTTTTAATGACATCTTAGAAAAAACAAATCCGCTGAAAGACTCACCTATTGGACCTTACGAATATACTCCGTACACACTTGCAAGAGAATTGCAATACGACGTTATGTATAATTTGTTCAGTGATGACCGTTTGCTTCGAATGACAGAAAATGAACTATATCAAAGAAACAAAACCAAAGAGGCCGTTTTTACCGTAAATGAGTTGTTTAAAAAAATACATCAGAACGTATTTGCAGGAACCATCCAAAATAAATCTTTGACTATTCTTGAAAGAATGACACAGAAAAATTATGTTGATGTTTTGATTGTTTCGACAAATAAATTATTTGAAAAAACAGATGTTAAAAAAACCATCGAAATTCAGCAGACTTTAAACATGCCACACTTATGCAGTTATTTGGATGATGCTCATATGGTTAGAAATATCAATCAATCAGCATTAAAAAGAGTAACAGAAGTAACATCAGATAAAAAAGGAGAACTAAGCAAAGTACTTCAGTTATTAAGAACAAAAAGAAGTACCGGAGATCAATCGACCCAAAACCATTACCGCGATTTAATACAACGAATCGACAAAGCCCTGAATAATACAACCTTTTAATACATAACCCAAATCCAAAAACATGAAAAAAATTTTACATGCCCTACTGCTGTTCCTGGCCATCGCAGGATACTCGCAGGAAACCCGAACTATTACGGGAATCATTCAGGACGAAAGTGATAAATCTCCTATCCCGGGAGCTTCTATTTTTGTCGAAAACAATTCGATTTCAAATAAAACGTCAATGGCGGGAATTATCCAGAGTTCAACTATTGGAACTACTACCGATTTTGATGGTAAATTTCAATTAAAAATAGCAAAAAATGTAACTTCCCTGAGAGTAACTTTTATGGGATATGTTTCATATACTTTAGAACTTTCTGCACAGAAAGACTATACTATCAACTTAAAATCTGAAACTGCAAAGCTTCAGGAGGTTGTGGTAACAGGTTACCAAAAAATTGAGAAAAGAAAACTTACTGCCGCTGTTACCAAAATTGATATGGCTGCGATCCAGCAGACAGGGGTTTCCAGTATTGACCAATTATTAGTTGGACAAATTGCAGGGGTTGCTGTTAGTACTCCATCTGGAGCACCTGGAGCACTTGCAAAAATCAGAATCAGGGGTACGGCTTCTCTTAATGGTACGCAAGATCCTTTGTGGGTACTTGATGGGTTACCATTAGAAGGGAATGAAGTTCCTCAAAACTACGACAAAGACAATATTGACGTATTAAACAACTACTCTATTGCTGGTCTGAACCCTGACGACATTAAAGACATTACGATTTTAAAAGATGCTGCTGCAACCGCTATTTATGGAGCCCGTGCTGCTAATGGTGTTATTATTGTGACAACAAAAAAAGGTAAAGCAGGTAAAATGGTGGTAAGTTTTAATACCAACACTTTTATCACACAAAGACCTGATTTTTCTAAACTAAATTTGATGAATTCTTCAGAAAAAGTTGATTTAGAACTTAACATGGCAAGCCGTGCCGATTTAACTTACAGAGACACAGGAGGAGATATTGCCCGTATCTTAAACGGTTCTAATGAATTAGATGCATTCAGAACTGGTGGGTTCTCTTCTTTGAATCCTGCAACGCAGCAATCGATTAACGATTTAAGAAATAATAATGCAGACTGGGGCAATTTATTATACCAAACTGCAGTAAATACACAGCATGGTTTAAGTTTATCTGGTGGTGGAGAAAAATCTGACTACTATTTCTCTTTAGGATACTATGATGAGAAAGGAACTACTGTTGGAACTGGTTTCAAACGTTACAACTTAACGTTAAAAAATAACTTTGAAATTACAGACAAGTTTAAAGTAGGTGTTGGAATCTTTGGTTCTGAAAATAAAACTACATCTTATTTAACAGATACTGGTGCATTTACCAACCCTGCAAACTACTCCAGAAATGTAAATCCATATTTAACACCATACAATGCTGATGGAAGTTATAAATACGATCAGGATATTACAGGTTTCTCAGAACGTCTGGTTCCTTTTAATTTCTTAGAAGAAAGAAACAACACTTCTTATGATTTAAAAACCAGAGCTGTAAAAGCTTTATTGGATGCTGAGTACAAAATCACAAGAGATTTAAAAGTAACTTCTCAGTTAGGTTTACAATTGGATAATAGCTCTAGTGAAAAATTCGCTGATAAAGAGACTTACTATACCAGAAATCAAAAAGAAAAATCACGCTATTTTAGTAACGGATCTTACAAATATTTCCTTCCTGAAGGTGGCGTCATTCAAAACTCAAATACAGATTTCTTCCAGTACAACCTAAAGACGATGGTTAACTACAAAAAGATTTTTGGTGAAAAACATGAAATTGAAGCCATGGCTGGTAATGAGTTAAGAAGAAATTACAATACTTTAGTTTCAACAAAAGGTTTTGGTTATGATAAAAACAATTTAACTACACAGCAGATTGTTTTCCCAAATCCTGGGGATGCGACTGAATCAACTTATAAAACGTATACTAAGACTGAAAACGAAAATGCTTTTGCATCATTCTTCGCTACAGCTTCTTATACATACGACAAAAAATACAGCTTCTTTGGAAGTGTTAGATACGACGGTTCAGATTTATTTGGTGTAGATCCTAAATACAAATATTTACCACTTTGGTCAACATCTGCTTCCTGGACAGTTTCTGAAGAAGATTTCTTAAAAGAGAATTTAACGCTTTCCAACCTAAGACTTCGTGCTTCTTATGGTTTACAAGGTAATATTGACAAAAATACTTCTCCATATGTAGTAGGATCAAATAGCACAGGTACCATTCTTCCTGGTCAAACAGAACCAACAATTGTTGTTACAAGCCCTCCAAACGATAAATTGCGTTGGGAGAAAACTCAAAACATTAACCTTGGTGCAGACATAGGTCTTTTTAATAACCGCATCAACATTGTAACTGATTTTTACGGAAGAAAAAGTACAGACTTACTTGGTTTAAAAGCGCTTCCTTTAGAAAATGGTTTTGAGTACACAAACATGAACTGGGCACAAGTAAGCAATAAAGGTTTCGAAATTACTTTATCTACCAGGAATATTGACCGTCAAAACTTTAAATGGAATACAAGTATTAACTTATCCCACAACAAGAGTAATATAGACCGTTTACAGGTAAGAGATAATAGTTCTTTACCAAACCAGGAGGGGCATCCAGTAAATGCTGTATTTGGATTTAAAACAAACGGAATTGATGAAAACGGATATCCGTTATTTGTGAATAAAAAAGGCGAAACCGTAAATACACAAACTTTCTTTGGTTTGTATGATCCTTATGCTGATTTTTTCCCTGGGTTATTAACTCAATCAACTTTAAATCCAGATCAATTCAGAGATTTGTTTACGTACCTGGGAGATAAAGATCCTAAATTTACAGGTGGTATTACAAATACTTTTAAAGTAAGCAATTTCGATCTTACAATTGCTGCTTCTTTTAATATCAAGCAAACTGTTACCAGAACACCTCCATATAATGGAACACAGGTAGACAGAGGTCAAAACTACAGTAGAGATATCTTAAATGCGTGGTCTCCAACAAACACATCATCTAATTTACCTGGAATTACAAGTCAGGATTCTGGTACGGGAGATTCATATATGTCATATTTATGGTATTCCGGATCAAACCAAATCCCAACTTACAATTATTTAGATACATGGGTTAGCGAAATGAGCTATATGAGATTAAGCAGTATGCGTTTAGGGTATACATTCCCTAAAGCATTGACGGATTATATAAACATTCAAAGCATCAGATTCAATGTTGAAGCAAGAAACTTATTTGTAATCAGTTCCGATTACAAAGGTTACTTTGACCCGGAAACTTTCGGAAGCATTTATGCACAACCAGTTCCTAAATCATTCACTTTAGGATGTAATGTAACTTTCTAAAAAAAAATTAAAGATGAAAAAATTCTCAAAATATATAGTACTTTTTGTTACCGCAATTGCTGTAACAAGCTGTGATGATTATCTGGACATTACTCCTGTTGGACGTGTTATGCCAGAGACTCTTGAACAATACCGCGCCGTTTTAACACAGGGCTACATTACATACCCTGAACACAAATCACTGACAGCACTTCGTACAGATGAGTTGACAATGAATGAATTTGCTGATGAAATTAATGTTTATAAAGACATTTATATCTGGAAAGATACTAATCCGGATCGTATTACAACTACGTTTCAGTACCAGGATCTGTATAGTGCAATTTTTTATACGAATGTGATAATTAATGAAGCAACTCCAAAACTAGCTGTATCAGAAGAAAGAAACCAACTAATTGGAGAAGCATATGCCTTAAGAGCAATGGCTTATTTTGATTTGGTTAATCTTTTCGGGAAACCTTACAATGCTGCAACTGCTGCCTCAGACAAAGGAGTTCCTTTGGCGTTGGAAATTGATTTAGAACAAGCTTTTGTTCCTCAAAGTGTTGAAGTCATTTATAACCAAATTATATCTGATACACAGGAAGCTAAGAAATTAATAAACCTAAATACGCAGACAGCAGGTAAAAATTACCGTTTCTCTAAAGCTGCTTTATACAGTTTAGAAAGCCGTATTTATTTGTACCAACAGCAATGGCAAAAATCTTTGGATGCTGCAAACAATGCGTTAGCAATCAATAATAATTTAGTTGATTTAAAAGCTACTTCGGTTTTTGCAACTAAATACGATTCTAAAGAATCTATCCTTGCATTGGAAGATGGCTACATTAACGGTCTTAAAGGAACTTCATACGCTTCACCAGATTTAATTGCGGCTTACAGTAAAACTACCGATTTGCGTTTCCCACTTTACTTTTTAGCAAGTGGAAGCCGTTACAGAATTCAAAAAGGAGGTAATGATGATCAAAAATGTTCTTTCAGAACTTCTGAATTGTATTTGACAAAAGCAGAAACTTCATTACAACTTAATAATATTTCTGATGCTAAAACAACCGTTTTAAGTTTCATCAAAAACAGATACACAGCAGCTGCTTACACGCAGCTTGAAATTGATGTTAATGGAATGAATACAGCTGATTTAACAAATTTCATCTTAGAAGAAAGACGTCGTGAGTTTGCTGTTGAAGGACAGCGTTGGTTTGATTTAAGAAGAACCTCACAAAAACAAATCGTTCACACTTTCAATGGAGAAGATTTTACATTAATGCAAAATGATCCGCGATATACCATTATTTACCCGGCAAACGCGAGATTAAACAATCCCAATCTATAATACCTATTGTTTTTTTTTAAAAGGGTCCAGTTTTGTAACTGGGCCTTTTTTGTTTCTAATTTATAATCAATAAAAATTTTTCTTCTTTAACTAATTATTAACCTTATCTGATATATTTGCAAATTAAATAGCAGCTTCACTTGTTTGGAGCTTTTGTAACCTTACGTCCAAAAAAGAATGAAAATTGCCATTATTGAAGATGAATATCTTGCTTCCAGTTATCTGAAATCAATTTTAGAACAGCAAAATATTTTAGCAATAACAGAAATCACAGTTTTGAAGTCGGTAAAAGAAGCGGTATCTTTTTTTTCTGGGAACCAAATCGATTTAGCCTTTATGGACATTCATATTGGGGATGGAAAAAGCCTTGAAATTTTTGAGAAGGCAGCAGTCTCCTGCCCAATCATATTCATTACCGCATACGATTCTTATGCTATCTCTGTTTTCAAACATTTTACCATTGATTATCTTTTGAAACCTTTTGAAGAACAGGAGTTATTAGAAGCCATCACCAAATTCAAAAAAATAAAAGACAGTTTTAATAGTGATGTTACTCTACAATCTTTAGTGGCATTAGAAAATCCGGAAACAAACAAAATACAGCGTCATTTTCTCGTAAACCACGGATATAAGCTTATTTCTATTAACGAATCAGAAATCACTTATTTTGCGGCATCAGGAAAACATTTATTTATCTATGCAAAATCCGGGAACAGCTATTTATACAATAGCACTCTTACTGAAATCATCAATAATCTAGATCCCTTCATTTTCTTTAAAATAAATCGAAAATATATCGTAAACCGAAATATTATAAAAGAAGTTGTTAAACACAACAACCAAAAAATTGAATTGATTCTTACGGTTCCGGCAGTCGAAAATGACCCTATAATTATCAGCAAAAAAGAAATAAATAATTTTAAAAACTGGCTTGACCAATAAATCACAACTCTGTTTTTTTTAAAAAATTAAAATTCTCCAAAAAACACAAAATCTTTTTTTTTTACAAGTTTATATTTTTAAGCCGTTCAAAAAACAGTTTAAAAGTTAAAATAGCGTTATAAGAATCATAAAATTAATAGTTCATAACCAGCATTATAGCATTATTTTTTTTGAATTATTTATCTTTGAGTTCCTAAAATTCAATGCAAAAGAATATGCCACAGATTAGATTTTATCCAAATGAGGAGTTTAAAGAAATAGAAGTTAATGAATCATTACAATTTCGATATGCGATTTCAAACAAAGGAAGATTAGTTAGTTTTACAGATGATATACAAAACGGGCGTCTTTTAAAAGGAGGGCTCAGCGATGGATATCCTACCTTTAGATTCAAGGTCAAAAAGGATGATAAAATCATCAATAAATATCTCTTTCTTTACAAATTAGTTGCACAATATTTTATACCAAAACAATCTGAAGAACAAACTTACGTACTTCATTTAGATTATATCCGAAATAACGACGACGTTAAAAACCTGCGTTGGGCCACGAGAGCCGAAATGATTGCACACAGCCGTAAAAGTCCGCACGTTATCCAGGCAAAAAAGAACCTGATTGAACACAATATAAAATCAGACGGCAGAAAATTAACCACTACAAAAGTAATGCTGATCAAAAAAATATTAGCACGTCCTGAGCAAAAAACACGATTAAAGATGATTGCAAAACAATTTGGCGTAAGCGAAATGCAGATCAGACGAATTGCCAGCGGAGAAAACTGGGGGCACGTAAAAATTTAATTATGAATTGTGAATGGTTAATTATTAATTATTAATGATATTTAACCTAATAAGTCTAAGAACCTTAAAGTTCCTGGACTTTGTTTATTTTGGAAACATACCTGTTTTTCAGATTTATCTTCAAAATATCAATTTACAATTCATAATTCACAATTTACAATTAACAATTCCCGCTATTTCTGTGAAAAGGCCAAAATCTGAAACGGTAAAAATAAATTTTAAATCATTTTTTAAAATAAATCCTTAAATTCGCAATCACAAATAACAAAGAAAAATCGGAAAGTGAGTTTCGAAATTATAAACCTCATTTTCGGTATTTAAAACTAAAAACCAAAAAAATGAAATACGACGTTATTGTTTTAGGAAGTGGTCCCGGAGGATATGTAACAGCAATCAGAGCATCACAATTAGGCTTTAAAGTAGCTGTAGTTGAAAAAGAAAATTTAGGCGGTGTGTGTTTAAACTGGGGATGTATCCCAACAAAAGCATTGCTGAAATCTGCTCAGGTTTTTGATTATCTAAAACACGCTTCTGATTACGGATTAACAGTTTCTGAATTTGACAAAGATTTCTCTGCAGTTGTACAGCGCAGCCGTAGTGTTGCAGAAGGAATGAGCAAAGGAGTTACTTTCCTGATGAAAAAAAACAAAATTGACGTTATTGAAGGTTTCGGGAAACTAAAACCGGGAAAAAAACTGGATGTTACAGACAAAGACAATAAAGTTACCGAATATAGTGCTGACCATATTATCATTGCTACAGGAGCCCGTTCACGCGAACTTCCAAACCTTCCTCAGGATGGTGTAAAAGTAATTGGTTACCGTCAGGCAATGACATTACCAACACAGCCAAAATCTATGATCATCGTAGGTTCAGGAGCAATTGGTGTAGAATTTGCACATTTTTACAACTCTATGGGAACAGATGTTACTATTGTAGAATATATGCCAAATGTGGTACCGGTAGAGGACGAAGATATCTCAAAACAATTTGAAAAATCTTTGAAAAAAGCGGGTATCAAAGTAATGACTAATTCTTCTGTAGAAAAGTTAGACACTTCAGGAGCAGGCGTAAAAGCTACCGTGAAAACGGCAAAAGGAGAAGAAATTCTGGAGGCTGACATCGTGCTTTCTGCAGTTGGAATCAAAACAAACATCGAAAACATCGGTTTAGAAGAAGTTGGTATCGCTGTTGATAGAGATAAAATCCTGGTAAACGCTTACAATGCAACTAATATTCCAGGTTACTACGCCATTGGAGACGTTACTCCTGGACAAGCTTTGGCGCACGTAGCTTCTGCTGAAGGAATTAACTGTGTGGAAAAAATTAAAGGATTACACGTAGACCCAATCGATTACGGAAACGTTCCGGGTTGTACATACGCAACTCCAGAAATTGCTTCTGTTGGTTTAACTGAAAAACAAGCTAAGGAAAAAGGATATGAATTAAAAATTGGTAAATTCCCGTTCTCAGCTTCAGGAAAAGCAAAAGCTGCCGGAACCCCTGACGGATTTGTAAAAGTAATATTTGATGCCAAATACGGAGAATGGTTGGGATGTCATATGATTGGTGCCGGAGTTACCGATATGATTGCTGAAGCAGTTGTAGCGCGTAAACTGGAAACTACAGGTCATGAAATCCTAAAATCGATTCACCCTCACCCAACTATGAGCGAGGCTGTTATGGAAGCTGTAGCTGATGCTTACGGCGAAGTAATTCACTTGTAATAAAACATTTTACGGTTATATATAATTTCAATTAAGAATCCGATTTGTGAAAGCAAATCGGATTTTTTTATTAACATCTATCGGCAAAGCACACCCAAGAATTGTTGATAATGATGGTTTACCCCAAGGCAGAGCCATTTAGGTATCAATCGGAAGAAAGTAATTTTTTTAGTTTTATGAAAACCTTAGGTTTTCAAACTTTCCTCTATAACCCCGGGGGCAAGGCCTCGAGGAATTCAGCTGATTAAAAAGACATTCCATTTATCTTAAAAAAAATTTAATTTATAAAACATACCTATTCGTAACATTTTAGTATAAGATTCCAAAGTAAAGTTTCATAATAAAGTACTAATTTTGCATTTCCCAAAACCAAATCTACTCATGAAAAAAACTTTTTTCATTATTTTACTTTCTTTTGTTTTACTGAATAGTTTTTATGCTCAAACAAAAACTGAAACACAAAATATTTTTGCAAAATCATACGATTATGTAAATGACTTCGAAAAAATACTGACTCAAAAGCAAATTGAAGATCTAAAGAGAATTTTAAAATCGGGTGAAACAAAGTCAAATCTAAAAATTTTGATTATAACGACTCCTGCGATAGAACCTTACACTGATCTTTCAGAATATGCATCAGATTTAGATAAATATTTAGTTGATAATTTAAAGATTAATGCCTCAATTTTAATTATCATAAGCAAAAAAATGAGACAGATTCAGGTACAAGCCTATAATAAATTGCTTAATAAGACTACAGGTAAAGAAATAGAAATGGAAAATATTGTTGCTACTTTTATAATACCCGAATTAAAAAAAGATGATTATAATAAAGGGTTACAACAAGGTGTATTGCAAATATTTAAAAATTTAGAATAAAGATACAAGCTGAAGATCTCTATATCCTCTAAAATTACTAGACGCTTTTCAAATTAAGAATCCGATTTATGAAAGCAAGTCGAATTTTTATGGCATGACCCGCAAAAAAGCGGGTCGGGCTATTCGCTAAATTCCCAATTAACAAAAACTACGGCTAAAAAGCTTTGTTTTTCTAAATCGGGAGATACCGCTGCTATCCCTCATTCGGCACCAGATTTAAAAAGAACCTCAATTTTTCGATTGATTTTTGTAATATAAAAGAGTTCAATAATGAGGAAATTTAAAAAAAACCAAATCATCAGGGATTTTATTTTTGAAAGTAATAAAAATCGTCAAATTATCTTTACAGCTACTTTAAAGGAACGTTTGGAAAGGCATTCATTAAATTTATAGCACTTATAAAAAACAGACCTCTACTCCAGCCCTGATGGGAGCGGCATCCTTTTGTGGCGGGGTTCGACACAAAAGATATAGCGGACAGCAGGACAGAAGCTGTGGTAAAATGAATACTTCTGCTGCTTATTAAGACAAATGTCACTCCTATTAACAAATTGTCTGAATTAGCGCTTAATTTTGTCTTTTCGATCCTTAACTTCTTGATTTTAAATAGTAAATTTGTTTTTATATTCGTGGACTCATTATCATTGAGAATAGTTTACAAAAACTGATTACTACACGCAAAGGACAGCTAAATGCCATTGGAAAAACCACAGACAGAAAATAAAAATAAGCTGGGTTCTAAAGGATAATATTCTTTTTTAATACACCGAAACAAACTAAAATTATTAAAATATTCAAGTAATCAGATTAACTTTGCGGCTAATAATTAATGTGACAAAACGTTTAAAAAGCAGCACTATGAATATTTTAGAATTAATGAAAAAGAGATACTCGGCAAAAAAATACAACGCTGAAAAGCCTATTCCTCAGGAAAAAATTGAAGCCTTGAAAGAAATATTATACCTCACTCCTTCTTCAATAAATATTCAGCCGTGGAAATTCACATTTATACAGAATTCTGAAATCAAAGCAAAATTAGCTTCCGTTTCGATGCACAATACCGACAAAATAAATCAGGCTCAACTATTGGTTGTATTTAGTGTTGCAGATGATCTGGATGCTTTTCAGGAAATTGTAGATACCGAATTACCAGAAGCCAGAAGAAATTGGTACAATCAGATTAAAGCAAGTAAGCCTGAAGCCGATTTAAAAATATGGCTGTCGCAACAAGTGTATATTGCACTGGGAGTTGGGTTAACGGCAAGCATTGCATTAGGCCTGGATTCGACTGCTATGGAAGGTATTGAATCTGATAAATACAAAACAATTCTTGATATGTCAGCCTACAAACCTTTATTTGCCATGGCGGTAGGTTACGGTTCTGAAGATGATTTTAACCGAATTGAGGTTACGCCAAAATCCAGAAGACTTCAGGAAAGTGTGATTGAAAGTATTTAAAAGGATGTCGGGCTAAGTTCATTCGGCTTCGCTCAGGATAAAATTAGTTGTAGTCCTTTCCGCTTAGAAGCCTTCGACTCCGCTAAGGGTGACACTAGAATATGATTGATTTTATTTTATATATTTACTTTACAACACCTTAAATAGCAAAAAACCAATCACTACATGACAACTGACATCATAGAATTAAACAATTTTATTGTACTTATCGAGCATTCCAATGCCGAAAAAACATTTGTTCAAAAATGTGAAATAGATGGCGATTGTGTTGGTTTTGCCTTTTATGGTTCCGGCAATGTAGCATTAGAGATCAAACACAATAATCAGACAAAATATTTAACGAATACAACAGGTTTGGCGATTTCTTTTTTTGGCAATCAGAAAGTAGAATTTGCCCATAAAATTGCGCCCAATAAACCGTTGCAATCGATTAGTGTCTTTACGAAACTTAAAAACCTACATACTTTATCGCAAGTCGAAAAAGAAATTTTCGAAAAACAATTGCCTGAGCTATTAGATCCTAAAGAGCATTTTGTAAAAGGGCCATCTTTTTTTATGACTTTGGATATGCAGCTGGCAGTTCAAAAAATTTTCAACACTACTTATTCCGGCAATGCAAGACTGTTGTTTTTAAAAAGTCAGGTTAATGAATTACTGTCCCATTATTTTGCCCTTTTGTCTAATGATAAAAAAACTGAATTTTGCGAAAAGGACAAAGAGAAACTTTTTAAGGCAAAAGATATCGTGAGCGATCAGTATTCAAAACCTCCAACTATCAACGAGTTATCAAAACTTATTGGTCTTAACAGCACCAAATTAAAAAAGAATTTCAAAGAGTTATTTGGGGTTCCAGTTTACAAATACATTCACGAAGAACGATTAAACAAAGCTTATGAATTACTTTCTCAAAGAGAGAAAACCGTTCAGGAAGCTGCCTGGGAAGTGGGTTATGAAAGTCTGAGCTCGTTTTCGAATGCTTTTCAGAAAAAATTTGGATCCAGACCCAACGAAATAAAAAAACAATTCTTTTCAAACAAATCTTAATTCTTTTCCGACAAATGATTTGGTTATGACTCTTGCATCTTTGCAGTATCATTAATCAAAAATCATGTATTATGGGAAATCAGAAAATTTTAGTCCTTGGCGGAAACGGAAAAACAGGCCGCAGGGTAAAACAATTATTAAAAAAAGTAAGCAACGCAGATGTTTACATAGGTTCAAGAAGTGGAATTCCTGCTTTTCAATGGGAAAACCCGGAAACCTGGCCTGATATTATTGAAGGTATTGATACGGTTTACATCACCTTTCAACCCGATCTTGCCGTTCCTTATGCATCTGAAACAATTCAGAAATTTGCAACTCTGGCGACTCAAAATGGGGTTCAAAAACTGGTGCTTCTTTCGGGAAGAGGTGAAAAGGAAGCTCAGGTTTGCGAAGAAATTGTAAAAGCTACAGCCAAAAACTGGACGATTGTCAGAGCCAGCTGGTTCAATCAGAACTTTAGCGAAAGCATCTTTTTAGAACCTATTTTAGCTGGTCATGTTGCTTTGCCAGGAGCGCAGACTCCAGAACCTTTTACAGATGCTGATGATATTGCCGCTGTGGTAACCGAAGCACTTTTGCATGAAAAACATAACGAAAAAACATACGAACTTACTGGCCCGAGATTACTCAACTTTGAACAGGCTATTGCCGAAATAGCAAAAATTACCGGCAGGGAAATCAATTTTCAAGCTCTTTCTTTAGAAGAATATAGTAACATGCTTCGAAAATACCAGGTGCCCGAAAATGAAATTTGGCTGGTAAACTATCTTTTTTCGGAAGTTTTAGATGGGCGAAATTCAAGTATTACCAGCGATATTGAAAAGGTATTAGGCCGAAAAGCAAAAGATTTTACCGACTACGTCAAGGAAACTGCCCAAACCGGAATCTGGAATACGACTAACCAATAAAAAAACATATTCTTCTATACCAATCCGATTTGCAAAGGTGAGTCGGATTTTTTTATGGCATGTCCCGCAGAAAAAGCGGGTCGGGCTGTACGCTAAATCTTTTGTTCCGTTGCTCTCCACAAAAGGATACCGCTTCCATCCCTCATACAACAATCGTTTTTCATCGGAATTTTTACACAATTAGGCCGTACTATTTTTCTAAATATCTTCTTGAAATAAATATTTGAAACAGAATTTTCTTATATTCATTATTCTTAAAAATCAAAAAAAATGAATTGGTCTTCTCAATTAATCCATCATAAAAAGAAATGCGAATCACTGTCTATTTTCAAAAAATACACAACAATTAATTGAACAGATCAGACAATTTGAAGGTATCAAATGGAGTTAAACCTTAAGCATATGGCATCTACCTGACACAATAGAAAACAGAGACCGATTTCAAATAGTTGCTCTCTCTTTTCCATTACCTTGCTTCTTATCAGAATCAGATAGTTAATGCCATAAAGTTATTTTTTAAAACCATCAAAGAAACTAAGATTGAAATTGA
>NZ_JBGQOF010000020.1:0-58809 GCF_052113665.1 Flavobacterium sp. W22_SRS_FK3 | reverse complement strand
GAAAAATCCTGTTTTTAAACAATACTTTTCTATATTTGTTTAAAACAAAAACGGAAGTTTTTTCACAGACTGACGTTTAAATGCTAAGTATGGTTTTTAAGATTAAAATTTACCCTTAGTAGAAAACGAAATTGATGAATCTATTGAATTCTATGAAAGTAGAAGTAAAGGTTTAGGAAAACAATTTCTAAAATATTTAAAATCACATCTACAAGTTTTAAAATTACATCCGGAATTATTTGAAATAAAAAAAGAACCAGGTTACAGAGAATTAACTTTGGTTAAATTTCCATTTGTGATTATTTATGAAATTTTCGGAAATGAAGTAATCGTTTACTCTGTTTTTCATACTTCAAGAAATCCTCAAAGAAAATCTTAGATAGAAAGGGCTAAGGTTCATAGCCACAAAGGGACAGAGGTTTTTTAATTTAAGGTTTCAAGTTTCAGGTAGCTTCACTTTGCGTCCTTTACTTTGCTTTAGCAAAAATCTAAAACAAAACTCTTGCGATCTTTGCGTAGCTCTTTGCGTCCTTTGCGGTAAAACTCAATTCCCAAAAAAACTTCACATTAAAATACCCAATACAAAAAAAAAATTTGTGCCTTAGTGCCTTTGTGGCAGAAACCCCCAAACCCAAAATTTCACACAAAAAACATTGAAAATTAAACTTTAAACAAAACTTTATTCCTTAATTTTGTATCGCTAAAAATAAAATAAACAAACTATGAGTTCATTTGACGTAGTCATTATAGGTTCAGGTCCTGGCGGATATGTATCAGCAATTCGTTGCGCACAATTAGGTTTCAAAACTGCAATCGTAGAAAAGTATAATTCTTTAGGCGGAACTTGCCTTAACGTTGGTTGTATTCCTTCAAAAGCATTATTGTCATCTTCTCATCATTATGCTGAAATTGCTCATTTTGCAGATCACGGAATCGAAGTTTCTGGTGATGTGAAAATCAATTTAGAGAAAATGATCGCGCGCAAACAAGCAGTTGTAGATCAAACCGTTGGTGGAATCAACTACTTAATGGATAAAAATAAAATTACTGTTTTTAATGGTTTAGGTTCATTCGTAGACGCAACGCATATTGCAGTTGCAAAAGCTGACGGAACATCTGAAACTATCGAAACTAAATATGCTGTAATTGCTACAGGTTCAAAACCATCTTCTTTACCGTTTATCAAAATTGATAAAGAAAGAATTATCACCTCTACTGAAGCTTTGGCTTTAAAAGAAGTTCCAAAACACCTTGTAATTATTGGTGGTGGAGTAATCGGAATCGAGCTTGGACAAGTTTACCTTCGTTTAGGATCGCAGGTTTCTGTAGTGGAATTCATGGACAGAATTATTCCAGGAATGGATGCTTCTTTGTCTAAAGAATTGACTAAAGTATTGAAAAAACAAGGAATGAAATTCTACGTTTCCCACAAAGTAAAATCAGTTGAAAGAAATGGTGATGCTGTTGTGGTGCAGGCTGAAAATGCAAAAGGAGAAACCATTACTTTAGAAGGAGATTATTCATTAGTTTCTGTGGGACGTCGTCCTTACACAGACGGATTAAATGCTGACAAGGCAGGAGTGAAAATTTCAGACAGGGGACAAGTAGAAGTAAACGATCATTTACAAACTAACGTTCCTAATATCTACGCAATTGGTGATGTTGTTCGTGGAGCAATGTTAGCACACAAAGCAGAAGAAGAAGGAACTATGGTTGCTGAAATCTTAGCAGGTCAAAAACCACATATTGATTATAACTTAATTCCTGGTGTAGTGTACACCTGGCCAGAAGTTGCTGCAGTTGGACAAACAGAAGACCAGGTTAAGGCTTCAGGAACCGAATATAAAGTAGGAAGTTTTCCTTTCAAAGCGTTAGGTCGTGCAAGAGCAAGCGGAGACTTAGACGGATTTGTAAAAATCATTGCTGATGCTAAAACTGATGAGGTTTTAGGTGTTCACATGATTGGAGCGCGCACAGCTGACTTAATTGCTGAAGCTGTTACTGCAATGGAATTTAAAGCTTCTGCAGAAGATATTTCAAGAATGAGTCATGCACATCCAACTTTCGCAGAAGCGGTAAAAGAAGCGGCATTAGCAGCAACAGATAATAGAGCATTACACGTATAATTATTACGTTTTTTACTAATATCAAACCCGACATTTTAGTGTCGGGTTTTTTGTTTGAAAAGAGTATTTATTTACGATATAAAATGTAAAAACCAGGCATAATTCTGTAAAAATAGTTATCCGTTCAGTTGCTACCTTTGTTTCAATAAATAGATAACATCATGAAAAATAGATATATAATTCCGATTTTAATTGGAGCAGGAATTGCTTTTGTGTTTCATTCTTGCGGTTCAACTATACCAAAAAAGGCAACTGCAATCAGAAATTTTGACAAAACAAAGTATTTGGGAAAATGGTATGAAATTGCCAGATTAGATTATAAATGGGAAAAAAACCTGAACAACGTAACGGCGGATTATTCGTTAAATGGTGATAGTACAATAAAAGTTGATAATAAGGGATATAATGTCAAAAAAGGCAAATGGGAAGAAAGTGTCGGCAAAGCTAAATTTGTTGAAGAAGATACTGTTGGAATGCTGAAAGTCTCCTTTTTTGGACCTTTTTATTCCGGATATAATGTCATTGCCACAGATACAGAATATAAATACGCACTTGTAGCTGGTGAAAGCTTAAAATACATGTGGATACTTTCAAGAGAAACAAATATTCCAGAGAGCGTAAAAACTGATTTTTTGATGAAAGCCCGGGAAATCGGATATAATACTTCGGAGTTGATATGGGTAAAACACGACCAAGCAAACTAAAATAAGAAACCCGACATTTTGAAATGCCGGGTTTTTATTTTAACTCAAAATATATTTATGGAGTAAACACAGTTTTGTAGTTATCCCAATATCTGTAAATCAAAAATAAGTTGCCAAGGAATAATAATGCAGCAATTGGCAGACCTTCAGGTGCCAGAAAATAATTGATAAACAATATATTGATCGTAATCGGTAAGATCAATATATTGGCCAATGTTACAAAACGGCCTGTTACAAATGAAATACCACAAAGCAATTCTATCGTTTTTGCCAGGGGCAATAAATAAGTTGAGGCAACTAATCCCATATTGAAAGCCTTGAAATTACCTGTTGTTTCTGGTTCAGGAGCAAGTTTAAAGAAAAAACTAATCGAGGCAAAGAGCAGTAAGAGACCAATTAATACACGGACAATAATGGTAGCAATTTTCATAATACTAGATTTAATAGGTTAAAAAATATAATTTATTTGCTGATAAACATTTTTAAATCTAAACCTCGAATAAGAACAAAATCTGATTTAATTATGTTTTTATTGAGAATTTTACAATCAAAAGAATCCATTTTTAGGATTAATGAAGTACTATATCAAATATAATGAATTTTTTCTTATGAAATTGCTACTTATAATTTTGACTTTCTATTCCTTACTGTATTTTTTATAAAGGAAGAATCCGCCAAAACCAATCAAAATAAAAGGCCAAAGATTAATTAAGAACACAAAAACTGACTCAATAATGTACCAGCCATTTTTTAAAGAATCAAGAATTTGAATTCCTAAATTTGGCTTATAAGCATTGCTGTTTTTTTCACTTGCCATTATTTCTTGCCTGATGGTTTCGTTTTGGTAAAGCTGTAATGTTACTGTGCTAAAATTTATCTGATCTTGTAAGGATAAATTATCAATGGTACGATTGTCATTTGCTTCTTTTTGGTTTGCCAAAGTGTTTTCGGCTTCCATAATATCATTTATTTTTTTGCCTTTTTCATCAATTGCTTTTTCAACTCTTTTTTCGGTATTGGCACTTCTTTTTTGAGAAAGTTGATTTGATAATAATTTTAAAGAAATATCATCTGCCTTGATAATTCTAAAATCAAGAAAGTCAATTTGCTTAGCAATAGTTTTAATAACGGTATCAAGCTGCGTATTCGGAATACGGATCGTAATATTATTTTCTACTGTATACTTAGTAGTTTCGAGCGTACTGTCCTGACTGATTTTAGTTTTAATCTGATCATGGATATTGCTCTGTAAATTGGTGTAAGTAACAAAACCTCCAAATTTTGACACGGCATTTTCAATTGCATAAGTTGACTTGACGACGTTTTTAACCTTGAATTTGATATCAGCGGTTCGAATGAATTTGTGTTTACTGTCTTTTCTTTCGACAGCAGCCAAAGAGGATATTGCGGTGCTGTCAGTTGTAGTTGTGTAATCTAATGTTTCTTGGGAAGTGTCTGCTTTTTTACAGGAAAATAATACTGCTAGAATGATAAAGGCAGTCAGACCTAATTTTGCAATTGTTTTCATAAAGGTTTTTAAAGTTTGATTAATAAATAAAATATTTACACCATGTAAATGCAATTTTGCTGGTTAGAAATGCATGAGTAATTTTTCAATAAATAGACAAGAAAAGTTTTAAGAATTAGTGTTAATCCGATATACTAAAAAGTGTGCCAATAATTTTTTAGAATTGTTTTATTGAAGGATTTTTTTTGTCGTAATTTTGAAATCTAAAATTCATTCATTTTTGAGAGTTTCCATTCACAAGTACATTTCGGACCCAAGTCAGTTTAAGCAGCAACTTTTAAGTTGGTCACAACAATTTCGCGAAGTTGTTTTTTTAGATAGCAATACATATCCACAAGAATATTCAAGCTTTGATTGTATGTTGGCTGTTGATGCTTTTACGTCTTTAAAAACCGATTTTCATAATGCTTTTGAGGATTTAAAGCAATATCAGCAGACTACAAAAGACTGGCTTTTCGGTTATTTATCTTATGACCTGAAAAATGATACAGAACCTTTGAAATCATCCAATTTTGATGGGTTGCATTTCCCGGATTTGTTTTTCTTTCAGCCAAAAAAAATCTTTTTATTGAAAGAAAATCAACTCGAAATTCAATATTTGTTACTTTGTGATGATGAGATTGAAGATGATTTTAATGAAATAGTCGAAAGTCGAAAGTTAAAAGTCGAAAGTGAAGAATATTTAAAAATTCAACAACGTATTTCTAAAGAGTCATATCTTGAAAAAGTAAATAAAATACTTGAACACATTCACGCAGGAAATATGTATGAAGCGAATTTTTGCATAGAGTTTTTTGCTGAAAATGCCATTATTAATCCTTTGGAAAAGTTTCAAAAACTGAATGAGATTTCAAGAGCACCATTTTCAGTTTTTTTTAAAACCAACAAACATTTTTTGCTTTCAGCTTCACCGGAACGATATCTGAAAAAAGCTGGTGAAACCATTATTTCACAGCCGATAAAAGGAACTTCAAAACGATTTTCAGATATAAATGAAGATGAAAAGTCAAAACTAGATTTGGAATTTGATTCAAAAGAACGCGCAGAGAATATCATGATTACCGATTTGGTTCGGAATGATTTATCTCATACTGCACAAAAAGGATCAGTAGAAGTGGTAGAATTATGCAAAATTTACTCGTTTTTGCAAGTGCATCAAATGATTTCAACTATAACATCAAAGCTGGATCCTCAATATTCGCCAATTGATGTTTTAAAAACCACTTTTCCAATGGGAAGTATGACGGGAGCCCCTAAAATTTCGGTAATGAAAATTATTGAAAAGATGGAAGAAACGAAACGAGGTTTGTATAGTGGGGCAGTAGGTTATTTAACACCACAAGGAGATTTTGATTTTAATGTTGTAATCAGGAGTATTTTGTATAATCAGGAAAATCAGTATATTTCGTTTTCAGTAGGAAGCGCTATTACGGCTCAGTCTGTTCCGGAAAAAGAGTATGAAGAATGTTTACTTAAATCGAAAGCAATGTCTAAAGTATTGCAATCTTTCGATGTTATTTGAAAAATAATAACTTAAAAGTGTTTGTATATGAAGTTAATCTTAAGAACTTATAATTTAAAATTAAAACACACTTTTAGGATTTCAAGAAAAACTATTGATTTTCAGCCTTCACTAATTGTGGAATTACAAGAAGATGGAATTTCAGGGTTTGGAGAAGCAACTTCAAATCCGTATTATAATATTTCCATAGAAACTATTCAAAACGATATTGAAAAAAATAGAAATATTGTAGAGACCGCTTCAAATGAAACGCCCGAAGAGTTTTGGTCAAAGATTAGTTCGTTTTTTCAGGATAATCCTTTTGCTTTATGCGCATTAGACAATGCTTACAATGATTTGTATGCGCGAAAAAAAGGAAAAAAACTGTATGAATTATGGAATTACAATATTACACAGAATCCGCTGACTAATTATACAATTGGGATTGATAACATCGACAACATGATTGCTAAAATGAAAGAACTTCCATGGCCTATTTACAAAATAAAACTAGGAACTTCTGAAGATATAGCCATTGTAACCGAATTAAGAAAACACAGTGATGCTGTTTTCAGGGTTGAAGCCAATTGCGCCTGGACAGTTGATGAAACATTAGCAAATGCTAAAATTCTAAAAAAATTAGGCGTTGAATTTATTGAACAGCCTTTAAAATCAAATGATTGGGAAGGACAACGGGAAATTTTTAAAAATTCTGTTTTACCAGTTATTGGCGATGAGAGTTGTATTGAAGAAGGTGATGTTGCTAAATGTTACAATCATTTTCATGGCGTTAATATAAAGCTGATGAAATGTGGAGGAATTACGCCTGGCAGAAGAATGATTGCAGAAGCCAAAAAACTGGGTTTAAAAACAATGGTGGGCTGTATGACAGAATCTACGGTTGGGATTTCTGCCATTGCACATTTACTGCCCGAATTAGATTATGTGGATATGGACGGTTCGCTACTTTTGTCCGAAGATATTGCCAGAGGCGTTACGATTAAAAACGGCAAAACATATTATGCTGATGGAGCAGGCACCGGAGTAATTTTGTTCTGATATTTGCGTTTAAAATAATGTACCTTTGTAAAAAATTAGACAATGACAAATAACGATATCTTAAAAAAACTTCGTGTAGCTCTTATGCTTCGCGATGATCAAATAGTTGAAATTTTAGAATTGGTAGATTTTAGAATTTCAAAATCAGAATTGGGTGCTTTTTTCAGAGCTGAAGATCATGAAAATTATATGGAATGTGGTGATCAGGTTTTGCGTAATTTCTTAAACGGATTGGTAATTCATTTAAGAGGAACCAAGGAAAACCCGAAAAACCCAAATGACGTTTTAGCGAAACATAAGGCTGAAATACCGAAGAAAGAAACTTCTAAAGAAAGACCAGAATTTAAAGCGACTCTCAAAGATGCTGAAAAAGGAAGAGGCGATCAAAAACCTTCAAAATCAGGATCTGCAACTAAAAAGCCTTTCAAGAAAAACAATACGAAAACAGCCCCTAAAGTACAGGTTGTAGAAAAAGTAGTTTACAAAAACGGCAAGAATAAAAAATAATTAACCCTAAGTAGGTTAATCGCAAAGAGCCCAAAGGTTTACGTGAAGTTCGCAAAGCTATATTAATAAAGTTTTGCGAACTTTGCGTTTATATAAAATCTTGTAAGTATGAAATCCTTGCGAACTTTTTTGATAAAATAATTTCACAAAAAAATCCACTCCGTAAAACGGAGTGGATTTCTATATATAGCTAATTTCTTATTTGATTAAGATAATGCAGCTTTAACCTGGTCAGCAGCTTCCTGAAATTGAACAGCTGATAAAATTGGCATACCTGAATTGTCAATTAATTCTTTTGCAATTTCAGCATTTGTTCCTTGCAAACGAACTATAATTGGCACATTGATAGCGTCACCCATATTTTTGTAAGCATCAACAACCCCTTGCGCCACACGGTCACAACGAACGATTCCACCAAAAATATTAATTAAAATAGCTTTTACGTTAGGATCTTTTAAGATAATACGGAAAGCAGTTTCAACACGTTTTGCATCAGCAGTTCCACCAACGTCTAAGAAGTTAGCAGGTTCAAAACCAGCATATTTAATTAAATCCATAGTTGCCATTGCAAGACCTGCTCCGTTTACCATACATCCTACAGTACCGTCAAGATCTACATAGTTCAATCCTACTTCTTTAGCTTCAACTTCGATTGGGTTCTCTTCACGGATATCTCTCATTTCAGCATATTTTGGTTGTCTGTATAAAGCATTATCATCGATATTTACTTTAGCATCAACAGCCATAATTTTATTATCAGAAGTTTTCAAAACCGGGTTGATTTCAAACATAGAAGCATCTGAACCAATGTAAGCATTGTATAAAGAATCGATAAATTTCACCATTTCTTTGAAAGCATTTCCGGAAAGACCTAAGTTAAAAGCAATTCTTCTTGCCTGAAAACCTTGTAATCCAACAGATGGATCAACTTCTTCTGTAAAAATTAAGTGTGGTGTGTGCTCAGCAACTTCTTCGATATCCATTCCACCTTCAGTAGAATACATAATCATGTTGCGTCCTGTAGCTCTATTCAATAAAACAGAAACATAAAATTCAGAAGTTTCACTTTCACCAGGATAGTAAACATCTTCAGCAACTAAAACTTTGTTTACTTTTTTACCCTCAGCAGAAGTTTGAGGTGTAATTAATTGCATTCCGATAATTTGTCCTGCAATTTCTTCAACTTGCTGCAAGTTTTTAGCTAGTTTAACTCCACCACCTTTTCCACGACCACCTGCGTGAATTTGTGCTTTAATTACATGCCATCCTGTACCAGTTTCGGCTGTTAATTGTTTTGCAGCGGCTACAGCTTCAACTGCATTATTAGCTACAATTCCGCGTTGAATGCGTACTCCGTAACTTGCTAAAATTTCTTTTCCTTGATATTCGTGTATGTTCATAATATAGAATTTGTCTGGTTCTGAATTTATTTCAGAATAAAAGTGCGACAAAAGTAGCAAAATTGAACTGAAAACTAAAATCTTTTTTAATTAATAATAAACCAATCTCACTTTGTTAAATAAATTTCCTGTAAAGTCAAATAAAGGTTAAATAAACGAACATCAATTGTTAATTTTAAATCACTACATCGTTTTAGAATTAACATAAAAGCAACGTATTTTTACTACGAATTGTTGATTTTTCTTAATATAATTTAAAACGAATTGTGATTTTGGTAATTCACAATGCTTTCTGTAAAATTATTATCATTTAAGAAGCGTTTTTCTAATATTCCTATAAAAGTGTAAGGCAAAGTGTAATTTTGGTACATTATGTTTAACGAAATCTCTATTTTTGTAAAAAAAAAATATCAAGAATGAAACTAAAAGAACAAGGCCTTTATTTGCCAGAATTCGAGCATGAAAATTGCGGAGCTGGTTTTATCTGCAATCTTAAAGGAGAAAAGACAAACCAAATTATTCATGACGCTCTTGAAATTCTAGTTAAGCTGGAGCACAGGGGTGGAGTGAGTGCTGATGGAAAAACAGGAGATGGAGCTGGACTTTTAATTGACATCCCTCATGAATATTTCAAAAGGATATGTGATTTTGAATTACCTGCTGCACGTGAGTATGCTGTTGGAATGGTATTTTTACCAAAAATAAGAAATCAATATGATTTTTGTAAAGATATTTTTGAAAAAGAAGTCAAAGCACAAGGACTTTCTGTTTTAGGATGGAGAGAAGTCCCGGTTGACTCTTCTCAACTTGGTGAAATTGCATTGGCATCTGAACCAACCATCGAACAAATATTTATTGGAAAAAACGAAGCAATTGATGATGCTGTTTTTAAAGCTAAATTATACGCAGCACGTAAGATTACGGAGCATAATATCAGAAACTCAAAGATATCGCAAAGCTCATATTTTTATCTTCCAAGTTTATCTACTACGACTATAATATATAAAGGTATTATTATGCCTGAAGATATTGGTCCGTATTATACCGATTTACAGCAAACAGATTTGGTTACTCGTCTTGCATTAGTACACCAGCGTTTTTCTACAAATACAATGCCTACCTGGGAACTGGCTCAGCCATTTAGATACATGTGTCAAAATGGAGAAATCAATACTTTGCGTGGGAATGTGAGCAGAATGCGTGTTCGTGAAGAGATTATGAAAAGTGAGGTTTTCGGACCACAAATTGATAAATTGTTCCCTATCATTTTACCTGGAAAATCAGATTCTGCTTCTATGGATATGGTGGTAGAATTGTTAACGCATACCGGAAGATCATTGCCTGAAGTAATGATGATGATGATTCCTGAGGCTTGGGAAAAACACAAAACAATGTCTCCAGAGCGTAAAGCATTTTATGAGTATAATGCTTGTATTATGGAGCCATGGGATGGCCCTGCTTCCGTGCCTTTTTCGGATGGTGATTATGTTGGTGCTTTATTAGATCGTAATGGACTAAGACCTTCAAGATATACTGTTACCAAAAGCGGTAAATTAATTATGGCTTCTGAAATTGGAGTTGTAGATATTGATCCTGAAGATGTAGAAAGTCATGGTAGATTAGAACCGGGGAAAATGTTCCTTGTGGACATGAACGAAGGACGTATCATTAATGACGAAGAAATTAAAAGCAAAATTGTTTCTGAAAGACCTTATCAGGAATGGTTAGACCAATATAGATTACACTTAAGAGATGTTCCTTCAACTTCGGAGGTTTGTCCTATAGAAACTATTGATTTACCTACAAGAGAACGTCTTTTTAATTATACACTAGAGGATATTCAGGATATGATTACGCCAATGGCCCAAACTGGTAAAGAAGCTTTGGGATCAATGGGTATTGATACACCTCTTGCAGTATTATCAGACAGACCACAGTTAATTCCTAATTACTTCAAACAATTATTTGCGCAGGTTACCAATCCGCCTTTGGATGGTATTCGTGAGGAAATTGTAACCGATATTGCTTTAAACTTAGGTCAGGATCGTAATATTTTTGATATTACAAGTAAACAATGCCGTAAATTAAGAATCCAGAATCCTGTTATCTCCAATGGAGATTTAGAGAAAATCAGAACGATTTCTATAGATAATTTCAAAGCAGAAACTTTCAAAATTTTATATCCTAAATCAGAGGGTATGAATGGTTTGGAAAATGCTTTGGACGCTATTATTGTTCAAATCACAAAAGCGGTAGAACAAGGTACAAATATCATTATACTTTCTGACAGAGGGGTTAATAAGGAGTTTGCACCAATTCCTGCTTTATTGGCTTGTTCGTATGTAAATCATCAAATGAACCGTTTACGCAAGCGTTCTTATTTTGATATTATCATGGAATCTGCAGAGCCGCGTGAGCCGCATCATTTTGCTACTTTATTTGGATATGGCGCCAGTGCGATCAATCCTTATATGGTAAATGAAATTATTCGTGTTCAGGTTCAGGAAGGATTTATTACCGGAATTCCAGAACAAAAAGCAGTTGACAATTTCAATAAAGCGATTGGTTCAGGAATTTTGAAAATCATGAATAAAATTGGAATTTCAACATTACACTCATACAGAGGTTCTCAGATTTTTGAAATTGTTGGATTCAATTCCAAATTCGTTCAAAAATATTTTCCATATACCGCTTCAAGAATCGAAGGTATCGGATTGTATGAAATTGAAAAAGAAATTACAGAAAGATATAAATATGCTTACCCTGATAAACTAATTGCAAACCGATTGGGATTAAATATTGGAGGAGAATACAGATGGAGACGTAATGGAGAAAGACACTTGTTTAATCCTACTACTATTGCCAAATTACAGCAAGCTGTTCGATTGAGTGATCAGGATAGTTATGATGTGTATTCAAATACAATTAACGATCAGGCTAAGAGTTTAATGACAATTCGTGGATTATTCGAATTTGACAACTTAGATCCGATTCCGTTAGATGAAGTAGAGCCATGGACAGAAATTGTGAAACGTTTTAAAACGGGAGCAATGTCTTACGGATCTATTTCAAGAGAAGCACATGAGAATTTAGCAATTGCTATGAACCGTATTGGAGGAAAATCCAATTCTGGTGAGGGAGGGGAAGACAGAAAGCGTTTTCAGCCGGATGTGAATGGAGACAGTCGTAATTCGGCTATCAAACAAGTTGCTTCGGGACGTTTTGGGGTTACTTCTCACTATTTGTCAAGCGCAAAAGAAATTCAGATTAAAATGGCTCAGGGAGCTAAGCCTGGAGAAGGTGGTCAGCTACCTGGAGAAAAAGTATTGCCATGGATTGCAGAAGCACGTAATTCAACTCCTTTCGTAGGATTGATTTCGCCTCCGCCACACCACGATATTTACTCTATTGAAGATTTAGCACAATTAATCTTTGACTTGAAAAATGCCAACAGAGAAGCCCGTATCAATGTGAAATTGGTTTCTGAAGTTGGAGTTGGAACAATCGCTGCCGGTGTTGCCAAAGCAAAAGCAGATGTTGTTTTAATTGCAGGCTATGACGGTGGAACAGGAGCTTCTCCTTTAACATCATTGAAACACGCAGGTCTTCCTTGGGAACTTGGATTGGCAGAAGCACAGCAAACTTTGGTCTTGAACAATTTAAGAAGCAGAATAGTTGTTGAATGTGACGGTCAGTTAAAAACAGGTCGTGACGTAGCTATCGCTGCTTTATTAGGAGCTGAAGAATTTGGTTTTGCAACTGCACCTCTTGTAGCTTCTGGCTGTATTATGATGCGTAAATGCCACCTGAATACATGTCCGGTTGGAATTGCAACTCAGGATAAAGAGTTACGTAAAAACTTCAAAGGAACACCAGAACATGTTATTAATTTCTTCTATTATGTTGCAGAAGAATTAAGAGGTATTATGGCGCAATTAGGATTCAGAACTTTAGGTGAAATGGTGGGGCAAACCCATAAAATCAATTCTAATAAGGCGATTGATCATTATAAAGCAAGAGGGTTAGATTTATCTTCTATTTTGTACAGACCAGCTGCATATAAAACAATGCCAGTTTCAAATACAGAAAAGCAGGATCATAATTTAGAAGGTGTATTGGATTTCCAGATCCTGAAAGATTCTCACCGTGCTTTGTACAGAAAAGAAAAAATGACTTTAGCATATCCAATTAATAATATAAACCGTTCTGTTGGTGCTATCGTTAGTAATGAAATTTCTAAAATATACGGTCACCTTGGATTACCTGAGGATACGCTGAATATTAATTTTACTGGTTCTGCAGGTCAGAGTCTAGGTGCTTTTAGTGCGCATGGACTAACATTTACTGTAGAAGGAAATACGAATGATTATTTAGGTAAAGGGTTATCCGGAGCTAAATTAATCATTAAAAAACCTGCAAAAGCAACTTTTGTAGCTGAGAAGAATATCATTGTTGGAAACGTTTGTTTATTTGGTGCGATCGAAGGAGAAGCTTATATCAATGGTATAGCAGGAGAACGATTTGCAGTACGTAATTCTGGAGCGATTGCTGTAGTGGAAGGTGTTGGAGATCATGGTTGTGAGTACATGACCGGAGGTAAAGTGGTTGTGCTGGGTAGTACCGGACGTAACTTTGCTGCAGGTATGAGTGGTGGTATCGCTTATATCTATGATCCTCTAAACAAGTTTAAAAACGGATTGTGTAATGCGGAAACAATCGAATTTGAAACAGTGGAAGGCGATGATGCTGACGACTTGAAAAATTTGATCCAAAGACACGTTCTGTACACAAATAGTACAAGAGGAAAAGAATTATTAAATGAGTGGGAATCAAGCTTGGACAATTTCGTCAAAGTGATGCCTACAGAGTACAAAAAAGCATTAAAGCGTCTGGAAACAGAAGAACAAATGGTAGAAGAATTAACAGCATAATACAATGGGAAAAGTAACAGGTTTTAAAGAATTCGAAAGACAAGACGAATCATATCTAGCGGTTAAAGAGCGTGTAGGAAATTATAATGAATTTACGATTCCTTTGAGTGAAGCTGAAATTACGACTCAAGGTTCTCGTTGCATGGATTGTGGTATTCCTTTTTGTCACAGTGGTTGCCCTCTTGGGAATTTGATTCCCGATTTTAATCACATGGTATACCAGGAAGAATGGCAAAAAGCCTCATGGATTTTGCATTCAACCAATAACTTTCCAGAATTTACAGGTCGTTTATGTCCGGCACCATGCGAAAAAGCATGTGTATTAGGACTTATTGAAGAGCCGATCGCTATTGAAAATATAGAGAAAAATATTGTGGAACGTGCTTTCGCAGAAGGATGGATCAAACCACAGCCGCCAAAAGTAAGAACTGGTAAAACAGTTGCGGTGGTAGGATCAGGTCCTGCAGGATTGGCAGCCGCTCAGCAATTGAACAGAGCAGGTCACACCGTTACTGTTTTTGAAAGAGACAATGCAATTGGAGGTTTATTACGTTATGGTATTCCAAATTTCAAATTAGAAAAAGGAATTATCGAAAGACGTGTGGCTATTTTAGAGGCAGAAGGAATTACTTTTAAAGTAAATACCAATGTTGGTGTAAACTATTCAATTGAAGATTTAAAAGCATTCGATTCTATTGTTCTTTGCGGTGGTGCTACAGAAAGAAGAGGTTTGCCTACTCCTGGAGCTGATGCTGATGGTGTAGTTCAGGCAATGGATTTTTTAACACAGCAGACTAAAGTAGTTTTTGGAGAGAAAATTGAAAATCAGGTATTGGCAACCGGAAAAGATGTTATTGTAATTGGAGGAGGAGATACAGGTTCTGACTGTGTTGGAACATCAAACCGTCACGGTGCAAAATCGGTAACTAACTTTGAGATCATGCCGAAACCACCGGTTGGAAGAAGCGCATCAACTCCTTGGCCTTACTGGCCGTTGCAGTTAAAAACATCTACTTCTCACAAAGAAGGCTGTGAAAGAGACTGGTTAATCAATACCAAAGAATTTATTAAGGATGCAAGCGGTAAATTAATAGCTTTGAAAACCGTAAAAGTAGAGTGGAAAATGGTTCCGGGACAACGCCCAGAATTACTTGAAGTTGAAGGTTCAGAAAAAGTTTGGCCTTGCGACTTAGCTTTATTGGCACTCGGATTTACAGGTCCTGAAAAAACTTTAAGCAGTCAGTTAGGATTGGAAATTGATTTTAGAAGCAATTACAAAGCACATAATTACCAGACAAATGTTCCAAACATATTTACAGCGGGAGATATGAGAAGAGGACAATCATTGATTGTTTGGGCTATTTCTGAGGGTAGAGAAGCTGCTCGTCAGGTAGATATCTACTTAATGGGTAAGTCTGATTTGCCTACTAAAGAGGGTGGAGACTTACCTGGAGTATAATAATTATATACAAGAAATTTTAAACGGCTGTCATTATTGATAGCCGTTTTGCTTTTTTTGTAAGTAATGTGTAATAAATTTTCTAAATGTTTGAAATCTAAATAAAACTCACAGAAAGTTTAAAAAACAAACAATTTGTTATATTTTGTTATTTTTCTACAATTAATTTTTTTACTCTCAAAAGAATAATAAATTTGTCCAAAATAGTTTAATAATGCAAGCAAAAGATTTACTGCAGTTAGCAGACCAATTTGGAAGTCCATTATATGTTTATGATGCCGAAAAAATCCAATCACAGTACAATAGGTTAACAAAAGCTTTCTCTAAGGTAGAAAACCTGCGAATTAACTATGCCATGAAGGCTTTGTCTAATGTTGCGATTCTTCAGTTGTTAAAGAACATGGGTTCAGGCTTAGATACTGTATCAATTCAGGAGGTTCAATTAGGGCTTCATGCTGGCTATGAACCTGACAGAATCTTCTTTACACCAAACGGTGTTTCTCTTGAAGAGATTGAGCAAGTTGCCGAAATGGGGGTTCAGATCAATATTGACAACCTTTCTATATTAGAGCAATTCGGAACAAAATATCCAACCGTACCCGTATGCATTCGTATCAATCCGCACGTAATGGCGGGTGGAAACGAAAATATCTCGGTAGGACATATCGATAGTAAATTCGGGATTTCTGTACACCAGTTACCTCATTTAGTGCGTATTGTCGAAAATACCAACATGAATATCGTAGGTATCCACATGCACACAGGATCTGATATTTTAGATATTGAAGTGTTTTTATATGCAGCCGAAATATTATTCGACGCCGCTAAAAAATTCAAAAATCTGGAATTCTTGGATTTCGGAAGCGGATTCAAAGTACCGTACAAAAAAGACGATATCGAAACGGATATTGAAGAATTAGGTAAAAAATTATCAAAAAGATTCAATACTTTCTGTGCCGAATATGGTAAAGATTTAACCCTGATTTTCGAACCGGGTAAATTTTTGGTGAGTGAGGCAGGTTTCTTTTTGGCAAAAGTAAACGTAGTAAAACAAACAACTTCAACGGTTTTTGCCGGAATCGATAGTGGATTCAACCATTTGATTCGTCCAATGTTTTACGGTTCACAGCACCACATCGAAAACATCTCCAACCCAAAAGGAAAAGAGCGTTTTTACTCCGTAGTAGGATACATTTGCGAAACCGATACGTTTGCAAGCAACAGAAGAATCCCTGAAATTGCAGAAGGTGATATTTTAGCGTTCAGAAACGCAGGAGCGTATTGTTTCTCAATGGCATCGAACTACAATTCAAGATACAAACCGGCTGAGGTTTTATGGAAAGACGGTCAGGGAATCCTGATTCGCCAACACGAAACATTCGAAGATTTGCTTAAAAATCAAATTCCGTTGCCAGTAGAAGCAACAGTTTAAAATAAAAAAAAAGAGAATATCAATGCAAAAGTCCCATTCCCGAAAGGTGAATGGGATTTTTTTTGCACAATTTTGTCATTCCGACGAAGGAGGAATCTCCGCAAAGTAACCACAAAGTAAAGATGTTGTTGCTAATAAACAATGGTATGTCAGGTTGGAACACGCTTAAATATTATGAAGAAGAAAGTATTGATTTTTATGATGATCTTGCTACAGGCTATAAGTTAATCAATGAGAATGATTTGCCTAAAGAATTTGACAGACTTTTTATTCAATCATGGGTAGAGTTTCCATTTCGGTTAATAACTGGAATTAAGATAAATGAACTTCAGATTGAATCACTTATTAATTACTCAAAAGAGAATTTTGAAATCCTGAATAATCTGGAAGATGAAAATACAAGTATACATATACATCGGGATGGCAAGAACTTTGAATCTTGGTTTACAGATCAGAAAAGAATGAAGACTATTAGAAATATAATAGAATGAAATAAAATTTTACCTTCACTATCTCTATTAGTATCTCTATTAATATTATTACCTGTACTACGTTTAGTATCTCTATTAGTATTATTAGTTTGTTCTATGTTTTCATTACGTTTAGTATCTCTATTAGTATTATTATGTATTACCGTATTATTTACTATATTTGTAATTGTATTATTTGTACATTTGTACAAAGTAAAAAACCACCAGATCCTCAAAAAGAATCCAGTGGTTAAAAAGTTTTTACTTTTTCCAAGCAAGCACGAATTTTCTAAATTGCTTGATAACACGTGGTAGCAAATATAATATCAGCGATAACCCAATAATGTTTTGTATTTCCATCTATATCGAAATAACGGATTAAACAATCCACCTTAAAACCAAAAGTCGGAAGCTTTTGGTTTTTTTATGGCTTCAGGTGACTTACTCACTTGCTTTACAAATATACTTCATTATTAGAGAAGAGGCAAGGCTTCAATATTACCTAATTTTCGATAATAAAATGCCCATAAATGGCACTTCTGATGAAAAAATCAGTTCTAAAATTTATTCTTTTACTACATTTTTACGCCACTTTTGACCACTTTTTGCAACATCAAGTTATTAACAAATTTATTAACATTTTAGAAAACAAAAGCACTGTTATTGAATCAGTTAGTTACTATTTTTTATAATTTTGGTTCAAAACAAATACGATATGACTGAAACTGGAACAGAACCTACCCGATATCGCGGATTTGAAATCCGTGCCCACAAAGTGAAATCATATATTTTTAACCCATTTTTAACTTTACAAAAAATGAAAAGAGAAATTCAATTGATATAGTGCGAGGAATTGTTATGATTATTATGGCATGAGACCACGTTCGTGATTTGATGCATATTAAATAGAGTACAATACTTTTAAGCATTAAAAAAATAACAAAGTCAACTAACCTAAAAATGACAATTAAACAATTAATCGAAAAAATAAATACTATTGAAAATGACTATTCTGTAGCGTTCGCAAAAAAAATAGATGGCGAGTTTAAAAGTGATTCGATTGTAATTATAGCGGATATTGATGAAGAGTCTGATGAAGATATTTGTAAAAGTATCATTGAAAAAAATCCTGAGTTCAACTATTTCTTAGAAGTTTTTTTAATTAAAGATTTGGTAGAAGATTTAAAAGATGACTTAAGTAATATTTGCGAATTAGTAAACAGAGTAATTTATTATGCTAAATACGATGCATAATGTTAAATTGCTCTACTATATAAATTATAATTATGAATTCATTTGAGATAATTTATGATTCCCACTCGTCCTCGTTTGCCATGATATCTGGTGCTCGTTTGCAACGAGTACCCAAGTAAATTAAAAAATAAATCGTAGCGTTTGTAACGCGGATCAGTAAAACAGAAGTATTTCTTAAAAACAAATACTTCTGTTTTTTATTTTGTATTGTCTCACAAATTATACCCCTCCGCTGGCGCGAGCGTCCCGCACTATGTCAATTGAATTTTCTCTTTTCATTTTTTATACAAGTTTAAAAATGGCTTGGAAATATATCTATGTGGTTTTTATAAACTTTCTCATATGCTAGCGCGAGCGTTCCGCTCGTGCCTACAAAGTTATCTTATCATAATTTCAATGTTTGCGCTTGTGTTCACGTGCGGGGAATTGTAATAATTATTATGGCATTAGACCACGTTCGTGATTTGATGCATATTGATTCTATTACCAAAAGACAGATAGAATCGATTTACAATCCGTATAAATAAATCAAACCAATTTTAAAAAATCCCATTTCCGAAAGGTAAATGGGATTTTTGCTTCTTGATATAAATTAAAATGACAATAAAACCTGCTTTTAATTATGATATTTTTATTTTCGGTAAACATCTGATATCATTTAAATTATAATTTAGGAGAATTTTTAATTCATTAAAATTCTTACATTTTTTTTCGTTATATTTGAGATAAGCCCCTGATTTTTGATTTCAAGATATTGATTTTTAATGTCTTGTGTGAAATATTTTTTTGGTTACGATTAATTACACTCATGGGTATATTTTAAATAAATTTTAATTTAAAATTATTTATTATGAAATTTTTCAATGTAATCTTTTTTAGCCTACTATCGATTTCGTGCTTTTCTCAGGAAGATACTTTAAAGATAAAAAAAGATAATCGATTCAAAGTAGCCGGTTCCGTTTGGGCAGACAGCTTTCTGAGTGTTCCTGGAGATTTCTCGGCAATGGGACATACCATTTCAAGTGACTGGAAAAGAACAGCTCTTTACACAGCAGGAATAATTGGTTTAATAGCTGTTGACAAGCAAACTACCGGTTTTTTGCACGATCATGTAGAACCTAATATTAATTATAGTCTGCCTGAAATTAAAAGCACAATACCTCATGTAATCGGGACCGACTCTTATATTGTTTATCCAATTATTGGGCTTTACGCCGGTTCCTTAATAATTAACAACGAAAAAGGACAGGTTGTTGCTGTTAATGCGGCTAAATCTTTAGCCTATTCTTATGTTATAACTCAAATAGTTTTAAAAACGTTATCATCAAGAAACAGACCTCAAAGAAAAATAAATGATGATAATCCGGTAGTGGAGCCGTGGACAAAAAATCCATGGGACTTTGGAGACTACGATAATATTCACTTTGGACACGGAGGTACTGGTACTTCATTTCCGTCTTTTCATGCGACCTCTTATTTTGCCGTTGCCAAAGTATTTCAAATGGAATACAACAACTATTGGATACCGTATACATTTGTAACTGCGGTATTTCTTTCAGATATAAAAAGCCATGAACATTGGGTTTCAGACTTGTTGGTAGGCGGACTAGTAGGGACAATAATAGGAAGATCTATAGTAATCAGCAGTCGTAAACAGAGGGCAAAAAAAGAATCTAATGGGCTTACTTACAATCCTAAAAAAAATACAATACACAAACAATTGATTCCTCAGGTTTCAAATTCTATGATTGGATTTCATTTTATTGGAACTTTTTAGTATCCCATTATATAAAGTTATTAAAACCAAACTTATATAAAATTACGTATCGAAAATACATAACTCCAAATTACAAATAGTAAACAGAATGAAAAAATAATTAAGCCAATTGTAATAAGAATTATTTTTTTATTTGTTTCGTCATGGTTTTGTAATAGATTAAGTTCCTGTCTTCCTCTTATTTCTTGATATTTATTACTCATGGGTAAGTGTATTTTATTGGCATTTAGTTATTTACGAAAAAAAATAGCAATAGGTTTTATATCTGGAGTAAATTAACTTTTAAGTCAAATAAAAATATTATTTTAGCGAAAGTACAAATTCATTACTGCTAAAATAGAAGCCTAAAGTTTTGTACTTGCCCTAATCCCAAAAACAAAACCTAAAACCATGAAAATCACGATTCCCCTATCGGTATTATTCCTGTTATTGACTACTAATTTACTCAGCCAGACTATTACTGATTTAAAGCTAACAAGCAAAGAAATTCCCAAAAGCTACTTTTTAAGCGATGGCAACAACTGTATTTCTATTCAGGCCTGCACTTTTTATAATGATATTGAAACTTACAGCAACATTGTTGGGAAGTTAAAGAGTAAGGCAATTCAAAGTTTTAAAAGTAAAACTGATAGTGGTTCAATTATGTATTTTGAATTCGAAAACAGATTCAAAGGCGATAGATTTCTGCAAGGATTGCTATGGGGAAAAGACAATGAACCAACAGATGCTCATCCAGAGGAGTATCTTGCAAAGGGAAACTTTTTGATTATCTGGAGCTTTCATCCGGATAGTACCATAAAAGAAAAATCAGAAACTAAAATTGATGCGATTTTGCAATAAATAACAAAAACTTTCACTCTGGCCCAGACATAATAATTTTATTTGCCTTACGGATTATAATGAAAGTAAGTAAAAAGTCATGAATTACAATTTAAATTCCGAAAGCGTTTAGCATTATATTGAGAGTCAAAATGAAAGAGGTAATTTTCTTTAACGAAAGCGCAGAGAATAATAATAAAATTGTAAAAAATGTACTGAATATGATTATTAGCACAGAAATCACAAAAGACATAGTTGTTGAAAGCTAAAAAAATATATTTATACCATAAAATGATACCTATGCAAAAAAATATTTTACTATTTTCTATCTTATTTTTAGTTTTTTCCTGTGGCGTAAAAACTACCCAATCCCTTATTAGTGATGGTAATTATGACGCAGCTATAAATCGCGCTGTTGAAGCATTAAAGTCCAACAAGGATTCTAAAGGAAAACAAGATTATGTGTATTTGCTCGAAGAAGCTTTTGCTAAAGCGAAGGATAGAGATTTGCGAAATCTTGAAATGAAGGAAAAAGAAAAAAATCCTGCCAATCTTGAACTTATCTATGACACATATGTACAATTACATAATCGTCAGGAAAAAATCAGGCCAATATTACCGCTTCAATTATTAAAGCAGGGGAAAAATGCTCAATTTATTTTTGATAATTATTCAGATCAGATTGTAAGCAGTAAAAATGCATTATCTAAATATTTATATGAAAATGCACAGGTTCTCTTAAAATCACCTAATAAACTTGATTCCAGAAAGGCTTATGATGATTTAGGTTATATAGAAAGTATAAATCCTAATTACATGAATGTTAAAAAGTTAATGGATGAAGCGCAGTTTAAAGGAACAGATTTCGTAAATGTTTACGCTATAAATGAAACTAATTTAGTTATTCCTAAGCAATTGCAAAACGATTTATTGGATTTTAGTACTTATGGATTAAATGACAAATGGACGGTTTACCACAATGTAAAACAAAAAAATATTTTGTATGATTACAGTGTGGTTGTTAATTTCAGAGAAATAATTATATCTCCGGAACAAATTAAAGAGAAGGAATTTATTAAGGAAAAACAAATTAAGGATGGTGTAAAAACACTTTTGGATTCAAGAGGCAATCCTGTAAAAGATAGTTTGGGAAGACCGATTAAAGTAGATAAATTTAAAAATATCCAAATCAATATATTTGAATACAGGCAATTTAAATCCTGTCAGATTATGGCAAAAATTGATTATGTAAGTGCCAGAACTAATCAATTGCTGCAATCTTTTCCGGTAGTTAGTGATTTTGTTTTTGAATCACTCTATTCAACCTACAAAGGCGATAAAGCTGCTTGTGACGAAAGTTATCTTCCAAATTTTAATAAAAAGGCAATACCGTTTCCTAACAATGAGCAGATGATTTATGATACTGGCGAAGATTTAAAAGTTAAGTTAAAAAATATAATTGTTCAGAATAGATTTAAAAATTGATTAAATAAGCTGTTTTAGGTATTCGAGATAAACGTGTTTAAGTAAGGATAAAACGGGGGTTTTAGGCGAGGTCTAATTGAAAACCAAATAAAAATTATTAACTCTTTTTTAACAACTATAATACAACAAAAATAGTCAGCAATTGTTAATGAAGTATATAAATTACAGAAGATGATTATAAAAAAAATCAGCACGTTTGTTATTTTTATTACTACTTTGATTTCATTCTCTCAGGAAAAATTTACGTTAAGTGGTACCATAACTGACTTTAAAACTAATGAGACCTTAATAGGAGTTAATATTTATATTCCAGCGTTAAAAATTGGAACATCTACTAATAAATACGGGTTTTATTCACTTACACTTCCAGCTGGTGAACATCAATTAGAGATAAACTATTTAGGATATCAAAATGTCGAAAAAATAGTATTGCTCGATCAGGATACAAAATATAATTTATCCTTAAACGAAAGTAATGAAGAACTTCTGGAGGTTGTCATTAAAGGAAATAGAAGCAAGGTTGATATTAAGTCTCCTGAAATGAGCATTAATAAACTATCTATTTCTACCATCAAAAAAATGCCTGTGGTTTTTGGAGAAGTAGATGTTTTGAAATCTATTTTACTGCTCCCGGGAGTTACAAATGCTGGCGAAGGAGCTTCAGGATTTAATGTTAGAGGAGGAGGAGCTGATCAGAATTTAATTTTATTAGACGAAGCTACCATATTTAATTCTTCACATGTCTTCGGTTTTTTCTCTGTTTTTAATTCCGATGCCATTAAGAATTTAAAATTATATAAAGGAGGAATTCCGGCACGTTACGGCGGCAGGGTATCTTCTGTTTTGGATATTTATCAGAAAGATGGAAATAGTAAAGAGTTTCATGTAAATGGAGGATTAGGATTAATTTCAAGCAGAATTCTTGCAGAAGGGCCAATAGTAAAAAATAAAGGTTCTTTTTTGATAGGAGGAAGAGCATCTTATGCACATTTATTTCTTAAATTGTCAGAGGAGCAAAAAAACAATGCAGCTTATTTTTATGATTTGAATACCAAGTTAAGTTATAAAATAAATGATAAAAACAGTTTGTTCTTGTCAGGTTATTTTGGTCGTGACGTTTTTAGACTGAATGACCTTTTTATGAATACTTATGGAAATTCTATTTTAAACTTACGCTGGAGCCATTTGTATTCAGATAAATTATTTGCAAATTTATCATTGATCTATAGTGACTATTATTATGGACTTGATCTAAATTTTGTAGGTTTCAAGTGGGATTCCGGAATTAAAAATTATACTGTTAAATATGATTTTGAGAACTATATTTCAAATAAATTCAAATTGAATTATGGATTAAACGGAATTTATTATCAGTTTAATCCCGGAACAATTAAACCTTTAAATGACGAATTCACTATTAATCCTCAACAATTAGATGAGAAATATGCACTTGGAGTTTCGCCTTACATTGATGCAGAAAGCCAGTTATCAAAAAAAATAACGGTTTATTACGGACTGAGATATAGCATGTTTTATCGTTTGGGAGCATCGACAATTAATTTGTATGAAAATAATAATGCAGTTGTCTTCAATTCAGATATGCAGATTTATGAAAAAGCGACACCAATAGACACAGAATACTATAAAAAAAATAGGGTTATTGAAAGTTATGATAATTTTGAACCACGTTTTTCAATTTCCTACCAACTGAACGATGAGCAGGCCATAAAAGCCAATTATAACAGAATGGCACAATATCTTCAGTTAATTTCAAATACTTCATCCCCAACACCGCTTGATGTCTGGATGCCAAGCGATACTTATATTAAGCCTCAAATTGCAGATCAGGTTGCTTTAGGGTATTTTAGAAATTTCAATGATGGCAGTTATTCTCTTGAAACAGAAGTTTATTATAAAAAAGTTAAAAACAGACTGGATTATATTGATGGTGCTGATTTGATTGCAAATAATGCCATAGAGCAGGTTGTTTTAAACGGAAGAATGAGATCTTATGGACTAGAAATCATGTTTAAGAAAAACGAAGGTAAATTAAACGGCTGGGTTTCTTATACACTTTCAAAATCAGAGCAGCAGACTCCAGGCAGGACTCCTGAAGAAACTGGAATTAATAATGGTCAATGGTATAGTTCAACTTATGATAAAACGCATAATTTAGCTATTACATCGTCTTATAATTTAAATGAAAGATGGTCATTTGGAACTAATTTCGCATTACAGTCCGGCCAGCCTGTAACATACCCAAACAGTCAGTATGAGTATTTGGGAATTACTGTTCCGGGTTATGGATTGCGAAATGAAAACCGTTTGCCGGCTTATCACCATTTGGATATTTCGGCCACTTTATCCCTTGAAAAAAATAAAAAAAGAAAGTGGAAAGGAGAGTGGGTTTTTAGTATATATAATTTATATAATCGCCAGAATGCAGCTTCTATAAACTTTCGCCAAAATGCAGATACCGGTTATAATGAAGCGGTAAGGACATCTATTTTTGGAATTGTGCCAGCTGTCAGTTACAATTTTAAGTTTTAAAAACCATTTTCTGAAAAGAAATAACATTAGAAAGTATGAAAAAAACAATTTTATTAATAGTGTTTTTTATATCCTTATTTTTTAGCGGCTGCGAAGAGGTTGTAGATGTCGATTTAACTACGGCTCCTCCAAAATTAGTAATAGAAGCGGCTATCAGATGGAAAAAAGGAACTTCAGGCGCTCAACAGACTGTAAAACTAACAACAACTACGGGCTATTTTGAAGAAGAAATTCCAGTAGTTACAGGAGCTGTTGTTTATATTAAAAATAGTGCCAACCAACAATTTAATTTTACTGAAGTAGCAAATTCAGGCAGATATGTTTGTACTGATTTCAAACCGGTAATCGAAGAAATTTATACTTTGATTGTAATTAATGACGGTTCTACTTACACGGCAAGTGAAACTTTAAAATCGGTGACTCAAATAACACATATTACACAGGAAAATGCAGGTAGCATTGCAGGTATTGTAGTTAGAGCTTTTTATAAAGATCCTCAAGATGCAGACAACTATTATTTATATAATTATGTATATTCAAATAAAGTTACTTCTACCTACTATGTGGATAGAGATGAATTTTATCAGGGAAACGAATTTTTTAGTGTTTCTGACGACGAAGATTTAAAAAAAGGGGATCAACTTGAAGTAACTCATTATGGAATTTCAAAGCAATATTATAATTATATGAATATATTAGTAGGTATTGCTGGCAGTAATGTAGGTGGGCCTTTTCAAACTCCTCCGGCCACAGTAAGAGGGAATATTATCAATACAACTGATAAAAGTAACTATCCTTTAGGTTATTTTTCTCTTAGTGAAATTGTAACTGCAAAATATACCATTCAATAATTCCATAAATGAAAGTCAGAATTGAAATCTTAACCGAGAAAAAACTTATAGGCAAACACATTACAATGTCTTTTGTCGATAATAAAACATTTCAGTTATGGAGTAGTTTTATGCCCGTGCGAAAAGAAATTAAAAGTTCTATTGACTCTAATTTGTATTCACTTGAAGTTTTTCCTGTTGAATATTTTGATCATTTTAATCCAAAAAATACTTTTGAAAAATGGGCGGCTATTGAAGTTTCTGATTTTGATGAAATTCCATCAGTTACGGAAGCTTTAATAATTCCTTCCGGTATGTATGCTGTTTTTATCCATAAAGGGCCCGCGACTGAAGCAGATAAAACCTGTCATTTTATTTTTACAGAATGGCTTCCAGATTCGGAATATAATGTTGACGACAGACCTCATTTTGCTGTAATGGCAGAAACATATAAAAAAGATGATCCGGATTCTGAAGAAGAAATATGGATTCCTGTAAAAAATAAAGTTTAAAATTATGCTAATACAAACGCTAAAATCACTTTTTAATCGTGATCTGAACAAGTTAAAAGAAGAAATCGAAGCGTATCAATCTGAAAGTCAGCTTTGGGTAATTGATAAAAATATTTCCAATTCTGCAGGAAACCTCTGCCTGCATCTAATAGGAAATCTCAACACTTACATTGGAGCTGAACTCGGAAAAACGGGTTATATTCGGGATCGCCCTTTGGAATTTTCAGCAAAAGATATTCCGAAAGCGCAGTTAATCAGTAAAATTGAAGAAACTATTTTAGTGGTAAACAATACGCTGGATTCTTTAAAGGAATCTGATTTAGAACATATTTATACCCAAATTGTTTTCGAAAAAGAAATGACAACCGGTTTTTTTCTGGTTCATCTTTCCACACATTTAGCGTATCATTTAGGGCAAATCAATTATCACAGACGATTATCTTAAAATACATTTGTAAACCAGAAATCTAAAAGCGTTAATCAATATTCAAAAATCCCTTTCTTTTGTACATTTGTACCACATTCAAAAATAATAATTCAGCATGTCATCACACCATATAGTTCGAGACGATCAGGAACCCGCTTTAATTATCGCTAATGGAGCTGCCTGCAATCCTGAATTATTAGGACAGCTTCTGGAATGGTCACCTCTTGTTGTTGTACTGGATTCTGCAATGGAACGCGTTATTGATTTAGGAATTAAAGTTGATGTACTTTTGGGAGATTTCGATAATGGTTTTGATCCCGAAATTTACAAAACCTCACAATATCCAATCGAAATTGTGTACACCCCGGATCAAAACAAAACCGATTTAGAGAAAGCTTTTGATTATCTGATCGATAGAAAAATTCCAGCTGTAAACGTGGTTTGGGCCACCGGAAAGCGTGCAGATCATACGATTACCAATCTTACCAATATTGTTAGGTATCGCGATTTACTAAAAATCGTAATTCTGGATGATCACTCCAAAATATTCTTGCTGCCTAATAAATTTGAAAAATGGTACACGGCAAAAACGCCAATTTCACTGATTCCTATTGGTGTTGTAAACGGAATTTATTCTACTAACTTAGAATATCCGCTTCAAAATGATACGCTAACAATGGGGTACAGAACAGGCAGCAGCAATTCTGTTGCTCAGGACGGAATGGTTACCATTACCCATAACAACGGCGATTTGTTGCTGATGGAATGCATAGACTAATAATTGAATTTTGAAATTGCCATTGCCATTGAATTCTATATTACTATTTGGTTTTATGGAGCATTTCCTGCTATCCGTTACAATATTTTATGCCAAACACTGGCACAAAATGATTTTCACTTCTATCAGGGCTCAGAGCAGTCATTTTCATAAATCGATTGAGGTAGGTGATAATCTTTAAATTTCTAAAATATTTACTTTGTATCTTTGTACCTTAGAACTATTGAAGAAATAAAATGCGAATTGATATTATTACGATTTTGCCGGAACTGCTAAAAAGCCCTTTTGAGGCTTCGATTATGAAACGTGCCATTGACAAAGGCTTGGTCGAAGTTCACTTTCATAATTTACGTGATTACACAACCAATAAACAAAAAAGCGTAGACGATTATCCATTTGGCGGAGGTGCCGGAATGGTCATGACAGTGCAGCCTATTGATGCTTGTATTACGCATTTAAAAAGTGAACGCGAATATGATGAAATTATTTATATGTCGCCTGACGGAGAAACTCTAAATCAAAAAATGGCCAATACCATGTCGATGTATGAAAACATTATTATTTTATGCGGACATTATAAAGGTGTAGATCAGCGTGTTCGCGATCATTTTATTACAAAAGAAATTTCGATTGGCGATTATGTTTTGTCCGGAGGTGAATTAGGAGCTTTGGTTTTATCTGATGCCTTAATCAGATTAATTCCCGGTGTCTTAAGCGATGAAACTTCGGCATTGACAGATAGTTTTCAGGATAATCTGCTTTCGGGACCTATATATACAAGACCTGCAGATTATAAAGGTTGGAAAGTCCCGGAAGTCTTAACAAGCGGTCATTTTGCTAAAATTGACAAATGGCGTGAAGATATGGCCTACCAACACACTAAAAACAGACGTCCCGATTTACTGGAAGAATAATGTTTTTTTTATAAAATGATTTTATTAGAATGTAAAACATTTATTATCTGATTAATTGGTTTTAAATTTTCTTTTTTTTTACACTTTTAGCTTTTTTTTCTTACATTTAAACTGTTGGAAATCAATAAAAAAACAAATTAAAACTTTAATTATGAAAGAGATAATAATAAAATTAAGTTTTTGCCTTGCCTTTTTAATTTCATCAGCAGGTTTCGCACAAGGATTGAGTAAAAAATCATTAGTGTCAGCATTAAATAAAACAGAAGGAGTAACGCTTGATGCTAAACAAAAAAGCAGTTATGAAAAGGCCAATAATGATTTAGCAACAGGCTTAATGGACCTGGATAAAAAATCATTATCAAAATCTGACCGTGATAGTAAAATTGACCGACTGTTTAATAAAAGAGATACAGATTTACAATCGTCTCTGGGAAAGGACAAGTTCATGGATCTTAATAAAAAAACGAATAAAAACATCAAACAATTACAACGAAAAGTAAAGTTAGCAAAACTTGTTATGTAATTAAAAATTAGAAAATTAGCCTTATTTTAAACTTCGGTAAAATAATTCATAATTTTCATTCATAATTTATAATTATTTTCTACATTTGCACCCGAATTAGACTAACCTCTGGCGAGATCCGTGAATGTTGCTCTATTGTAAAACCATAATTATAAGATATCATGGCAGATTTAATGAAATTCGTTCAAACCGAATTAGTTGCTAAAAAAGATTTCCCTGTTTTTGGAGCTGGAGATACTATCACAGTTTTCTACGAAATTAAAGAGGGTGAAAAAACAAGAACTCAGTTTTTTAAAGGAGTTGTTATTCAAAGAAGAGGTTCTGGTAATACAGAAACTTTTACTATTCGTAAAATGTCTGGATCTGTTGGTGTTGAGCGTATCTTCCCTGTAAACTTGCCAGCTTTGCAAAAAATTGAAATCAATAAGAAAGGTGCTGTCCGTAGAGCTAGAATTTTCTACTTCAGAGAACTTACTGGTAAAAAAGCTAAGATTAAAGATAAAAGAAGATAGTCATTTATCTCTTTGTTATAAAAAACTCGTTTCAGATAATTTGAAACGAGTTTTTTTTTGGGACTCATTTTCGAAATATCAAAACCGTAATTTTGTACTGCAAAAATCATTAATTTAATAATTTTAAGACTTCGAAATAATAATTTGTTAATTTCGGGATTTGTGTTGAAAACTACACCGTTTTCGGAGCGTTTTTATTATATTTGCTCCGCTCATTTTGAGCCGACTATACCTTGAAAATTGCTGATTCCGGCAATACGATTATAAAAAAAAAAAAAATGACACAGAATTCAAAAATTTTTTACACCTTAACTGATGAGGCGCCATTATTAGCGACTTATTCTTTATTACCAATTGTTCAGGCTTTTACTGCTACAGCAGGTATTGCTATTGAAACGAGAGACATCTCTTTAGCAGGTAGAATTTTATCTAATTTTCCTGAATCATTAACAGATGCTCAAAAAACAGGTGATGCTTTGGCTGAACTAGGTCAATTGGCCACTCAGCCTGAGGCTAACATTATCAAATTACCAAATATTTCTGCATCAGTACCGCAATTAAAAGCGGCTATTGCTGAATTGCAGTCACATGGTTACAATATCCCTAATTTTCCTGAAGATCCTCAAAATGATACTGAAAAGGAAATAAAAGCCAAATATTCTAAAGTTTTGGGTTCTGCTGTAAACCCGGTTTTACGTGAAGGTAACTCAGACCGTAGAGCGCCAAGAGCCGTTAAAAACTTTGCAAAAGCAAATCCACATTCAATGGGTGCTTGGTCTGCTGACTCAAAAACTAAAGTAGCTTCAATGGCGAATGGTGATTTTTACGGTAGCGAAAAATCACTTACAGTAGCTGATGCTAACGATGTTAAAATTGAGTTTACAGGTAAAGACGGAACAACAACAGTTCTTAAAGCAAGTACACCGCTTAAGGCTGGTGAAATCATTGACAGCTCTGTTTTAAATGTTAAAAAATTAAAATCCTTTGCTGCTGATGCAATTGCTGAAGCAAAAAAAGAAGGTGTTTTACTTTCTGTGCATTTAAAAGCTACCATGATGAAAGTTTCAGATCCAATTATATTTGGTGCTATCGTTGAGGTTTATTTTGCTGATCTTTTCAAAAAATACGAAGCCTTATTTAAGGAATTAAACATTGACACAAAAAATGGTTTAGGTGATGTTTACGCAAAAATAGCCGGAAGACCTGAGCAAGCAGAAGTTGAAGCTGCTATAGATGCCGCTATCGCAAACGGACCAGCTTTGGCAATGGTAAATTCTGATAAAGGAATTACAAACTTACACGTTCCTTCTGATGTTATTGTAGATGCTTCTATGCCGGCAATGATTCGTACTTCTGGTCAGATGTACAATAAAGAAGGAAAACAACAAGATACAATTGCTATTATTCCGGATCGTTCTTACGCTGGAATTTACACTGCAACTATTGATTTCTGTAAAAAACACGGTGCCTTTGACCCTAAAACAATGGGAAGCGTTCCTAACGTTGGTTTGATGGCTCAAAAGGCTGAAGAATACGGATCTCATGACAAAACTTTCCAATTAAAAGCAGACGGAGTTGTTCGTGTAGTAGATACAAACGGAAACGTATTAATGGAGCAAGCTGTTGAAGCAAATGACATATTCAGAATGTGTCAGGCAAAAGATGCTCCAATTCAGGACTGGGTTAAATTAGCTGTAAACAGAGCTCGTTTATCTGAAACTCCTGCCGTTTTCTGGTTAGACGAAAACAGAGCGCACGACAGAGAATTAATTAAAAAAGTAAATACTTACTTAAAAGATTATGATACAACTGGATTGGATATTCGTATTTTGAACCCAATTGCCGCAACCGAATTTACTTTAGAAAGAATTATTAAAGGATTGGATACTATTTCAGTTACTGGAAACGTATTACGTGACTACTTAACAGATTTATTTCCAATTTTAGAAGTAGGAACTTCTGCTAAAATGCTATCTATTGTTCCGTTAATGAATGGTGGTGGATTGTTCGAAACTGGCGCTGGAGGTTCTGCTCCTAAACACGTTGAGCAATTTACACAAGAAGGTTACTTACGTTGGGATTCTTTAGGAGAGTTTTTGGCTTTAGGTGCATCATTAGAACATTTAGGACAAACTTTAAACAATTCCAAAGCAATTGTTTTAGCTGAAACTTTAGACGAAGCTAATGATAAATTCTTAGCGAACGATAAATCTCCAGCTCGTAAAGTAGGTCAAATTGACAACCGAGGGTCTCACTTTTATTTAGCGTTTTACTGGGCTCAGGCTTTAGCGGCTCAAACTAAAGATGCAGAATTGAAAGCGATCTTTACTCCAATTGCCGCTGAATTTGAAGCTAACGAAGCTAAAATTGATGCTGAATTAATTGGTGCTCAAGGTAAACCTCAAACTCTTGGTGGTTATTACCAGCCAACTCCTGAATTGGTAAGTAAAGCAATGCGTCCTAGTGAAACATTCAATTCTATTTTGGCTAAAATAGTATAAGACAGCTAAATAGTATATCTAAAAAAGGACAATTGGAAACAGTTGTCTTTTTTTTTGTTTTATACTCTTATTAAATCAAAAAATTAAATTAGCCGTAACAAAATGATTTCCAATTGAGGTTTTGAATATTCGCCAACATTCAACAAATTGTTTAAAATAAAGGCTGAAATATCATTCGTGAAATTTGAGAATCATTCAATTAAATGTTTATAATTTTTCGGCTACAACAAAATACTTTTCGACTACAAGACTACAGCAGGAAAGCCTGAACTTTGCGTCATTAAATTATATGAAAATGAAAGTATTTGTAACAGGAGCTACAGGTTTTGTAGGGACAGCAGTAGTACAGGAATTATTAGGCGCAGGTCATCAGGTTTTGGGATTGGCCCGTTCTGAAAAATCAGCGAATAAATTGATTGCAGCCGGAGCGGAAGCACACCAGGGAGATTTAAATGATTTTGAAAGTCTGAAATCCGGAGCTTCCGCTTCAGATGCTGTTATCCATCTGGGATTTGTCCATGATTTCACAAGATTCGAAGAAATGTGTCAACTTGATGAAAAAGTAATTGAAACTATCGGTGAAGCTTTAATGGGAACTGATAAACCTCTTCTCATCACATCCGGAACAGCACTTTTTTCCAAAGACGGAATTACCACAGAGGAAGACCTTAATGCTAACAATCCACACCCGAGAATTGCAACAGAAAATGCTGCCGATGCTGTAGCTGCAAAAGGGATAAAAGTTGCTGTCATCAGACTGTCACCATCGGTTCACGGAAAAGGGGATATTATTGGTTTTGTCCCAACCTCAATTCATATTGCAAGAGAAAAAGGAATATCAGCAATCATTAATGATGGTAACAATTTTTGGCCGGCAGTTCACAGATTGGATGCAGCCAAATTATACCGATTGGCTTTGGAAAAACCTTTTGAAAGCGGCACAAGATATCACGCCGTTGCAGAACAAGGTATTCCATTTAAAGACATTGCAACATTTATCGCTGAAAGATTGCAGATTCCAGTTGTTTCCCTTACAAATGATGAAGCAGCAGGACATTTCGGTTGGTTTGCCCACTTTGCAAAGCTTAATAATCTGACATCAAGCGAAAAAACTAAAGCAGCTTTGAACTGGGAACCGCAACATTCAACTTTGTTGGAAGACTTGCAGGGCGATATTTATTTCCCTGAACTACAATAATCTGTATTTATATATTTATTAAATTTGATTAAATATTAAGCCAATGTCTGACACTCCGATAAGAATAAAAACCATCTCTCAATTTCACAGCTTACGGGGACTGCCAACACCAAAACATCCGCTGATAAGTGTAATAAATTTTGAAGATATGGAACAAACTTCAGAAATCGGAAAGCAGAGTTTGATATTTGATTTTTATATGATTTCCGTAAAAAGAGATATGGATCATAAATACAGATACGGTCAACAAGATTATGATTTTGATGAAGGTATCATGTTTGGAATGGCTCCTCATCAGGTTTTAGGTGTGATCAGAGAAGAAAATGGTAAAAACCCTTCCGGATGGATGATCATGATTCATCCTGATTTTCTTTGGAATACGCCTATGGCAACTGCCATCAGGAAATATGATTTTTTTAATTATTCGGTGAATGAAGCTTTATTTTTATCAGAAGATGAGGAAATAAAAATTCAGCAAATCACCGAAAACATCAAGCAGGAATATCAGACAAACATTGATAAATTCAGTCAGAATATCATCATTTCTCAGTTAGAAACTCTTCTCAATTATTCCGAAAGGTTTTACGAGCGACAGTTTATTACCCGTCAGAAAGCACATCATCAGTTTTTGGAAAGACTTGAAACTTCTCTTAATAATTATTTTGAAGAAAATAATCTCAAAGAACAAGGATTACCGAGTGTACAATATCTTTCGGATGAATTTAATATGTCGCCTCAGTATATGCGCAATCTACTGAAAACATTGACGGGACAAAACACCCAGCAAATTATACATGAAAAACTTATTGAGAAAGCCAAAGAAAAGCTATCAGCAACTGAACTTTCTGTAAGTCAAATTGCTTATGAATTGGGATTTGAACACTCCCAGTCTTTCAGTAAATTATTTAAAGCTAAAACGGATATTTCTCCTTTGGAATTCAGAAAGTCTTTCAATTAACAACCGTACTTTGCATACGATAATCATCATTTTGCATACATTCAGTTCTTCATTTCTATTCATCTTTGTAATATAAAAATCAACACTATGCAATTGAATCAAGTAAAATTAGGAAGTCAGGATTGATCATTCCGAATATCGGTTTAGGCTGCATCGGAATGACCGGTTTTGGAGATGCGGATATGTATGGCAAAACGGATGCGAAAGAAGCAATCGCAACGATTCATCGTTCTTTAGAATTGGGTGGAAATTTCCTCGATATCGCCGATTTGTATGAGCCTTTTAAAAACGAGCAGCTCATGGCAAAAGCCATTTAGAATAAAAATTGCTACAAAATTTGGTTAGAAAATCGACGACAATGAGGAAGTGACGTGGAAAATCAATGGAAAGAAAAACTATGTAAAAAATCAGTTGAACGTTCCCTTAAAAATCTAAAAACGATTATATCGACCTTTATTATATGCATCGTCTCGATAAAAATGTTCCTATTGAAGAAATAGTTGAAGCCACTCGATGTCGGAGTTGGTAAAAGAAGGGAAAATTGGCTACATCGGATTATCCGAAGTGTCTTCTGAAACTGTAAGAAGAGCGCAGGCTGTTCATCCAATTTCAGCTGTTCAAAGTGAATATTCTTTGTTTGAAAGAACCGTTGAGGAAAAAGGTGTTATTAAAACTTTGAATGTGTTGGGAATTGGTTTTGTAGCATATTCAAGTTTAGGTAGAGGATTTTTATCAGGACAAGTCCGTTCGATTGATGATTTGCCTGAAAATGATTACAACCGAACTTTCGATAAGCGAAATTGCTTATGAGCTTGGTTTTGATCATTCGCAATCATTCAGTACATTATTCAAAAAGAAACAAAAATGTCACCGTTAGAGTTTAAACAATCGATTAATTAATGTCAAACACTTTTTTGCCAAATGACAAATTCACTACAAAAAACTTTTATTAATTTTCCGAAATGAAAGAACTAATAGAATATTTTTTACTGTTTGGAAATTTAAACCAACAACAAACCGACTTAATTTCTAATAAAGCCACGGAATTAAATCTTTCAAAAGATGAGTATTTTTCGGAAGCAGGTAAAATTGCTCGACAAGTTGGCTTTATCATAGAAGGAATTACCCGCGTTTGCTATTACAATAATAAAGGCGAAGAGGTAACTAAATATTTCATTGACGAGAACAATCTTGTTGTAGATTTTGAGAGTTTTGATAACGAGATTTGTTCAACTGCCTATGTACAGGCAATAACAGATTGTAAACTCATTGTTTTTTCAAAAAAAGATTGGCAGGAACTCTTAGATACTATTGTTGGTTGGGATACAATTGTACATAAAATTATTTCAAAAGCATTGATGCAAAAAGTGGCACGAAGAAGTCCATTAGTGACAGAAGATGCGACCGAACGCTATTTGAAGTTCTTAGAAATATACCCGAATGTTGTCAACCGTGTTCCGTTGTCTTACATAGCTTCGTATTTGGGTATTACCCAGTCTTCATTAAGCCGAATTAGAAAAAATATTCGATAAATTGCTTTTTGCCAAATGACAAATGGTTTCCTTTTTAAACGTTGCAGCTTTGCATTATTAATTTTAAAAGAGGTAAAAATGAAAACAGTATTAATAACCGGTGCCAACAGAAGCATAGGTTTGGAAACAGCAAAACAACTTTCAAGAAAAGGTTTAATCGTCTATTTAGGAACACGGGATCTTCAAAAAGGGGAAGCAGTTGTCAAAGAATTATCAAACAATGGATATGAAAACATCAAAGCAATTGAAATAGATGTCACTAAACCTGATACTATTTTAGCAGCTAAAAACATTATCGAAAAAGAAGAAGGTAAGTTGGACATTTTAATAAATAACGCAGGAATAAGTGGCGAATATCCACAAAGTGCTTTAGACGCTCCTATCAAAGAAATTCAAACAGTATTTGATATCAATTTCTACGGTGTTATTAGCGTTACGCAAGCTTTTGTAGAATTGCTTAAAAAATCCGAAAGTCCGAGGATTACAAACATCACTTCGGGTCTTGGTTCTTTAACTTTACACAGTGATCCCAACTGGAAATATTACACTTTTAAGGCAACAAGTTATGTCACTTCAAAAGCAGCTTTGAATGCCTTCAGCATCTTATTGGCTTATGAACTTAATGATTTTGGTTTTAAAGTAAATGTAATTGATCCAGGTTACACTGCTACTGATTTCAATCATCACAGTGGCCCGGGAACTGTAGAAAGTGCGGCAAGTTTTATAATCAAACATACACTTACTGACCAGAATGGTCCAACAGGAAAATTTTTCAGTAATGACATCGAAGACGAAACAGGGGTAAGTCCTTGGTAAAATAAGTTACAACTCCAAAAATCAATTAAATGCTCAACAGTTAAAAGGCTGTTGAGCATTTAATTTTTTTAAAATGTATTTTTTAACTCATAAATAAGCGAACATTCATTTATATTTTATATTTTCGTATCGTAAAACCTAATCTAATGCGAACAAGAGATACTAACAAAGAGGAGCTGGTTAAGAAGAAAGCCATTGAAATGCTTGTAAAATATGGCATTGAAGGCTTTGGAATGAATCGACTGGCAAAAGAAAGTGGAGTTTCTGTAGCGACGCTATACATTTATTATTCGGATAAAGAAGATTTGATAAAGAAAATTGGGACAGAAATTGGACAAACCTTTTTTAGTGAAATGGTAAAAGATTTCTCTCCAACGATGTCATTTAAAGAAGGTTTAAGAAAACAATGGGAAAACAGAGCTCGTTTTGCTCTAAAAAACCCTTTGAAAGTTGCTTGTTGGGAAGCTTTAAGCCATTCCAGTTACCGGGATGATATTTTAGAAGAAAGCCTTGCGAATTTCAAAAAAACGATGTGGAGTTTTATTGAAAATGCGTTAGAAAAAAAAGAACTGCTCCCTATTTCTATTGAGGTATTTTGGAGTGTGGCTTATGGTCCTTTGTATGCTTTACTTCGTTTTGAAAATGAGGGGAAAAGCTTTGGTGACACCCCTTTTAAACTCACAAAAGAAAAAATGGATGAAGCATTTGAATTAGTAATAAAAGCATTAACACCATAATACTATTAAGATATGGAAAATACACTAGACATATTGGTATTTGCAACCAACATTAGAACCAGTAAAGACAAGCAAATAATAAGTCACACACTTAACGAAAATTCCGAAATTCATCAATGGAATATTGATCAGGAAGATATTGATTGTGTTTTGCGTATTGTAAGCAATACAATATCTGAAGAACAAATAATAAATATTGTTACTAAACACAATTTCAATTGCACACCATTAGACTAAGCTAAATAATGAAAGAACAAAAACAATCGATACCCTTTACAGGCTATCAAAAATTTGCAGTTTTTATATTGGCCATTACTCAATTTACAGTAATTCTGGATTTTATGGTAATGTCTCCATTAGGCGATATCTTAATGAAAGATTTGGATTTAAAGCCAACCCGTTTTGGTTTAGTGGTTTCTGCCTATGCTTTCAGCGCAGGAATTTCGGGACTTCTTACTGCTGGATTTGCAGATAAATTCGACAGAAAAAAATTATTGTTATTCTTTTATATTGGTTTTATAGGGGGCACAATTCTCTGTGGAATTGTTACTTCATATACTTTACTTGTCGCAGCCAGAATTGTTACAGGTTTATTTGGTGGTGTTATTGGTTCAATTTCTATGGCAATTGTGGCAGATTTGTTTACTCTTCAACAGCGCGGACGTGTTATGGGATTTATTCAAATGGGTTTTGGAGCAAGCCAAATTTTAGGTATTCCTATTGGTTTATATCTGGCTAATTTTTGGGGATGGCATGCTCCATTTTTATGGGTCGCAGGTATGGCGGCAATTGTGGCAATTTTAATTGCAGTTAAATTACAGCCCATCAACAAACATCTTTTGATTCAAAATGACAAATCAGCTTTTAAACATTTAATCCATACACTCACCAAAAAGGACTACAGAATTGGATTTACTGCTACTGCCTTACTATCGGTTGGGGGTTTTATGCTAATGCCTTTTGGGAGTGCTTTTGCCATCAACAACTTACATATTACGCAACATGAATTACCCATTTTATTTATGATTGCAGGATTATCAACATTAATAATTATGCCTATCATTGGAAAATTAAGCGATAGCATGGATAAATTCAAAATATTTGCTTTCGCATCCATCTGGACAATTGTTACTGTAGCTGTTTATACCAATCTTAGTGTTACACCGCTTTGGTTAGTCGCGATTTTTAATGTATTGATGATGGCAGGTGTAATGAGCCGTATGATACCTTCTACAGCGTTGGTTACCGCAATACCTGCAGCAGAGGACAGAGGTGCTTTTATGAGTATTAATTCTTCTTTACAACAAATAGCAGGAGGAATTGCAGCAGCCTTCGCAGGAATGATTGTCGTTCAAAAAGATAAATTCAGTCCACTGGAACATTACAATACATTAGGTCTTATAATTATTGGAATTTCGATTTTATCTATACTTCTTATGTCCCGTGTGAGTAAGCTTGTGAAAAAACACATGTCAGGAACAGCACTAAACATTACTGTGATAAATGAAATTTAAGCTTTAAGAAAACGAATAGCTTAAATATAAAAGACAGCTTTTTTAGAGCTGTCTATTTTTATAATAGATTTTTTTATCTATCCCAACCAGCCGTCCCTGTCTAAACTACGATACTGGATAGCCTCAGCAATATGTGAAGAAACTATTTGTGGGGCAGCATCTAAATCGGCAATAGTTCGGGAGACTTTCAGAATACGGTCGTAGGCTCTTGCTGAAAGATTCAACCGTTCCATTGCTGTTTTCAGTAAGTCTTTAGATTGTTGATCCAAAACACAATACTCCCGAATTAATTTACTGCTCATTTGTGCGTTGTAATGAATATTTGGCAATTTTTCGAATCGAACAGATTGAATTTCACGGGCCGCCGTAACTCTCTCTCTGATAGAAACACTGCTCTCTGCTTTATTATCATCTGATAATTTTTCGAAAGGTACAGGTGTAACTTCGATGTGAATATCAATTCGGTCTAATAAAGGACCCGAAATTTTACTCATATAGCGTTGCATTTCATGTGGAGAAGAAGTATTTGGCATAGAAGGATCGTTAAAAAAACCACTCGGACTTGGATTCATACTTGCTACTAGCATAAAAGAGGAAGGGTAGGTTACTGTAAACTTGGCTCTTGAAATTGTAACTTCTCTGTCTTCCAAAGGTTGACGCATTACTTCTAAAACATCTCTTTTAAATTCTGGTAATTCATCCAGAAATAAAACGCCATTGTGCGCCATCGATATTTCGCCCGGCTGAGGATAGCTTCCGCCTCCAACTAAGGCTACGTTCGAAATAGTATGATGGGGACTTCGAAATGGTCGTTGATTCATTAATCCGACTTCTTTTAATTTGCCTGCAACACTATGAATTTTTGTAGTTTCTAATGCTTCGCGCAAGGTCATTGGAGGCAAAATACTGGGTAAACGTTTGGCCAGCATTGTTTTTCCTGCTCCGGGTGGGCCAATTAAAATAATGTTATGTCCTCCGGCAGCTGCGATTTCCATACAGCGTTTAATGCTTTCCTGGCCTCGAACATCTGAAAAATCGAACTCAGGAAAATCCAGCGTTTTATAAAATTCTGCTCTTGTATCAATAGTTGTGGGTTCCAAAGTTCCTTTTCCTTCAAAGAAATCAATGACTTCCTGAACATTTTCAACCCCATAAACATCTAATCCTGCTACTATAGCAGCCTCTTTTACATTTTGTTTTGGCAGAAAAAAACCTTTATAACCTTCTTCTTTTGCTTTGATTGCAATAGAAAGTGCACCATTTATGGATTGTAAACCGCCATCCAATGAAAGCTCTCCCATAATAATGTATCGGTCAATTTCAGATGCTTTTATCTGATCTGAGGCTACCAAAATTCCAATGGCTAACGTTAAATCATAAGCAGAACCTTCTTTCCGTAAATCTGCAGGTGCCATATTGATGGTTATTTTTTTTCCCGGTAAGGAATATCCGTTATTTTTCAGAGCTGCCGCAATTCGATAGCTGCTTTCCTTTATCGCATTATCAGGTAAGCCAACTAAATGATAGCCAATTCCTTTGTCAATATTTACTTCAACAGTAATTGTTGTTGCTTCTACTCCAAAAACCGCACTTCCATAAACTTTTATTAGCATAAAACACAGTGTTAAAATGATTGAATAGCTTCTCCGATTTAAATAGAAAAATCCAATCCTATTTGGTTTTTAACTTTATCAACAAGCTGGATTAGCTCTAAACTATTTTGATGCGACCATAATTGGCTTTCAATGGCATTATTTCGAAGGCATTGATGGCATTCTTCAATTTCATAAGTATATCCCATTCCATTGGTTGGTAAATCATAATTGGTTTCTTTTTCTTTCTTTATCATCGTAAAAGATTCAGCCATGTGCCAAGTTTTATTCAAATTAATTTGACCTTCCGTTCCACTTATAGTGGCTATCATATCTGAAGTATGTGAAATTCCCGAGTACAAAACAGCTTGAGCATCTTTGTAATTCAAAATCATTGCTGTTTGGCTATCTACTCCAGAAGAATGAAAATTTGATTTTGCCAAAATGCTATCAGGAACACCTAGAATAGTATAGGCTAAAAATAATGGATAAACACCAATATCCATCAATGAACCACCTCCTAATTTTAAATCAAACAATCTGTTTTTCTCCTTGTCATTAGCACAAAAAGCAAAATCGGCATTGATATAACGAATTTCACCAATTTCACCTTTTTTTATTTTGGCGAAAGCCGCCCTAAAAGATGGGTTAAATCGGGTCCAGAATGCTTCCATGAAAAATTTATTGTGTTTTCTTGAAGCAGCAATCATTTTTTCGGCATCTTTATAGTCTAAAGCAATCGGTTTTTCGCACAATACATGTTTGTTTTTTTCTAATGCTTTTATAGATAATTCAGCATGTGAATCGTGGGGAGTTGCAATATAAAGAATGTCAATAGTTGTATCATTCATAATGTCTTCATAAGAATCATAAGTCTTTTTGCAGTGATAATTAGCAGCAAAAGCAATTGCATTATCTTTGCTTCGGGAAGCTACTGCTACCAGTTCAGCTCCTTTTACCAATTGTAATTCTTTGGCAAATAGATGTGCAATAGCACCTAATCCAATAATTCCCCATTTAATAGTAGGCTGGTCTTTCATAATAATTATTTACTTAAAAATGAACCCATTTTTTTATTGTAGTCCATTTTTTAAAAATAATTAAATTTTAGTTATAAAAACAATTTTTATTGTATTATTTTTATTACAATGTGAAGTAAAAGTTGGAATTCTAAGTATAAAATAATTCGGATTTTAATAGCTTTTTAATGCTTAATTGAAATGCTGAGATTTTTAAAAAATACAGTAATGTTATAAAAAAGATGGTTTTTGGCTCTTTTTTCATATATTTGCCGATATTTATTTGGTTTTTAGGGGTAAAAAAATAATTTATTGATACTATTTTATCTTATCCATTTCTGATTTTAAAGTCTTGAAATCATCATTAAAAATCATCCTTTTTGCAGTTCGCTGCATCTTTTGTCCTTTTAGAAAAATTCTATATGCGGACTATTAAATAATCTTGAAAATTTAAAAAAATGCACATAATAGATTATGTAATCTTTTTTGTTTATATGCTAGCAATGCTAGGAGTTGGACTTTATTTCTTTAACAAGAACAAAACAGCCGAAGATTTTTATGTAAGTGGAAGAAGCATGAGTAGCTGGCATATTGGATTGTCGGTTGTGGCTACCGATGTTGGTGGTGGATTTTCTATAGGATTAGGAGGTCTGGGTTTTACCATGGGATTATCAGGTTCTTGGATGCTTTTTACAGGTGTAATTGGAGCTTGGCTTAGTGCTGTTTTTTTGATTCCTACCGTTAGTAGATTAGGACATAAGTTTAAGTTTTTCACCTTTCCTCAAATTTTTAGTCATTTTTACAATGGTAAAGTGGCGTTTTTAGCTGGAATTATTTCGGCAATTGGATATGTTGGTTTTACCAGTTCTCAAGTTTTGGCTGGAGCCAAATTAGCTTCGGCAACAATTCCCGAATTAGACATTCAAACAGCATTGATTGTTATGGGCGTTATTGCAGTGGCTTATACCTCAATTGGAGGGTTAAAAGCGGTTATTTATACCGATACCATTCAGTGGTTAGTACTGATTAGTGGTTTGGTTTTTATTGGAATTCCTGTTGCTTACAATGCGGTAGGTGGCTACGATGCGATCAAAAGTACTTTAGCACCCGAATATTTATCGTTAACCAATGTTTCTATTTACCAAATTATAAATTGGTCGGTAACTATTATCCCAATTTGGTTTGTGGGAATGACATTGTATCAACGAATTTATGCCAGCAAAGGAGAAAAAGAAGCTAAAAAAGCTTGGTTTATAGCAGGGGTTTTTGAGTGGCCTATCATGGCTTTTATGGGCGTAATTTTAGGAATGCTTGCTAAAGTAGCTGCTACTAAAGGAATGTTTGATGGAGTAGTTGATGCTGCAAATATGGATAGCGAAATGGGATTACCTATTTTATTAGCCACCATTTTGCCTGTTGGACTAATGGGATTAATGCTTTCTTCTTATTTTTCGGCGATACTTTCTACAGCTGATAGTTGTTTAATGGCTGCTTCAGGAAATATTGTAACGGATATTATTTCTAAATTTTCTAAAAAAGAATTAACTCATAAAAAAGAATTGCAATTATCGCAAATAGTAACTTTATTAGTCGGTTTATTTGCCATTTTATTAGCTTCACAAATGCAAAATGTATTGGAACTCATGCTGTATTCTTATGCTTTTATGGTTTCGGGATTGTTTGTTCCAGTGCTTGGTGCTTTATTTTGGAAAAAAAGTCATCCCATTGCTGCTTTTTGGAGCATGCTCTTAGGAGGAGGAACTACCATATTGTTAATAATCACCAAAAATAAACTACCTTTAGGGATACAACTTTCTGAAAATTTAGATGCTAATATTTACGGAATAAGTGTTTCACTTATTTTATTCATCACATTATCAATTTATCATAATAACAAACAAAATAAAAATGGACTTCAAGCAAATTAATTATACTTCAGGAGAAGACAAAATATATTCAAATCAAGTTATAGCCGAATTTCTTTGCACTCATTTAGAAGAGTACGGTGATAAAATTGAAGATATTTTAAAATGTATCGCCTATGTTATGAATCCTCAAAAAGGAGGGAATATTATTGTAGGACTTGACAACGATGCCATTGTTGGGGCAGTGATTTTGAATAATACCGGAATGAAAGGTTTTATTCCCGAAAATATCTTGGTTTATATTGCTGTGGATAATAGCCAACGCGGAAAAGGATATGGGAAAAGTTTAATGCAAAAAGCAATTTCGGTTGCCGATGGAGATATTGCCTTGCACGTAGAGCCAGATAATCCAGCTAAAAAATTATACGAAAAATTAGGATTTACCAACAAATACTTAGAAATGCGTCTTATCAAATAGTTCAAATGGAACATTTTAATTACCATTTAGATACATTAGTTTCGCTGCGCAAAGAGCTGCATCAATATCCTGAAGTTTCAGGCAAAGAAGTTGCAACTGCCCAACGAATTCAATCTTTTTTGGAAAAATTTCCTCCAGATGAAATAATTAGCCATATTGGAAAAACAGGTATTGCAGCTGTTTATAATGGAAAAGAATCAGGAAAAAAAGTATTGTTTAGAGCAGAACTGGATGCCTTGCCTATTGATGAAGTCAATGAATTTGAGCATCTTTCACTCAACAAAGGTGTTTCTCATAAATGCGGACATGACGGACACATGACTATTTTATGTGGTTTGGCCATGCAATTACATTTTAAAAGACCTAAAACTGGCGCTGTGATTTTGTTGTTTCAGCCTGCTGAAGAGGATGGAAGTGGCGCGCAAAAAGTGATCGCTGATCATCGATTTTTAAATCTCCAACCTGATTATGTTTTTGCCTTGCACAATTTACCAGGTTATACAAAAAATCAAATTGTTATAAAAAATGATACTTTTAGCTGTGCAGTAAGTAGTATTATAATCAAATTAAAAGGAATTACAGCTCATGCTGGCGAACCTGAAAAAGGCGTAAATCCAGCCTTAGCCATTGCTGCTATTATTTCGAAATACAACCAACTCATTCAATCTGATATTTCTAAAAAAGACTATCTTTTGATTACTCCCATTTATATTCAAATGGGGAACAAGGCTTATGGCGTTTCGGCAGGAGCAGGGGAGGTTCATTTTACAGTAAGAAGTGATAGTAATAATAGAATGGAAAAAACTACTATTCTTTTGGAAGAAATTGCCAGAAAAATAGCCCATGTCTACCAACTAAAAATAAAAATGAATTGGATTCAGACTTTTCAAGCCAATGAAAATAAGCCAGAGGCAGTAAGTTTTATTCGAAAAGCGGCAAAAAGTAATCAATTGGAATTGTTAGAAAAAGAAACTCCTTTTAGTTGGGGAGAAGATTTTGGATTGTTTACCCAAAAATATACTGGAGCGATGTTCGGAATTGGTTCTGGAACGGATATTCCTGCGCTTCATAATCCAGATTATGATTTTCCAGATGAGATTCTTAAAACAGGAATAAGTATTTTTTATCATATTAGTAAACAAATTACAGATGCAAACTAATTCCATTGTAGAATTGAGCCGTTCGGCTTATCAAAAAAATATAGTTTTTTTAAAACAACTCTTTGGTAAAAAAGTAATTCTTTCTTCGGTTGTAAAAGGAAATGCGTATGGTCATGGAATTGCCGAATTTGTAACTATGGCATCAGAATGTGGAGTGAGTCATTTTTCAGTTTTTGATGTGGATGAAGCCAGACAAATTAAAGCAGCTTTACAAAAGGAAATTACTATTTTGATTATGGGTTTTGTTGATGAAGAAAACCTAGAATGGATCATTGAAAATGATATAGAGTTTTTTGTTTTTGATAAAAAACGATTAATTCATGCTGCTAAAACGGCTAAAAAACTCAAAAAGAAAGCCATTGTGCACATCGAAATTGAAACTGGAATGAACCGAACTGGTTTTGAAAAAAATGAGTTAAGTTCAGTAGTTGCAATTCTGAAAAAAGACAAAGAACGGCTCCTCTTTAAAGGACTTTGTACGCATTATGCAGGTGCCGAAAGTATTGCAAACTATGACAGAGTAGCAAAACAAATCAAACGTTTTCAAGAAATTGAGCAATATTTTATTGAAAAAGAACTAAAGCCAGAATTGTTACATTCTGCCTGTTCTGCGGCTTCGATCATGTTTCCTGAAACCAGAATGAATCTGGTACGAATTGGAATTATGCAATATGGATTGTGGTCTAGCCAAGAAGTTTTTATCACTTATTTGAATTCTAAAAAAATAAAATCCGATCCACTGCATCGAATAATTACTTGGAAAAGTGCTGTAATGAACATTAAAAAAGTAAAATCAGGTGATTTTATAGGTTATGGAACAAGTTTTATGGCTAAAAAAAACATGAAAATTGCAGTGATTCCTATTGGTTATGCACATGGATATAGTAGGTCGTTGAGTAATCATGGACGTGTGCTTATTAAAGGGCAGCGTTGCATGGTGGTTGGTTTGGTAAATATGAATATGATAGCAGTCGATATTACAGATATTGAAAATGTTGAAAAAGAGGAAGAAGTAGTATTAATAGGAAACCAAAAAGATTTGGCGATTTCAATAGCTTCTTTTAGTGATTATAGTAATCAACTGAATTATGAATTATTAACTCGAATTTCTAAAACAATTCCAAGAAAAATTATAGAATAATGGCATTTGTAAAATTATATAGAAAAAAACTAGAAGAAAATTATCAATTCTTAGATGCTATTTTTAAATCTAGAAACATTCAGTGGGGAGTAGTTTCTAAAATGTTGTGTGGTAATGAAATTTATCTCAAAGAAATTATAGCATTGGGTGTCAAAGAAATTCATGATTCGAGAGTGAGTAATTTAAGAAAAATTAAAGCTTTGGATCCTGAAATACAAACGGTATATATAAAACCGCCAGCAAAAAGAAGTATTGAAAGCATTGTGCGGTATGCTGATGTAAGTTTCAATACCGAATTTTATACTATTCAGTTGCTTTCTGAAGAAGCTAAAAAGCAAAACAAAATCCATAAAATCATTATTATGATTGAAATGGGAGACCTTCGCGAAGGAGTTATGGGTGAAGAATTAATTGCGTTTTATGGTGCAACTTTGAGTTTACCAAATATCGAAATTCGAGGAATAGGAACCAATCTGAATTGCTTAAGCGGTGTGATGCCTACTCAAGACAAATTGATTCAGTTGAGTTTGTATAAACAATTAATCGAAGCTAAATTTGATATTCAAATTCCGTGGGTTTCTGGTGGTACTTCTGTAGCAATTCCGCTAATTTTAAAAAATGCACGTCCTATGGCGGTGAATCATTTTAGAATTGGTGAAGCCTTATTTTTTGGTAAAGATTTGTTTACTGGTGAAACCATTGAAGGAATGCATAATGATGTTTTTAAAGTATTTACTGAAATTATAGAAATAACCGAAAAACCAGATGCACCAACGGGTGAATTAGGTGAAAATGTAGCAGGAAATACTTTTTCTATGACTGATACTGAAGATTTTGGTAAAACCTCTTTGAGAGCTATTTTAGATATTGGTTTGTTGGATATGCAACCACAATATTTAAGTCCAGACGACGACGATATTACTATAATAGATGCCAGTTCTGATATGTTGGTTATCGATATTTCTCATTCTAAAAAGAAGTATCAAATAGGAGATTTGGTTTCTTTTAATTTAAGATATATGGGAGCGCTTTATCTTTTAAATTCTAATTATATTGAAAAGAGTATTGAGTAAAATAAATACGTTTTTAGAAATCCAATCCTATCTGATTTTTTACTTCTTCAACTATTTTACTGAGCTCTAAACTATTTTGATATGACCAAAGTTTGCTTTCAATTTGATTATTTTTAATGCAAGAATGGCATTCAATGGATTCATGTGCATAACCTTTTTTCGATATTAGGCATGCTGAATTTTTCTTCCTGCTCATTTACAATAATGGAAAAACCCTTCTGTCATAAACCAGGGAGAATAAATATCAATTCTTCCTTTGGGACCACTAACGGTAGCTTTCATGTCAGAAGCAGAAACTAAGCAAGCATGTAAAACTGCCTGAGCTGATTCATATTGTAAAATCATATTCGTTTGTAAATCGACACCTGTTGTGTGATAAATAGATTTTGCAATGATTTCTTAAGGAATTCCGAGTATGATATAGGATAAAACAGAGGATAAACCCCAATATCATAAAGAGCTCCCCCTCCTAATTTTTTGTCCGTTAATCTAGTTCCTAATACGCTATTGTAATAAGCAAAAATCAGCTTTAAGATATTTCAATTCGCCAATTTCTCCGCTTTTCACTTTTGATAGTACTTCCTGAAATGATGGCAAAGGCTTACATGAAAAATTTATTATATTTTTTTGATGTTTTTGTCATTCGTATAGCATTACTGTAGGATAATGACAAAGGCTTTTCGCACAGTACATCTTTTCCGTTTTGCATTGCAAGAATCGACAATTCAACATGAGAATCATGAGGCGTGGCTAAATAAACAATATCAATTTGGGCATCTGCAAAAAGTTCTTCATAGGCACCATAAAATCTATTGCAATCAAAAAAACTTTCCTGCAAATTCATTTGCTTTAGTTATATCTCTTGAAGCTACTGCAAATAACTCAGCATCCTCTATTAATTTTAAATCGGTTGCAAATTGATTAGCTGTATTTCCCAATCCGATTATTCCCCACTTTATTTTTTATTTATATTCATCTGGATTATTTAATTAAAAATGTTAAAACAATCAAATATAAACTAGCCTAATTAAATAATAAGCGTCTTTTTTAAGCATTAATATCCCAATTAGCGTGAATAAAAAAATAAAAAAGTATTATACATCTTAAATAAGGTTTAGTAAATCATAAAATTAAATATAATTTTAGTAAATAGGCATAAAACAAAGGGGTGTAAAATAGAAAAATGATAAAAATTAAGTTTTAGATATTATTTTTAAAAGGGGTGTTGAATGATTTTATACTTTTATCGAAATTTTAAAAACTATATAACCATGCGAAAAATTATTTTAAGTGTGATACTAATCACAATTCTGTTACTGTCTATTTTTTCTATTTCATTTATCACTGAGTCAAAAATATTAGGAGCACACGTTGTTGAACTAAAAATGGATTCAGGCGATACTGCCTGGATGATTGTTGCTACTGCTTTTGTATTATTAATGACTCCGGGATTAGGTTTCTTCTACGGAGGGATGGTAGGTAAGAAAAATGTAATTAGTACTATGTTGCAGAGTTTCATGGCAATGGTAATTGTTACAATTCTATGGGTTGTTATTGCTTTTGGATTATGCTTTGGACCATCAATAGGTGGGTTTATTGGAGATCCTACTTCTAATATTTTCTTTAACGGCGTGAGTGCAAATACAGCGTGGGATATGGCACCAACAATTCCTTTCCTTCTTTTCGCTTTATTTCAGGCAAAATTTGCGATTATTACACCAGCTTTAATAACAGGAGCCTTTGCAGAGCGTGTTCGTTTCTGGGCTTATTTATTATTTATGGTTTTATTCATACTGATTATTTATGCTCCATTATGCCATATGACCTGGCATCCTGACGGGTTATTCTTCGGGTGGGGAGTTTTAGATTTTGCAGGAGGAACAGTAGTTCACATGAGTGCCGGATGGGCTGCATTAGCTGGAGCTATGTTTTTAGGAAAAAGAAAAATACAAAAAGTTAGTCCTGCCAGAATTACTTATGTGTTATTAGGTACTGGTCTATTGTGGTTTGGATGGTTTGGTTTCAATGCAGGTTCAGCTGTTGGAGCAGGAAGTCTGGCTGCTCAGGCCTTAGGTACCACAACTGTTGCAGCAGCTTCTGCTGCTATGGCTTGGGTTTTCCTAGATAAAATTTTAGGTCATAAATTATCTGCTATGGGGGCCTGTATCGGTGCTGTGGTAGGCTTGGTTGCTATCACGCCTGCAGCAGGTTTTGTAAGCATGCCTCACGCTTTAGCAATTGGTATTATTGCTGCAGTAATAAGTAATCTTGTAGTGAGCAAATTCCCTAAAGGAAAAATTGATGATGCTTTGGATGTTTTTGCTTGTCACGGTGTTGGTGGTATGGTTGGAATGTTATTAACCGGAGTTTTTGCCTCAAATGCTGTGAACACAGCTGTAGGAGACAACCAAGGTTTAATTTTCGGAGATGCTACTCTATTCTTAACACAATTAAAAGCATTAATATTGGTTTCTGTCTTTGCTTTTGTAGGTTCATATATTTTGTTCTTCATTGTAAACAAAATTACACCTCTAAGAGTTACTGAAGAAAAAGAAGAATTAGGATTAGATATCTCTCAACACGGAGAATACCTATAAGAATTTAATTTTCGACTTTGCCTTTTATAAAAAAAGCACTCTAAATTATTTAGAGTGCTTTTTTGCTTTTGAATTAATTTTAACCTCAATGTATATATTCAAAATAATTAGCAGCAGGATGTTTCGTTTATTTTAGACCAATAGTCCCGCTTTCGGCTATATCTTGTTCCGTAAACTGCACAAGGATAACGCCTCTATCGGGGCTAGATTACTACAGTCAGTTTTTTTAGGCCTTCTAAAAAAACAGATAAGAAATTACTTGAATTTTGAAATCCCTTGTTTCAGCCAGATTAAGTATTCTTCAACATCAACATAACTAACGGATGGTTTTGAATCATTTAAATTATTTCCTTCCAAATCAGTAATGACATATAAAGGCTGTGTGTTTGTTCTGTATTTTGAAATCATGAACTCTGTCCATTTATCGCCAATTGTTTCAATTTTATCTCCAGAAGCTGTTACAAATTGTTTATCAGCTGGCAATTCACGTTTATCATCCACATACAAAGAAATCAAAACCACATCATTTTTTAAGATCGGCAAAACTCTTTCGTCAGACCAGACATTGTTTTCCATTTTTCTGCAATTTACACAGGCATAACCTGTAAAATCGAGCATAATTGGTTTCTTAACTGATTTTGCATACGCTGAACCATCTTCATAATCATGAAAAACCATAATGCCATGCGGACCTAATTCTGCTCCTTCCGGCAAGCCTTTTTCATTACCTATACTTGAATTACCTGACTTTCCTACACCAAACGGACTTTCGCTATAAGTGGGCGGCGGAGGAAAAGCACTAATCAATTTCAAAGGTGCTCCCCAAAGTCCCGGAATCAAATAGACAGTAAATATCATAGTAATCAATCCTAAATACAATCTCCCAACTGAAATATGCTGCAGTGGACTATCGTGTGGCAATGTTATTTTTCCGAATAAATACAAAGCTAAAGCTCCAAAAATAGTAATCCATATCGCGATAAAAACTTCTCTTTCAAGAAAATGCAATTGCAAAACCAAATCGGCATTTGATAAAAATTTGAAAGCAAATGCTAATTCTAAAAACCCTAAAACTACTTTAACAGTGTTTAACCAGCCGCCTGATTTTGGTAATGAATTTAACCATCCCGGAAACATGGCAAATAGCATAAATGGCAAAGCTAATGCTAATGAAAATCCAAACATTCCAACGATTGGACCGACAACACCATTCGTCGCCGCTTCAACCAAAAGTGATCCAACAATAGGTCCTGTACAGGAAAAAGAAACAATAGCCAAAGCCAAAGCCATAAACAATATTCCAATTATTCCACCTCGGTCTGCTTGCTGATCAACTTTATTCGCCCATGAATTAGGAAGCATAATCTCAAATCCTCCCAAAAAGGACGTAGCAAAAATGATTAACAAAATAAAGAAACCAATATTAAACCAAACATTTGTAGCTAAAGAATTTAAGGCATCAGCTCCAAAAATCCAGGAAACTAAAAATCCTAATGAGACATAAATTATAATAATAGAGATTCCATATATAATTGCATTTCTAATTCCGGCAGCTTTTGTTTTACTCTGTTTAGTAAAAAAGCTTACCGTCATAGGAATCATTGGGAAAACACAAGGTGTCAACAATGCCGTAAATCCAAATAAGAAAGCTACCAAGAATACAGACCATAAGCTTCTTGCTGCTGCAGGCTTTTGCACATCATTTACAGCTTTTGTCGTAGCATTATCTGTTTTTTCTGTCTGAATAACTTCGGCAGTGGCAACTTTAGATGTAGTATCAACAGCAATTCCGGTTACTTTAGTTTCGTCTAATTTCGCCTCAGTTACTGTTGGAATTGTAACAACCATTTTTTTTATAGGAGGAACTGTAATAGAGAATTTTTTATTTGAATTGATGCAAACCTCTTTACAAACCTGAAAATCAAAATCAATTTCAACAGTTTTTAAATTAGGGTTTATTACCTTAATTTCCTGTTCAATATGAGCTTTTCCTTCAAAAAAAGTTTCGTTTACTTCAAAAATATCGTTATAAGCTGTTTTGGTTTTTCCTTCTTTGGCTTTGCCAACTAAATCATAATTTCCTTTTTGATTTTTAAAAGCAATTTCCAAAGCCAAAGGACCGCCTTCCGGAGTGAATTGCGAATACATATGCCAATCTTTTTCTATAACTGCATCAAAAACCAAAACAAAATTGGTTTCAGATTTCTTTTCAATTTTAGAGGTCCATTTTACGGGTTCTAAAATCTGGGCGTTTCCTTTTGCAAAAGCAAAAATAAAAACCATTAAAAATACAAAAGTTTTATTCCAAAGATTTTTCGACATTATTGCCTGAAGATTTAAGTTTGACTTCATTATTGTAGTTCTATTTTAAGTATTTTATTTGAGGTATTTTCTATTTTAAATCTTTCGTCCTGCCTTATGCCGACAACCCATACAATTTTATCATTTGAACATAAAAGCCAGATGTTTTCTTTTTCAATTTGAGATAACTTCTCATCCTTAAAAAGTTTACTGACTTTTTTTGACTTACCTTTCATACCAAAAGGCATGAAAGAATCACCTTCTTTCCATTTACGCAAAATTAATGGAAATTGGATTTTTTCAGCATCCACAAATATAGACTTATTTGAAGCTATAGTTATGTGACTAACGTTACAAAGACTCAATTTTAAGGGAAAATTAACTTGTGTATCGTTTTCATTGATTTCAAATTCTTCCTTTTCAGACATTTCAGAAATAGGACATAAAATCAATGTATCTCTGTTTTTCAATAATCTGAATTCTGTCGAAAATATCTGTTTACCGGATTGGCCGTCAACTAAGTCATAAATATCATTCCATGCCAAAAATCCAAATTCATTTAGCCATTGATACAAATACGATCTGTAATTAGGAAGTTTTTTAAGTTGATTTAAATCGAAATGTATTTCTTCCCCGGCTTCTTTCGCTACCTGCTGATAAATCATAATCGCAGCATCTTCTACCATTTCATTCGATTCCTGCAAATAAGACTGTGTTTTTTGAAACGCTTTCAGAAAATTAGGATTGATTTCTTTTAAAATTGGAACTAAATCATGACGAATTTTATTTCGCAAATATTTATTTGAAGCATTACTACTGTCTTCACACCATTCAATATTATTTTCCTTTGCATATCTTAAAATTTCTTCTCTGGAGAAAGGTAAAAGCGGACGAATAATTTTATCATTTTGCTCCGGAATACCAATTAAACCTTCTAATCCTGTACCACGACTCAGATTGATAATAAAAGTTTCCAGATTATCATCTGCGTGATGAGCTGTCAGAATATAATCGAATTTATGAATAGCAAGAAGTTCGTAAAACCAATTATATCGTAGTTCACGAGCTGCAATTTGAGTTGAAAGCTTGTAATCTTTCGCAAAAGCTTCGGTATCAAACTGAGTGGTAAAAAAAGGAATATTATTTTCTTCACAGTAATTTTGAATAAAATCCTGATCACCAAAACTTTCTAATCCGCGAAGCTGAAAATTACAATGCAAAACTCCAATTTCATATTCTAATTGCTGAAACAAATGCAGCAAAACGATACTGTCCAAACCGCTACTAACAGCAAGAAACAGTTTTTTGTTTTCCAAAAACGGAAATCGTATACCAAGATGATTTTTAAAGTTTGAGAGCATTTATAAAATTAAAAGATGAGTATGTTTAAGAAGTACAAAATTAAGCTTTTAATATGAATCAGCTGAAATCATCAAAAACAATCAAATTTTAATTTTTTAAGGTAGTTGCTCCTGTAATTTTTTAATATCATCACGTAGTTTGGCTGCCTGCAAAAAGTCTAATTCTTTTGCTGCTTTTTCCATTGATTTACGTTTTTCACGAATTAATTTTTCAAGTTCAGGCTTAGATAAATATTTCGTTTCCGGTTCTGCAGCAGCAGATAAAGTATGGCCTAATTCATATTCCACCAAAGGATTTTTGGTGAATGCACTTTCAATTTTTTTGTTTAAGGCCTGTGGTACAATATTATTTTCGATATTGAAATTAATTTGTTTCGTTCTGCGATAACTGGTTTCGTCTATTGTTTTTTGCATGCTCGCCGTAATTTTATCGGCGTACAATATTGCTTTTCCGTTTAAATTTCTGGCGGCACGGCCAATAGTTTGCGTTAAAGATCTGTGATTACGAAGAAAACCTTCCTTGTCAGCATCTAAAATAGCAACCAGTGAAACCTCCGGTAAATCCAGACCTTCACGAAGTAAATTAACACCAATCAGGACATCAAAAATTCCTTTTCGCAAATCCTGCATGATTTCAATACGTTCTAAAGTATCTACTTCTGAGTGAATGTAACGACAACGAACACCTACTTTAGTTAAATATTTGGCCAATTCCTCTGCCATTCTTTTGGTCAGAGTAGTTACTAAAACCCTTTCATCCAGTTCACAGCGTACCTGAATTTCTTCTATCAAATCATCTATCTGGTTCAGACTAGGTCTTACTTCAATAGTTGGATCCAATAAACCTGTAGGACGGATCACCTGTTCCACTACAACACCATCTGTTTTTTGCAATTCATAATCAGCGGGAGTTGCAGAAACGTACACTACCTGATTTTGCATGGCTTCGAACTCTTCAAATTTTAAAGGGCGATTGTCCATTGCAGCAGGCAGACGAAAACCATATTCAACCAGATTTTCTTTACGGCTTCGATCGCCTCCATACATAGCGTGTACCTGCGAAACGGTAACGTGACTTTCGTCTACCACCATCAAATAATCGCTTGGAAAGTAATCTAACAAACAGAAAGGCCTTGTTCCGGCTTCTCTTCCGTCAAGGTATCGGGAATAATTTTCGATTCCGGAGCAATACCCTAACTCACGAATCATTTCTAAATCGAAATTAGTACGCTCTTCGAGACGTTTGGCTTCAAGATGTTTTCCGATTTCCTTAAAATAGTCAACTTGTTTAACCAAATCCTGCTGAATTTGCCATATAGCACCCTGCAGCACATCCGGAGAAGTCACAAACATATTGGCAGGATAAATGGTCAGTTTTTTAAATTTCTCGATGACTTGAGAAGTCTTCGCATCAAACGATTCAATTTCTTCTATTTCATCTCCAAAAAAATGAATCCGGTAAGCATCATCGGCATAACTTGGATATACTTCGACAATATCTCCTTTAATTCTGAAAGTTCCGGGATTAAAATCAGCTTCAGTTCTGGCGTATAAACTCTGCACCAGACTGTGTAATAATTTGGTTCTTGAAATGACCTGATCTCTGTAGATTTCGATTACATTTTTTTTAAATTCAACAGGATTTCCTATACCATACAAACAAGAAACTGAAGCTACTACTAAAATATCTCTCCGTCCTGATAGTAATGAGGAAGTTGTACTTAAACGCATTTTCTCCAGTTCTTCATTGATAGACAAGTCTTTTTCAATGAAAACGCCTGTGACCGGCATAAAGGCTTCCGGTTGATAATAATCGTAATACGAAACAAAGTATTCTACAGCATTATTAGGAAAAAATTGCTTGAATTCTGAATATAATTGCGCTGCCAAAGTTTTATTATGAGCCAAAACCAAAGTAGGTCTTTGTACTTCCTGAATAACATTGGCAACTGTAAATGTTTTACCAGAACCGGTAACACCCAATAATGTTTGATACTTTTCTCCATCAACGATACCTTGTGCCAATTTTTCGATCGCCTGAGGCTGATCTCCCTTTGGACTATATTCTGAGGAAACTTGAAAATTCATTTGTGAATGGTGAAAAATTTAGTGTTGTAAAGATACAAAGTTTGAATTCTATAAATAGAGTGTCACAACTAAAAACCTGCTTACTCTAAAAAATTAATCATTGTCTCATTCACAATTTTTGATTGGTCAATGCTCAAAAAATGCCCTGCATCCTTTATCATTTTAGTTTTGCTGTTTGGTAAAAATTCTTTTGCCTTTTCTAAACTTTCTTCAGAGTTAATAACATCATGATCGCCAATAAGAACTAAAACCGGATTCTTTATAGATTGTAATTCGTCATTAGAGAAAGGCATCATTTTTAACATGCTTGAATTCGATTTAGCATATTTATTTGCCAAATAGAATTGTCTTTTGTAAACAGGGCTAATTTTTTCCGGATGGGTTGAAAAAGTTTTTAAAGTTTTAGTGAATTTCTTTTCACTTGGAAAAAGTTTTAGCATTAATGCTGAAGAAGTTTTCCCAACTTTATCAATAAATTTAAAAGTTTGGGCAGGGCTCAATAAAACGATTTTATCTATAGCATTTGTTTTTTGAGTTGCCAATAAAGTTGCTATCCATCCGCCACGGGATGCAGCTACTATATTCAATTTTTTTAATTTATAATGACTAAAAATTTCATTGTAAAAAAGCACGATTTCTTCTTTTGAAAGCGGATTTGCTGTTAAGGTAGATTTTCCGGGTTCCATCAAAAAGTCGATGGCATATACACGATGATTTTTTGCCAGAGCTTTAATGTTTGGATACCACATGGTTGAACTCGCATCCATTCCGTGTAGTAATACCAAATCTTTTCCATTTTTAGGACCTGCCAAAATAACATGTGCAGTTCCAAAACTTGTTTTTATATTTTCTTCGGTATACGGAATTTCCCAAAGTTTTAAAGCTTTATCGTATGAACTTATATAGCTCTGTTTTTCCTTTTTAGTTTTAAAGACGTAATCGTCTAACTTTTCTTTTTTTGAAGCGCAACCAGTTATTAGAAACAATGATAGAAAGGGAAATAATAATTTTGACATAGTAATAAAATTCAGTTTGAGATAAAATTACCACTTTAGTACTATTAATTTCTATCAGAATTTTGATTAAAACTACTATAATTACAACCTTTTGGGATTTTTGCCAGATGACATATTTATATAAATGCTAAATCTACAAATACAAATAATAAAAAATTTTAATACTAAAAATCAAATCCTTAAATTTTCCAAGATTTTCGTTGATTTTCACTTAAAAAAGTCCAGGCTATAATTCGGCTTGTTTTTTGGCCCTGAGCCATATCTATTGTTTTTATCGATGCGGCATTTACTTTGTTTAGGGTTTTGTAAATGCTCGAAAGGTTATCTCTTTTCGAAACTAAAGTCGTAAACCACAAACATTGCATGGCGTATTTGGCGCTCTCATAAATCATTTGAGTTATAAAACCAATTTCCCCGCCATCGCACCATAATTCGGCATTATGACCTCCAAAGTTCAAAACAGGGTTTGTTATTTTCTTTTCCTTTGGATTTAAATTTGAAACTTTACGTATCGTACTTTGGTTAGCATCCTGAGCAGAAGAATGAAAAGGAGGATTACACATTGTGAAAGTAAACCGGTCTTCGGGTGTGATAATATTTTTGAAAATAAAACGGGATTCGGTTTGCTGCTGTAAACTAATTGCGTCAATTAATTTTGGATTTTCTTCAATAATTTTTGCGCAGTTTTCTATTGCCTTTTCATCAATATCGGTACCTACAAAACCCCAATCATAAATAGCATTTCCTAAAATTGGATAAATACAGTTTGCTCCGGTTCCTATATCTAAACCTAAGACCGATGAACCTTGAGGAATAATTCCGTTGTTGGTTTCAGCCAATAAATCGGCGAGATAGTGAATATAATCTGTTCTCCCAGGAATGGGCGGACAAAGATAATTTTTTGGAATATCCCAATTCTGAATTTCGTAATAGGTCTGTAATAAAGCTTTATTGAGCATTTTTACAGCATCAGGATTACTGAAATCAATGGTTTCAATTCCGTGAATGTTTATGGCAACATGTGCTTTTAAATCAGGACAATTTGAAATAAGAAGGTCGAAATCATAGCGTGAACGATGAAGATTTCGTGGATGTAAATTGTTTTTTTCAGAATTGTCTGTTGTTTTCATTTTATGAATTTGGGTGCAAAGATAGTCATTCCTTTTTTAGAAAAGATTTGATAAAATTGATACATAGTGAGTTCAAAGCGTTGATATTTTAATATTATAAGAAAAATTTTATAAAAAATTACGATTTTAGGTTTCTATTATTTATTTTTGGCTGAAAAAGGATATACGTAGATGAAAAAAATAACACTTCTGATTTTTATAATTTTCTGCTCATGCAGTAAACAGAAAGAAAATGAATACTTCGAACTGACCAAAAAGAATGATATTGAATTGGGAAAACCTGTTGAAGGGGAGTGGTTATATTCTCATAAAGAAAAAGGACAGAGTTTTGAGCAGTTCCTAAATTCAAAACATATTGTTCCAACCAGCGAGTCTAATATTATTTATATCAGACCTATTGGAAGTTTTAATTCTTTACAAAACAAACAAATAGAATTACTTAGGGAATATTTGGAAATTTACTTTCAATTGAAAACAAAAACTTTGGAAACTGTTTCTAATGATGTAATTCCTGAGTCTTCCAGAAGAATTGGATATGAAAATAACCAGCAGTTTTTAGCAGGATATATTTTAGACAATGTTTTAAAAAAAGATAAACCTTTGAACAGAATTGCGTTAATGGGATTGACAGAAGTAGATTTGTATCCTAAACCGGAATGGAATTTCGTTTTTGGATTAGCATCTTATCGTGACAAGGTTGGGGTAAGTTCTATTTATAGATTACAAGATGGAAAACTGACTTCTGATAATTTTAATTTGTGTTTATCAAGGATTCTTAAAATAAGTTCGCATGAGATTGGTCATATGTTTGGTTTACATCACTGCATTACGGCAGATTGTGTAATGAATGGAACCAATAGTATGAGTGAAACAGATAAAAGTTCTATAAGATTATGTTCTGTTTGTCAAAGAAAATTAAATTCGGGTATAAAATACGATAATAAAAAAAGGCTGACAGATTTAGAGCAATATTTTGAGAGGAATAATTTAATACCAGAACTTCAATTAATAAAAAAAGATATTGCTGTAATTCAATAAATACTTTTAGAGGAATTATTCTGACCTATTTGTATTTATTATATTTACAAATCAAACCGTTTGTAAATACATGTTCTAAGAATTAAAAATGTCAAAAAATAAAATAAAAATATTTGCCATAACAGCTAAGGGATTCGTTGCGTGCGTAGCACGAACAATGAAGCCCGTGTTGAACGGAACCGCTGAGATTCCGCAA
>NZ_JBGQOF010000019.1:0-60939 GCF_052113665.1 Flavobacterium sp. W22_SRS_FK3 | reverse complement strand
GTTGACTACGCTTTACATATTTTATTTGATCTTCCATAACGATGCTTTTTGTGTATCGCTATTTCAGGACTAGACAGTATTTCAGAATAAAAAAAGCTTCTCAATTGAGAGGCTTTTTTACTTATTCAATATTTGTCAGTATCTTTGAATATAAATCTCATTATCTTGAAATCGTTACTTCTAAAAATACTTTTCTTCTTTTTCATTGCTTCTCAAGTTCAATCACAAGAATTACTTCCTTTCGTTGAAAATTACAATAAATCAAATTATCAGGGCGATAACCAAATATGGAATGTTGTCCAAGGAAAAGATAATGCGATGTATTTTGCTAATAATCATTATTTACTGCGATATGATGGGGTAAAATGGGAAAAATACTCATTACCTAATAAAACAATTATTCGCTCGATTTTTATTGAAGGTGACCGAATTTATTCAGGCTCTTATAAGGAATTTGGTTATTGGTATCGAAAAGATGGCAAAATGCATTACGTCTCGATTACCAAAAACCTGCGTTTGTTTGATGAAAAAGACAATGAGGAAATATGGAAAATTTTCAGGTTCAATGGTTCTCTATACTTCCAGTCCTTTAATGATGTTTTTATTTATAACGGAAAACACATTCAGAAAATTAGGTTTCCATTTTTAATATCATATTGCTTTGTTGTTGATCAAAACCTTTACGTTGCCTCTGTCGCGAAAGGTACTTTTAAGATGAATGGATCAGTAATTACAAATCCGAAAGGATGGAATGTTCTTAAAAACAATGTTGTTCATGCCATAGAAAAGTATGAAAATAAAACCTATGTATTTACGCAGAAAAAAGGAATTTTTACCGTAGAAAAAGGTGGTTTAAAACCATGGAATACACCGTTAAATGAAATTTTAAAAAACTCCACAATTAATGTAGGAAAGTTTACTAAGAACAAAAAACTTGTTGTAGGTACTGGAAACAGAGGTGTTTTTATTTATGATTTTAATTCTGATACATATAAAAATATTGACAGAAAAAATGTTTTAATGAATAATTCCATTTTGAGTATCGGTTTTGATAAAGAAAATGATTTATGGCTTGGTTTAGATAATGGAATAGCTCACGTTGAAATCAATTCTCCGATCTCAATCTTTTATGATAATTCGGGTGTTTTAGGTTCTGTTTATTCAGTAGCGACAACAAACAATGGCTACTTAATAGCTACAAATCATGGTATTTTTGAATTTGATTCGGGAAAATTCAAAATGATGCCCAATACACAAGGACAGGCCTGGAATATAACAGAAATTAACAACAAATACATTATTGGTCATAACGATGGTACATTTTCATATGAAAATGGTTCCCTGTCTAAAATAAATAATATCAACGGCGGCTGGAATTTATCGAAAAGCAGCATTAATAATACTTATTTTCAATCAACTTATAGTGGTGTTATAGCATATAATGACCTTTCAGATTTAACTAAAAACAAAATAATTAAAGACCTTTCTAAACCTATAAAATATGTAGCCCAAAACAAAAAGAATGAAATTTGGGCAGCAGATAATTATCGTGGTTTATATCGTGTAATATATGATGATAATTTCACAACCAAAAAAGTTGAAAATATCACACAGCAAAGTAAGATAAAAAATGATTTTGGGGTTAAGATATTTGAGTTTAGAAACGAAATTTTATTCCTCATCAATAATTCATGGTATACTTATAATTCAATAATCAACAAATTAGAGGGTAATGAATTATTTAATGAGAACTTTAAAAATGTTTCAGATATAATAAGTATAGATGAAGATCATTTTATGGTATTACAGGATGGAATTTTATATCACATAGAAGCTATTGGAAATAAATTTACATGGAACATTATTCAGGCAAAATATTATAAAGGAAAACTAATCAACGATAATTTAAGAATATTTAAAGATGCTAATCATTATTTACTAAATCTTGACGACGGCTTTATATCCTTAGAATTGAAATATGAAAATAAGCAAAACTCAACCGTTAAGATTGAATCTTTTAACGAAGAAAATTTAATATTAAACGATTCAAAAATCAAATATAATACTGAATTGCAAATAAATGTCATTTCAGGAATTTATGGAGCCGGTAAACTTAATTTGTTTTATAAACTTGATAATGGAGAGGTATTTATTCCGGTTTCAAACGGATTAATTATTTTAAATAATTTAAGTAGTGGAAATCATCATGTAAATGTTTACAAACACGATGGTGCAAACTACTATACTGTTGCAGGTTTTGATTTTAATGTTGCAAAGCCTTGGTATTTTTCATTTTGGATGATTTTGTTATACCTCTTAATAATAGCAACAGTGTTGTTTTTATACTACAAATGGAATAAGATTCGTTATTTGCAAAAATTAAAATTGCAGTCAGAGGAGTTGAAACATCAGAGGGAAATTCTTGAAATGGAATTAAAAGCAGAGAACGAATTGAACATTCAGGAATACGAAAAACACATTCTGGAACTTGAACTGCAGACAAAATCTTCTGAAGTTGCCGGAAAATCATTATCTATTGCTAAACAAAGTGAAATGATTGAAAATATTCAGAATATTCTGAACTCAGAAAAAGATTTTAATAAGCTCAAAAGTGAAATTAAAAAAGCTATTAAGATAAATGAAGTCAATAAACATGAATGGGAAATCTTTGAAACCAATCTGAATCAGATTCATAATGAATTTATAATTAATCTTTCAAAGAAATACCCAAATCTTACTCCAAAAGATATTAAACTCTGTGTTTACCTAAAAATGAATCTTTCCTCCAAGGAGATAGCACCTATGATGAACATATCATTTAGAGGTGTAGAATTACACAGATATCGCTTAAGAAAGAAATTAAATCTCTCTCAGGAAGAAAATCTATCTAAATTTTTATTAAATGTATAAGATTTGTAGGGGAATTTTAGGTATTCTATATTTTTGCATATCATTTTTTATGTAATTCTAATACATCATTACTACATCATAATGTTTTTTTAATAAAATTAATTAAACATTTACTGGTCTCATTATCATTTGATTATGATTGTTTTTTAAAGTATTGATGTAGCTGTGTTGTAGTAGTATTTGATGTACTACAACGTTGTAAATGTTTAATTTGGCTCAACTAACTTAAACGATTACATACTGTATGAAAAATTTTATTTTTAGCTTTTTAGCACTTTTGCTATTACCGGCATATATGTCTGGGCAGGCAATTAAAGGAAAAGTAGTAGATAGTAGCGGGATGGGAATTCCCGGAGCAATTATAGCTTCATCTGATGCCAGAGCTACTGCAGATGCAGATTTCGACGGAAACTTTACAATCAATGCTAAACCTGGAGATATATTAAAGGTATCTATGTTAGGCTTTGATGCGGTTTCTGTACCGGCAACAGCCGCACCAATGACAATTACTTTAGAAGAGTCAAGTGACACTGTTTTAAGGGAAGTTGTTGTAATTGGATATGGTACCAGAAAGAAAATTGATAATACTTCTGCTGTAAGCTCATTAAAATCAGAAGAAATTACCAAAATGAAGGTAGCAAATGCAACTCAAGCCATCCAAGGTAAAGCGGCGGGGGTTCAGGTAACTGCTTCAAACACTCCTGGTGGAACACCTTCTGTTGTTATTAGAGGGGTTGGAACTGCACTAGGAGGAAGAAATCCTTTATATGTTGTTGACGGTATGCCAACTGATAATATCAATAACATTAATACTAATGACATTACTTCTTATGAAGTTTTAAAAGATGCTTCTGCTCTTGCTATTTATGGTACAAGGGGTGCAAATGGAGTCATCATGATTACTACTAAAGCAGGAAAAGGAAAATTGACTGTAGATATTGATAGTTACAGTGGTTTTAAAACTGCTTTGAAAAAAGTTAAAATGGCTAATAGCGAGGAATTTGCCCGTTATAGTAATGCTGCTTTCAATGATCCAAACAAATTTTCTTTAAATCAGCCAGTTAATACAAATTGGTATGATGCAATTACAAGAACAGGTACATTTTCAGAAAATAACATTGCTATCTCTGGATCATCAGAAAGTGTTAAGTATTTTTTAAGTGCTGCAAATTACGAGGAGAAAGGAATTTTAAATGGAACAGATTATTCTCGTACAACCATTAGAAATAATAACGAGTATAAAATTTCAGACAAACTTAAATTAAGTCAAAATTTCAGTGTTACTTCTATTAAAAATACACCGAAACCACTATCTGCATTTACTACAGCTTACAGACAATCACCTATAATTCCTGTACGTTTTGCTGACGGAAAATATGGTGTCCAATTTGTTAATAATGGAGTAGCAGCTGAAACAGGTTCACAATTTAATTCAGTTGGAAATCCTGTAAGTGCTGTAGATTATAATGACGAAAAACAGCAGACGGTTATTCTTCAAGGAGGTTTGAAATTAGATTATGATATTACAAAATCATTAAAATTTACATCACAATTTAACGGAGAATTTTATACTTACAAGCAATACAATTACGTAGATAATCTGGCTCTATGGTTAGCTGCAGACCCAAACAGAGTTGCATCAGCTTATGATACAAGCAGTTTAAATACAAATACTTTAACTAGAAATAGAGAGCAATATTTCAACTGGAACTTATCTAACTATCTTACTTATAACAAAGTGTTTGCAGAAATTCACGATGTAGAAGTTACAGCAGGTATAGAAACGAATGTAATTGGTACAAAAGAAAAATTAACAGTTACCAGAAAAAATGTAGAATCTAATTCTAACTACTGGGCGCTAGATAATGTTCCTTACGGACCAAGTGTGGTAGGTTATAGTGATGTAGCGTTCAGCCAAAAGAAATTATCATCTTATTTTGCTCGTTTCCAATATAAATTAATGGATAAATATCTATTAACTGGAACTGTAAGACGTGATGGATCATCTCAATTTTCTGACGGAAATCGCTGGGGAACATTCCCATCATTAGGAGCTGGATGGATCGTATCTAAAGAAGACTTTTTGAAAGATTCAAAAACAATTAATTTATTAAAAATTAGAGGTTCTTGGGGTAAATTAGGAAATCAAAATGTTCCATTAAATAATCAAACATTTACATCAGGTTTAAATTATGGACCAGATTCAGGTCAGGGAATCAGTGTAGATTCATCTATCGACCCTAACTTATCTTGGGAAGTTGTAGAAGAACTTTCTGCAGGTTTTGATGTTGAAATGTTTAACAACAGGTTAAAAGGATCTTTTGATGTTTATGATAAAAATACTGAGAATGCAATTTTATATGTTATTCCGCTTTCAACTTCAGGATTGACACAAAGAACGGCTACTCACGTTGGTGAAGTTTCAAATAAAGGCTACGAGGTTTCTTTGCGTTGGGATGATAAAATCAATGACAATTTAAGCTACTGGGTAGGGGGTAACTTCTCTCATAATCAAAATAAATTGTCTAGTTTAAATAATCCAGCAATTGCACAGATTATTGGAGGTAATTTAGGAAATGGACAAAATACTAAATTATTATATAATACCTCTGTAGGACAGCCATTGGGTAGTTTCTTCATGTACGAATATGCGGGAGTTGATCCTGCAAATGGTCAAATGTTGTACTACAATGCAAGTGGAGACAAAGTTGCTCAAGGGGCATTAAATGAGGTTAATGATAAAAAATATGTTGGATCGGTTCTTCCAACTCTTAATTACGGAGTTACTTTAGGTTTAAATTATAAAAATATTGATTTGTCTGTTGACGGTTATGGAACAGGAGGAGCAAAAGTTTATAATGGTAAAAAAGCACAACGTTTTTCAGGTGAAAATATAGAAGCTTCTTTAACTAGAGATTTCTGGACTCCAACTAATACCACAGCTTCAAATCCGGCACCATTTAATTACGTTCCAGTTGCTTCAACTTATTACTTAGAATCAGCGGATTTCTTTAGAATTAACAACATTACTGTAGGATACAAACTTCCTTTAAAAGAAGACGGTTTTATCAGTTTCTGTAGACTATATGTGAATGCGGTTAATCCTTTTATTACTCAGAAATTCTCAGGATTTTCACCAGAAGCTCTAGGAGACGGTGAATTAGTAACAGGTACTCAAGGTGTTGAGCTTGATGCTTACCCTTCATTGAGATCATTTGTTATTGGAGCTAATTTAAAATTTTAATATTATGAAAAGACTTTATATATCACTTTTACTTGCTGGGCTTCTCTTTTCAGGATGTTCAGATGATTTTTTAGATGTGGATCAAACGGATAAAATTCCGGTTGATGTAGAATACCTTAATACAGATAGTAAAGCTACTGAATTGGTTACATCTATTTACAACCAGTTTTTATCTTGGGACATGTCATCTTTTGGATGGAATGCTGTTACAAGTATAATTTCAGATGATGCTGATAAAGGTTCTGACCCTGGAGATACAGGAACAGATAAAGACGTTATTGATGCTTTGACTTACAATGCTTCAACTCCATCATTTGAAAGTGTTTGGAAAGCAAATTATGCAGGAATTAACAGATGTAATCAAGCATTAACATACCTTCCTCAATTAGATAAAGTTACGCCAGCATTAAAAAACAGATTAATTGGTGAAGCTAAATTCATGAGGGCTTTCATGTATTTTACTTTAGTAAAAGGTTATGGAGGTGTTCCAATTGTTGACCGTTTAGCAAATACACCATTATCTGAAGAAGATAAAGTAATGCAGTTAACGCGTAAAACAGCTGCAGAGGTATATACTTTTATCGAAAAAGATTTAGCTGAAGCAACTGAATTACTGCCTGAGAAATCGGCTTATTCTGCTAACGATAAAGAAAGAGTTTCTAAAGGTTCAGCTTATGCATTACTTGCAAAAGTTAGTTTATACCAAAAGAAATGGCAGGAAGTAATTGACAACTGTGATAAAGTAACAGGTTATACTTTAGTTTCAGATTATTCTTTACAGTTTAAAAAAGAAGGAGAATTTGGTTCTGAGTCAATCTTTGAAATCAATGGAGTGGGTTCACCAACTTCAGATTTAAAATTAGGAATTGGCAATTATACTGTTTCTCAAGCGCCTAGAGGTGCTGGAGGATGGGGATGGGGTTTCAATACACCATCACAAGGTTTAGCTGATGCTTATGAGGGAGGTGATGTTAGAAGAGCCGCTACAATTATTTTTAGAGCTTCAGTTTTATATGACGGACGTGTAGTTGCATCGACTGTAACCAATCCAATGTATAATTACAAAGCGTATTCATCTGATTTTTATAATGTAGAGTTTACAGATACAAACCTTAGATATTTACGATATGCTGAAGTTTTGTTAATGAAAGCAGAAGCTTTAAATGAATTAGGTCAAACAGGTGCAGCGACTCCTTTATTGAATCAAGTAAGACACAGAGCTAACTTAGGAGATACTCCTGCTGTTTCTCAAGCAGATGTCAGAACTGCTATTTGGAAAGAAAGAAGAGTAGAATTAGCTTTCGAACATGACAGATGGTTTGATCTTGTTAGAACTGGACAAGCCCAAGCGGCAATGGCAGCAGATGGAAAAACATTTGTTGTAGGTAAACACGAATTATGGCCAATACCAACTTTCTTCATTAGAGAATCGGTTGGATATTCTTCTCAAAATCCTGGGGGTTATTAATAAAATCCTTTTAAAAATCACTTCCTTCAATTCGGAGGAAGTGATTTCATTATAAAAATCACTTTAAAATTTAGACATGATTAGATTTTCACTTTTAGTACTTTCATTTGCTTTTTTGAGCTGTGGTTCGAAAGAACAAAATCAAAAAGGAGAAGAAATTAAACCTTCTGTCGAAAAACTATCAGATGAGCAACTTTTAGATGTTGTTCAAAAACAAACTTTTAAATATTTCTGGGATTATGCAGAACCAAACTCTGGATTGGCACGAGAACGCTATCACCCGGATGGAGTTTATCCTGAAAATGACGCAAACATTGTAACTACGGGAGGTTCCGGTTTTGGATTAATGGCTATTGTTTCCGGAATTTCACAAGGATATATTACAAAAGACCAAGGAGTTGAGAGACTGAACAAAATTGCATACTTTTTAGGCAAAGCCGATCGTTTTCACGGAGCATGGCCACACTGGATAGACGGAAATACAGGAAAAGTAAAACCTTTTGGAATAAAAGATAATGGCGGCGATTTAGTTGAAACTTCATTTTTGGCTGCGGGAATGATTGCGGTTCGTGAATATTTAAAAGAAGGTTCTGAGGAAGAAAAAGCTGTTGCTCAAAAATATGATGTACTTTGGAAAGGAGTCGATTGGAAATGGTTTACTAATAATAAAAATGTATTGTATTGGCACTGGTCTCCTAATTACGCGTGGCAGATGGATTTTGCATTAGAAGGTTACAACGAATGCTTAATCACTTATGTACTAGCGGCATCTTCGCCAACACATTCAATTGATGCAAAAGCGTATCACGAAGGCTGGGCAAGAAGCGGAGGAATCGTTTCAGCTAAAACAAAATATAATATTCCGTTGATTTTGAAACACAATGGAGCTGAGGAATTTGGGGGACCTTTATTTTGGGCACATTATTCTTATTTAGGCTTAGATCCAAATCAATTAAGCGATCAATATGCGAATTATTGGAATTTAAATTCAAATCAGGTTAAAATTGATTATCAATATTGTATAGAAAATCCTAAGAAATTTAAAGGCTATGGAGCTGATTATTGGGGACTAACAGCATCGTATTCTCGTAATGAGGATGGATCTGTAGGTTATGATGCACACATGCCAAGTAATGACAAAGGTGTTATTTCTCCAACGGCAGCGATTAGTTCAATTGTTTATACTCCAAAAGAATCTATTGCTGTAATTCGAAATTTATTTGAGAATCATAAGAGTGAAACTTGGGGAGGAGCCGGTTTTTACGATGCAGTAAGTTTGCAAAATAATTGGACTGCAAAGCGATATTTAGCAATCGATCAGGGTCCGGAAGTAGTAATGATTGAAAACTACAGATCAGGTTTGCTATGGAAATTATTTATGAATGCACCAGAAGTACAACAAGGTTTAATGAAACTTGGATTTAAATCAGGTAAATACAATTTTTAAAAATGAAAAAAATTAAAATTCTGGCTTTTGCCTTATTAGGTCCTTTGGTTTCTTTTTCGCAAACGGAAGTAAAGGGTACAATCGAAACGAAGATTGTAACTAAAAAAGAACTGAATTATGCCTTGAATATTCCAGCGAATACTAAAGAAAAGAAACCGCTTATACTGTTTCTTCACGGTTCCGGTGAAAAAGGAAATGATATTGAAAAAGTAAAAGTGCACGGTCCATTTAAATATTTGAAAACGCACGAATTAGATGCTTATGTTTTGGCTCCACAATGTCCGAAAAAGGAATATTGGGACGCAGAAGTTTTGTATCGATTGATTTTAAAAATCCAAAAAGAATACAATATAGACAGTAATAGAATTTATTTAACCGGACTCAGTATGGGCGGATGGGGAGCTTGGAATCTTGCTTTTGAACATCCGGAAACTTTTGCTGCTTTAGTACCAATTGCCGGATTTGTAGATCGCGTTCCAATGATCGAAAACTGTAAAATAGCGACTATTCCTATCCAGATATTTCACGGTTTATTGGATGATGTGGTTGATGTAAACTATTCTGTAGCTATTTATAAAAAATTGAAAGCTTGTAATGCAAATATAAAGCTTACCATTTTTGATGATGCAAATCACGACAGTTGGACTCTTGTATATGATAATAAAGAAATTTACGATTGGATGTTTCAACAAGTGAAAAATAATTAAAATAAAAAATAATGAATAAGAAATTAGTACTACTGGTCTTGTGCTTTTCAGTATATGGCTATAGCCAAAAAAAACAAACAAAAATAAAAGCCAAAGCCGAATTTATTACAGAGTTAATGTCAAAAATGACTCTTGATGAAAAGCTGGGGCAACTAAATTTACCAACTTCTGGAGATATTACTACAGGACAAGCTAACAGTTCTGATATTGCAAAAAATATTGCCGAGGGAAAAGTAGGAGGTTTATTTAACATTAAGTCAGTTCAGAAAATTAAAGAAGTACAAAAAATAGCTGTTGAGAAAAGCCGTTTAAAAATTCCGTTAATTTTTGGTATGGATGTGATTCATGGTTATGAAACAACCTTCCCTATTCCGTTGGGATTATCTTGTACCTGGGATATGAATTTGATCGAAAGAAGTGCTCAAATTGCAGCTCAGGAAGCAAGTGCTGATGGCATTAACTGGACATTTTCGCCAATGGTTGATATTTCCCGTGATCCACGCTGGGGAAGAATTTCTGAGGGTTCAGGAGAAGATCCTTATTTAGGAAGCCGAATTGCAAAAGCAATGGTAAACGGTTATCAGCAGCATAATCTTTCAAAAAATAATTCGATAATGGCCTGTGTAAAACACTTTGCTTTATACGGCGCACCAGAAGCAGGTCGTGATTACAATACCGTTGATATGAGTCATATCAGAATGTTTAATGATTATTTTCCTCCTTACAAAGCAGCTGTTGATGCAGGTGTAGGGTCTGTCATGGCTTCTTTTAATGAGGTTGACGGAATTCCGGCAACTGGAAACAAATGGTTAATGACCGATGTTTTAAGAAACCAATGGGGATTTAAAGGTTTCGTAGTAACAGATTTTACAGGAATTCCTGAAATGATCGAACACGGAATGGGTAATTTACAAGATGTATCAGCTTTGTCTTTAAACGCTGGCGTTGAAATGGACATGGTGGGAGAAGGTTTTTTAACTACTTTGAAAAAATCATTAGACGAAAAAAGAGTTACAATTTCGCAAATTGATAATGCTGTAAAACTTATTTTAGAAGCTAAATACGATTTAGGATTATTTGAAGATCCATATAAATATTGTGATGAAAAAAGAGCAAAAACAGAAATCTTTACATCAAACAGCAGAAAGGAAGCAAGATCAATTTCGGCTCAGTCATTGGTTTTACTAAAAAATCAAAATCAGCTATTGCCTCTTAAAAAATCTGGAACTATTGCTCTTATCGGACCATTGGCTGATGCCAAAGAAAACATGCCGGGAACCTGGAGTGTGGCTACAAAAATGGAAAATGCAGTTTCATTACTAGCAGGAATTAAAGAAGTAGCAGGATCTTCAACTAAAGTTTTATATGCGAAGGGAAGCAATTTAGATTATGATGAAACTTTTGAAACTAATGCAACCATGTTTGGGAAAACCTTACACCGCGATAGTCGTTCGAAAGAAGAATTATTAGCAGAAGCTTTAAAGGTTGCTCAACAATCTGATGTGATTGTAGCAGCACTTGGAGAATCTGCAGAAATGAGCGGAGAATCAAGCAGCCGTACAAATTTAAAAATTCCGCAAGCACAAAAAGATTTATTAAATGTCTTATTAAAAACAGGAAAACCAGTTGTTTTGGTATTGTTTAACGGTCGTCCGTTAGTAATTAACGATGAAAATGCTACAGTTCCAGCTATTTTAAATGTTTGGTTTGCAGGTTCTGAAGCAGGTAGCGCTATTGCGGATGTTTTATTTGGAGATGTAAATCCTTCCGGAAAATTAACAGCAACTTTCCCAAGAAGCGTTGGGCAGCTACCAATTTATTATGCACACAAAAATACTGGAAGACCGCTTTCTAATTCAGAAGGGAAATTTGAAAAATTCAGATCTAATTATATTGATGAAAGAAACGAGCCATTGTTCCCATTTGGTTTTGGTTTGAGTTATACCTCTTTTGAGTATTCGAACCTGAAAATTTCTTCTGACAAAATGAATTTCGGAGGAAAATTAAAAGTGTCTGTTGATGTTGCCAATACAGGAAATTATGACGGAAAAGAAACCGTTCAGTTATATATCAGGGATTTAGTTGGTTCAGTAACAAGACCAGTTAGAGAATTGAAGAACTTTAAAAAAATAGCACTTAAAAAGGGTGAAAAACAAACGGTGACTTTTGAGATCACGGTTGAAGATTTAAAATTTTATAATTCTGATTTACAATTTGTAGCAGAATCCGGTCAGTTTGATGTTTTCGTTGGAGGAAATTCAACTGCCGATAAGAAAGTTAGTTTTGAGTTAACTAATTAATTGGTTTGTTAGTAGTAATTGCCCTTCGTACTGGTTATACGAAGGGCTTTTTTATAAAGCAATTATAAAAAATTTCAATTTTATAAAAATGAAGCCTATGAAAATATTTAGAATATTTCTTTTCATGCTGATAATAGTAGTTTTTTCTTCCTGTAGTACGAATAAAAATGCCATTGTAGCACACCGTGGAGCCTGGAAAACGAATAATTTACCCGAAAATTCTATTGCAGCATTAAGACACGCAATTGACCTTAAACTGCCTGGCTCTGAATTTGATGTATGGAGAACTGCTGATGATTCATTGGTAATCAATCATGACGCACATTATAACAAATTAATCATCGAAGAAACAAAATATGCTGACCTGAGTAAGTTCACTCTTTTTAATGGTGAGAAGCTGCCCACTTTAAGGGAATATATTCTGGAAGGAAAGAAAAACAACAAATATACAACCCTGGTGTGCGAAATAAAACCTTCAGAAATAAGTAAAGAAAGAGGAAAAATGACTGCCCTAAAAGTTTTTGAAACCGTAAAGAAATTCAATGCCGAAAAAATGATTTCGTATATCAGTTTTGATTATGAAATTCTAAAACAAATTCGTGAAATTGATTCTAAAACTTCTTTGCAATATTTAGAAGGAAATAAATCTCCTTTAGAAATTAAAAAAGATAAAATTACAGGAGTAGATTATCATTATTCGGTATTTAAAAAACACCCCGAATGGATAAAAGAAGCTAAAGACAATAAAATCACTTTGAATATCTGGACTGTTAATGATGCTGATGTCATGGATTGGATTATTGATAATAAATTCGATTATATAACTACAAATGAACCAGAGTTACTTAATCAAAGAATAAAGAATAGCTTTTAAACTTTCTTAATCGGATTTTTAAAACAAAAAAATAAAAAAATGTATAAACTATCTTCTATATCTCTTTTGCTGGTTTTGGTAAGCTTTAATAGTAATATCTCGGCACAACAATCCAGTATTTCTGTAAAAACAGAATGGTTTGATCCCAATAAGCCGGCAACTACTTATTGTAATCCAATAAATATTGGCTATAATTATACAACTTACAATCACAATGGAATTCCGGAATCGCGTCGTTCCAGTGCTGATCCGGTGATTATAACCTACAAAGGCGATTATTATTTATTTGCTACCAATCAGGCAGGTTTTTTTTGGAGTAAAGACATGTCCGACTGGAACTTTGTTTACGGAAGTTTTCAAAGGCAGCCGGGAGATGACGATCAATGCGCACCAGCGGCATGGGTTGTAAATGATACTTTATTTTATGTGGGGTCGACATGGAAAAAAGATCATCCGGTTTGGAAAACGGCCGATCCAAAATCCGGACGTTGGGTAAGACACGTTGATAGAGCAATGCTGCCAACCTGGGATCCTGCCATTTTTCAGGATGATGATAAAAAAGTCTATATGTATTACGGTTCAAGCGGAAAATTGCCACTTGTAGGCGTTGAAGTAGATTACAAAACCTGGCTTCCAAAAGGAAATCAGGCCGATTACGCAAAATTGTATGCAGCAACAGAAGTTGAAGATATTCAAAAACCCTACGGTCAGGCAAAAGCAGTTGTAGGTTTAGATCCGGCAAAGCACGGTTGGGAACGTTTTGGACCAAATAATGACATGGAACCAGCGCCCTGGGGTAATTTTATTGAAGGTGCCTGGATGACTAAACACAACGGAAAATATTACATGCAATACGGAGCTCCCGCAACTGAATTTAAGGGCTATGCAAACGGAGTTCATGTGGGAGATAATCCACTTGGACCATTTGTATATCAAGAGCACAATCCTATGTCGTATAAACCAGGTGGATTTGTAATTGGGGCCGGACACGGAAATACTTTTGCAGATAATTATGGCAATTACTGGAATACAGGAACATGTAAAATTTCAATAAAAGATCGTTTTGAGCGTCGTATCGATATGTTTCCTGCCGGATTTGATAAAGACGATGTCATGTATTCGAATACATCTTATGGAGATTTCCCGATAAAATTACCAACAGGATCACGCGATCATAAGCAAGGTGCTTCTTCAGGATGGATGTTGTTATCTTATAAAAAACCGGTAACAGTTTCTTCTTCAGAGGCTTGTATGGAGGTTGAAACACACAGAATGGATAATGGAGGAAAAAAAATCTATGAAGAATTCTGTTATGATGCTTCAAATTTAACTGATGAAAATATTCAGACCTATTGGTCGGCTAAAACAAGTAATCCGGGTGAGTGGCTCCAGCTTGATTTAGGCAGGAAAATGCAAATCAATGCCCTGCAAATCAATTATGCCGATCATAAGGCGACGCAGTACAACAAAGCAATGGATATTTATTATCAATATAAAATCTATATGTCTGATGATGCTCAAAACTGGAAGTTAGTAGTTGATAAATCTAAAAATGATAAAGATGTTCCGCATGATTATGTTGAATTAACAAAATCAATAACAGCCCGTTACATCAAAATGGAAAATATTCATAATGCTTCGGGATTATTTGCTGTTTCAGATTTCAGAGTTTTTGGAAATGGATTAACGGTAAAACCAAAACCAGTTGTTGCTTTCAAAGTAAACAGAAACACTAAAGACTCCCGTAATGCCATGATTATCTGGAAAAAACAAGCCGACGCAATTGGATATACTATTTATTACGGAATTGCTCCCGATAAATTATATAATGCGATTATGGTTTATGATGAAAGTTTATATGATTTTAGAGGTTTGGATAAAGGAACAACATATTATTTTACAATAGAAGCTTTTAATGAAAATGGCATCAGCACAAAAAATAAAATTATCCAGGTGAAATAATAATATTCTTGTTTTTTTAGAAAAAGACAACTAAAAAATTATAAGAGTTATAAAGAATTTTGTTCTTTTGTAAAACCAAAAAAAACAACCCCAAATACTTTATAACCAATGAAAAAAACAATTCTTTTAGCTGTTTTCGTTTTAAACGGATTGGCTTCATTTGCTCAATCAAATGATGAAAAAAATATTAAACTATTTTATAAAAAAGCTTTAACGGATTCCAAATGTTACACCTGGCTTGAATATTTGTCTAATGACATCGGAAGCCGTTTGTCAGGATCTCAAAATGCTCAATTAGCTATTAATTATACCAAGGCTCAGTTAGAAAGTTTAGGACTTGATAAAGTGTATTTGCAGGAAGTTATGGTGCCGCATTGGGTACGTGGCGAAAAAGAAACTGCTTTTATTTTAAATGGAAAAGTAAAAACTACAGTACCAATTTGTGCTTTGGGAGGCTCAGTTGCCACACCAAAAGCCGGACTTACAGCTGAAGTTATAGAAGTTCAGGGTATTGAAGAATTAAAGACTTTAGGAGATAAAGTAAAAGGGAAAATTGTGTTCTACAACAGACCAATGAATCCTGAAAACATTGAAACCTTTATGTCATACGGAGCTTGTGTAGATCAGAGATTTGCCGGTGCCAAAGAAGCTTCTAAACTAGGTGCAGTAGGAACGATTGTTCGTTCTATGAATTTGCGTTTAGATGATTTTCCGCATACAGGAGCTCAAAGTTATGGTGATTTACCAAAGGAACAATATATTCCAACAGCTGCCATCAGTACAAATGGAGCTGAGTTATTAAGTGCAGCTTTAAAGAATAATCCGGCCTTAAAATTTTATTTTAAACAATCGTGCGAGACATTAGCTGATGCATTATCCTATAACGTAATTGGTGAATTGACAGGAACGGTAACACCTGAAAATATTATGGTTGTAGGAGGACATTTGGATTCTTGGGATTTGGCAGATGGTTCTCACGATGATGGCGCAGGAATAGTACAAAGTATGGAAGTGGTTCGTATTCTTAAAAGTTTCAATTACAAACCAAAAAATACAATTCGCGTCGTTTTATTTATGAACGAAGAAAACGGTGGAAAAGGTGGTGCTAAATATGAAGAGGTTTCAAAGCAAAAGAACGAAAACCATATTTTTGCTTTAGAAAGTGATTCAGGCGGATTTACTCCAAGAGGGTTTTCGATTCAGGCAGATGATGCTAACCTTAAGAAAATACAGGGATTTGCACCTCTTTTTGAACCTTATTTAGTTCATAGTTTTACAATTGGACACGCAGGTTCAGATATTGATCATTTAACTTCTAAAGCGATAGTTAAAGCTGGATTAAAACCAGATTCACAACGTTATTTTGATTATCACCATGCGGCAAATGATAAATTTGATGCCATCAATAAAAGAGAACTGGAACTTGGTGCAGCTACTATGACGACTTTGGTTTATTTACTGGACCAGACTGGAATTGTACTTCCAACGACGAATTAATTTTGTTTTAATAAAATATCTAAAAGCTATGAGTTACTACTTATAGCTTTTTTTTTGATTATTTTTCATACTCAGGATTTAATAGCAATACTATAATATAAAAACGCAACAGGAATATTACTCAGCAGCAGCAGAGTTTTAACTCCTATATCTTTTCGCTCATCATATAGTGTTACAAAACGGCTTGTAAGATGAAAGAACATGATTCCGTTCAGGAGTAAAGTCGAAACAACAAATGGTGAAGCAAATACCAAAACATTAGAATTTTTGTTACTGATTATATAAAAGGTAAATAAAACTGTATTGATTATAAAAGTTCCAATTACTAATTCAATAGTCTGAATTTCCTGTGAAAGTTTTTTATCGATTGTTTCCATAAGTTGAAATATTAAAAATGTCTTGAATTACATGAATGGGCACTAAAAGCATATTTGAAAAATTCAGATAATAAAAAGAATGTGCTTTTTTACCTCTTTTGTATTGTTCAAAAAAATATCGAATTTGTTTAGGGTAGAAAGGAGTACCCGAAAAAATGACTAAAAACAGATACAAACTCCTCTTTCCGTTTCCCAGAAGATAATACTGCATTCCTATTTCGTCTATAACAGATATTCCCGTATTGGTCAAAACATGAATAATATCATGGTCTTCTAATTTAGGCTGCATATCAAAATGATTTTTTGAAAGAAAATTCCCTAAAACATTTCCTAAAGTACCTTCGGGATATTTCAATAGTGTTATTTTGTCAATTTCCCACGGCTTATTTCTTTTAAAATATTTCTGATAAGGCTTTTTACTGTACTCGTACATCTTCTCAACAATCTGATCTTTTATATCATTTTTTACTTTTAAAGTTCTTTGAATTTCAAAGTTTTTAACTAAAAAATAACAGCATCAAATGACAACTAAAAACGAATATATCATTCAATACTATTTCTAAAATAAAGTACTTTGAATAACAAAGTAAATAATAAAAAAAATACCTGACAAATAAAATGAAACTTATTTTTACAATAGAATAAGCTCAACTTTTATTTTAAAATTAAGTGTTGTTATTTATATTTGTCTCAAATATAAATCAGGATTGATACCTAAATTGATATTAAATATGAAGAAATTATTTGTTGCAGTATTTTTGTTTTTTTCTGTGATTGCAGTTAGAGCACAGGTTGTAGGTCTGGAAGTTGGCGATATAGCTCCCGAAATTGATCTTCCGGATACAAGTGGTAATAATGTTTCACTTTCCTCTTTAAGAGGAGAAATGGTATTGGTTGACTTTTGGGCTTCATGGTGTGGTCCTTGTATCAAAGAGCAGCCCGAATTATTAAAATTATACAATGCCTATCCTGAAAAATTTCAAATCTACGGTGTTTCATTAGATACCAAAAAACCTGCCTGGACCGGAGCAATTACAAAACAAAAACTGCCATGGACACAGGTTAGTGATTTAAAATACTGGAGTTCGCCAGCAGCAGCAGATTATATGGTGCAAGCTTTACCATTCAATGTTTTACTGGACAAAAACGGAATTATCCTGGCTAAAAACATTCATGGTAATAACTTGAATGAATTGGTAAATGAATTGTTGACGAAATAGTTGGTTCATAGCATGTTCCTGTCGATCAATTAGATTAAAATTGATCGGCAGAAATTTAATTTCCTCTACTATATTTCGCCAAATCCACCATTGTTGTTACCCAAATATCTTTTTTTCTTTTCTTCAAATATTCGAGTAATTTTCTGTGTTCTTCCAAATCGATATTTAAGGAATGTTCACCGCCAACTCCGTGAAACAGAAAAACAATAAAAGAACCCTTTTTTTCCGCTTCTTCAACTTGGGCTATCATTTGTTCGGCTGTACTTCCGTTTTGGAAAAAGGAATTTATATTCGAAAAATCTACCTCTTTTCTTTTTAAATATCCTGATGACACTCCCCGGGCAGCCACAAAATCATTTTTTAGAAAATTATAATAAAGTGTATCCCTAATGGTTAAATCTCCACATGGATAAGCAAAAGTACGTTCGTCTTTACCATCAATAGCTTTTAGTAAAGTGTTCGTGATTTGGGTTTCCTTAACGGCTCTCGCAACAGTATATTTGGACAAATCAGTTTCCGGTTTTACAAATTCTCTTCCGGGTAAATTCCCGTTGCAGGGATGGTTTAAAGTATGATTTCCAAGTTCATGACCTTGTTTTGCAGCCATTCTCCATTCTTCGATTCTCTGAGAAACAACAAGGGAGGAACCTATCAGATAAAAAGTACCTTTCAGTTGATATGAATTCAGCATCGGAATCACCTTGTCCAAATGAATATTTAAGGCATCATCGTAAGTCAGTACCACAGCACATTTTTTACCGTTCCAATTCCTATTTTCTGTCTGTGCAAAAGCTGAAACAGAGAACACATAAGTAATTCCTGTAACAATTATTTTTTTAAGATTTTTGTTTGCTAATATAAAAAGGGAATTGGTCATGTTAATGCAGTTTTGATTTTTAAAATTACAAAATATATCCTTCTTAAATCAAGCAGACTTTTAGCAGATTATTTGTTGGGTAGAAAATAGTTATATTTACACCTATTTATTATTTATTTCATGGAAGAAAATAAGCATGTAACCATTTATGATATTGCTAAAAAGTTAAATTTAGCTACTTCAACAATTTCCAGAGCTTTACAAGACCATCACACCATTAGTGAAAAAACGATAAAGAAAGTAAAAAAAACTGCCGAAGAAATGGGTTTTGTGCCCAATACTTTAGCAGCAGGTTTACGTGGAAATAAAACCAAAACTATAGGTGTTTTGATTCCGACTGTTACGCAGCCTTTTTTATCTTCTTTGATTAGCGGTATCGAAATTACAGCTCAAAAATCCGGTTATACTGTCATTATTATGCAATCCCATGATTCTGCTGAAGAAGAGGCAAGCATGGCTAAGTCTTTATATAGCAATCGTGTAAGCGGTGTTATTTGTTCATTGGCTATGGAAACTAGGGATACATCGCATTTTCTTCAGTTTTCAAACAATAATATTCCGTTAGTTTTTGTCGACAGGGTTCCTAAGGATTTTAATACTTTCAGGGTCATCATCGACAATTATTCAGCAGGTTATAAAGCTACGAAACACTTAATTGATCAGGGCTGTACCCGAATAGCACATTTAACTGCGGGATCAGAATTTGGTAATTTATATAATGAAAGAAGAAGAGGTTATATCGAAGCCTTAAAAGATCATAATTTTCCTGTGGATGAAGAACTGATTGTGAATTTAAAATCAGTTACATATGAAGACGGAGTAAAGGCAAGCAATAAATTGTTTGATTTAAAGCCTATTCCGGATGGTATATTTGCAGCTGGAGACATTATTGCCGTAAGTGCTGTTCAGACCGCTAAAAAAAGAGGTATAAAAGTTCCGGATGATGTTGCGATTATAGGTTTTAATAATGACCCGATTTCCCAAATTATTGATCCAAATTTGTCCACAATTACACATCCTGCAGAAAAAATGGGTAAGGCTGCTGCCGAAATTATTATCAAAAACCTAAAATCTTCTAAAAGTGATGAAGTTAAAGAGATTACTTTTTTGAATACGGAGGTTTTGGCACGTGAGTCTTCGAATAGGAGATAGGTAGCAGAAACTAAAAAAAAAGAAATGGAGAAAATACCTGAAAATTACATTGACTTTTTGTATTGGGTCAAAGAACGAACTGAATCATTTTGGAGCAAAGATCCGGAAACGTCCCTGGAAGATTTTGTATGTGATGATTGGATGTATGGTGCAAAATGGATTGGATTAACTGATGAAGAAATTAGTAACATTGAACGTAAATATGTTATTGAATTTACTCCAGAACACAAAGATTTCTTAAGGATTCTACATACGATTGACCGGTATGAAAAAATTGAGTATACAGAAACATTTGATGAAAATGCTGAAATTTTGGTAGAGGAAATACCTTATTTTTATAATTGGCAAAAGGACGATAAAGAAATTACTGAAAGATTAATTTGGCCGTATAAAACAATTTTAGAGGATGTATTAGGCGTAAATCAGGTATGGCTGAAATCTTGGGGGGAAAAGCCAATTTCAGATATAGAAAAAGAAAAAATATTTTCAGATTGGTTTCAGAAAACTCCTAAATTAATACCTATTAAGTCCCATAGATTCATTATTAGTGATGAAAATTTAAAATTCCGCCCTGTTTTGTCAGTATATGGTTCAGACATAATAGTGTATGGATGGAATTTAAGAAGTTATATATTGAATGAACTTAAAGATGAATTAGGTTTAATAGAGCTGGTTTATGACGAAGAAGATAAGGAATGGTACCCTGAAACCAAAAAAGAATTAAGGGAAATTTTAGAAAAGGATTATAAATTTAATGAAGAAAAAGATATTCCATATTGGAAAGAGATGATTTTGATATGGAATTCAGGATGGTCAAGTTTTGGCTTAAAATGGCCAGGTGATGGAGATTCTTTTATTCAACCGATTGTAAAAACATTCGCTCCGGAAAATGAAGAAATAAAACAAAAAAGATTTAATGAGTACTAAAAAAAGTTATCAAAGGCCGTACACTAGATTTTGTTTTTTTAATCTTATTTGATATCACCTACAATTTAGCTTTAAATTTAGAAACCTTAAAATTTTTCGATTTAATCACTTTCCCATTATCAGTAATCATCACAGAACTGTAATATGGAAATTTTTGAAGTAAAAGCAAACCTTCATCTTTACCCAAAACCATAATAGAAGTACTTAAACCGTTTGCAGTTTCGGCATTGGGACCAAAAACAGTTACGCTGCATAAACCTGTAGCAGGATAACCTGTAGCAGGATTTATAATGTGAGAATATCGTTTACCATTAAAAACAACAAATTTTTCATAGTTGCCGGAAGTTGTTACCGCACCTTCATTCAACTGAACAACGGCCAGCAATTTTTCAGGCTTAAACGGATTCGTAATTCCTATTTTCCAGTCATCTCCGTTAGGCTGTTTTCCCCACGTGCTCATATCGCCCGATCCGTTTATGATTCCTGCTTTTATGCCTTTGGTGAGCATCATAGTTCTGCATCTGTCGGTTGCGTATCCTTCTCCCAAAGCGCCAAAACCAATTTTCATGCCTTTTAGTTTTAAGAAAATAGTCGATTGAATACTGTCTAAAATGATGTTTTTATAACCAACTTTTTCTACTGATTTTTTGATGGCTTCCGCCGAAGGCATCTCGGTCATAGAGCCGTCAAACTTCCAGATTCGGTCCATAGCGGCAAAACTGATATCAAAAGCACCATTGGTTAGTTGGGATAATTTTATTGCTCTCTGTGTTAATTCGAAAACTTCACGATCTACTTTTACGGGTTTAATTCCTGCATTTTGATTTACTTCAGAAACCTGCGAATCCGGTTTCCAGTCTGAAATCAGGTTTTCAATTCGGCTGATTTCTGCAATAACTTCGTTTATGTTTTGTTCAGCAGTTAAAGAATCTTTGGTGACAATGCTAATATCGAAACGTCCTCCCATTAGCAAGGTAGTTCTTTTGCGCAATATTTGTGAATGTCCGGAAAGACTTGAAATAAGTATAAAAAGAAACAATATTTTATAATAAAATGACCTCATGATATTAAAATATTAATAACAATCAGTTAGTAGCTGACCGTTTTTCTTATAATCATAGAGGTTTTTAATGTTGTTTGCCAGACATAATTCGTCTAGAATTGTTTCTACATCTTTCTGCATGACAAGCGAACCACAAATCATAATGACACCACCTTGCTGTAATAAATGGATAAAAAAGGCTGTATCTCGTTTGATCAAATCCATCACGTATATATGTTCCGCTTCACGCGAAAGAGCCAGATGAAAACTCGTAAGTTTTTGTTTCTGAATCATTTCATCTGAAAACTTTTTATAACCTGAAACGGTTTCGGTTTCCATTCTAAAGCCACAGTACAAATGAGTTTCTGTTTTTTTTCTGTTTTGCTCTATCATTCCAAGGAAAGGGGCAATTCCGGTTCCGTTTGAAATCAGAGCCACTTTTGGAGCTTTGACAGGAAAATGAAAAGCTTTGTTATTAATGATTCGGGCTTTAATGGTATTTCCTGCTTCCAGATTATTTAAAAATCCTGAACCTAATCCGTGTGGATGCAGTTTTACAACCAACTGAATATTTCCCGAATGATTTCCGATAGAGTAGAGGCGTTCACGGGAATCATTGGCCGGATAAACTGCCAGCAAATCGCCTGAAGCAAATTTAGTTCTAGCACTGGCACGAAGTGTTAGTATAAATGTGTGTTCCGTTTCAGAAATAGCCGTTTTGTTTAAAACCATCAGTTTCTGTAACCCTTTGGGAACATGATTGTATAAAGATGGAGTAGTGGCTAATGGAATTCCGGTTTTTTCGCTCCATAATTTTACCCAGTTTACAAATTCAACAGCCGATTTGTCGTTAACCGTCTGCAATTCCAGAAAGCGTTCTGTCCAGTTTTGAGTTTCTAAAAGCTGGTCGATTTCTATCGCAAATTTGCAAAAATCAGGATATGATTCTGACCCAAAACCCACTACAGAAAATGTAATGTTTTGCTGCTGCTGTTGCTTGTGTAAAAGCGATTTAAATTGAGTTCCGTTTGAAGGAGCATCTCCTAAACCGTGTGTTGAAGAAAAGACAATAATATGCTCTGCTTTGGGATAAACAGCAAAACGGTTTAATTCGGTTATAAAAGCTTTGTGTCCCTGATCTGTTAATTGTTTCAGGACCGCATTGGCAAACCTGAAAGAACTGCCATTTTCAGATCCTACTAAAAGAATTATATTGCTTTCATTGGCGCTGAATTTATTTTTTATACGGCTTGAACGTCGTTTTAACGTCATCGTAAATCCGGAATAAATAAAGAACAGTATATTGATACAGGCTAAAGCTAAAACCACAGCCCAGACTGCATGAATTCTTCCGGTATGAAGATCCAGGCTCAAGGCAGATAACTGAAGAGTCAGCGGAGAACGTTTTTCTGAAATAACAGTTCCTGTAACCTGATTTACTTCAATTTCACGGTCTTTTAATTCGATGATATAATATTCTTCCGGATCATCCGTAAAAGGGAATTCTATTTTTTTAACGTCTGATAACAGTGTATTTTTAAAAATGGAAGTTGTTTTTTCTTCCGCCGAAAGTTCTGTTTTTACAGACTTGGTTTTTTCCTTCCCCATGAAAAAATGGAATCTTTCCAGTGACAAATAAGTTCCTGTGATGGCGATAATCAAAATCGGGATTAATGCCAATCTTCCCAAAACAACATGGTAATACTGAGTAAAATATTCCCTGATTACTTTCGAAAAGAAGTTTCGGATTCCACGTTGTCTTTTTAAAACCAGAACGAAACCCGAAATGGATATTAATAATAAACAAAAAGAGATTACTCCAACAAAAAATCGTCCCGCTTCATGAAGAAACAAAGAACGATGAAAACCGGTAACCCATTGAATAAACTCACTCTTTTTGAGAGGAGTGCCCAATGTTTTACCGGTTTTTGGATCGATATAAGCGTTGATGTCATTTCCATCCTCTTCAATTGCCTGCAATGTTACAAATTGATTATAATCAATACTCAATTCTGTAATTTCCGGATACGTTTTTTTTAATATTGGCAGTGTTTCTCCCAAAGTTATTTTGTCAAAATTTACTACTTTGTAAGGCAATGTTTTTTCCTGAACCGCATCGATTGCCAGAATAATTCCGGTTACCGAAGCTAAAAGCAAAAATATCGAAGAAAATAAGGCCAAAGCCAAATGTGTGTAACGCCAGAAAGAAAGAGTCATTGAATATATGCTAGTAATGTAACCGTATTAAATTTTGTTTAGCCTTACGTATCTAATATATCCTTTTCCTTCCGTTTTTTGGGCAATTCCCTCAGTAGTAAGCGGAATTTCTAAATCATTGGTATAATATTTCTGATCTTCAACAGCCGATTCAAATCGCAATTTATATCCTTTGTTTATTTTAGAATCTTCAATTTCTATAGTTGTAATACTTCTATCGCCACCCGTAACAGAAGCTCCGGTTTTTGCGCTGATATCTGTAGGTTTTTGAGCATAAAATTTATGCCATTCTTTCAATGATTTGTACCATTTTTTATCATCACCCATTACATAAAGCGTTTTTTCATACTCACCTTTAGCGTTGATAAGAGATACTACAACGTAAGCTCCTTCGCCCATATAGTTTGACATTTGCAGCATACATTTATATTTACTGCTTTGTGCAGTAACCTGAAAAGATAAAAAACAGATTAGTAGTGTAGTCAGGCTTATTTTAAATATTGATTTCATGTGTAAATTCTTGTTTTGTAATATGTATTTGCTGATTGTTATTTTAAAAAATCTAATGATACGTTATTTTTAGTGAAAGTTTCGTTTTCTTTTGCCAAAGCATAAGCGCTTTCATCAAATTCGGTGGTAATGTCTTTTTTGGCACCAAGAGATAAAAGGTATTTCAGGATTGTATTATCTTTAGAAACCATTGCTGCTTTATGTAAAGCTGTTAATCCATCTTTGTTTTTTGCGTTGATGTCAATGTTTAGATCAGCTATTTTTTTTAATAAGGTTAAATCATTTTTAACTACGGCTAAATGGTATAATGTATTGCCATCCTTTTGAGGAGCTGCTAACTTTAAACCTTTATCTTGTAGTAATTTTGTTTTCGCAGCAAAAGGATCTTGTTTGGTGTTAGCTCCATCACCACCGCGTCCCATCATTTGAGGACGATATGATTGTATCAAATAAAAACCAAGATTGTTTCCGTCTTTGTCCATGACTTTTACATCTGCACCTTTGTTTAAAAGAATCTCAACAGCATTAGGAGTTCCTGATTTAACAGCGAATGTTAAGGCAGATTCGCCTTTTAAGTTTTGAGCATTACTATTTTTTGCATTTGGCAATAATTGTTCTAATGCATTTGTTTCTCTGGCAGAAGCTGCAACCATCAACGGTGTATTTCCTTCATTATCGGCTTTATTCACATTTACACCTTTGGCAATAAAATAATTTATAATTTCGGTTTGATTGGGTTTATTTGCCAGAAAGTGAAGTACATTTTGCCCATCCTTGTTAGTAGCAGTTGGTTTAATTTTTACTTCTTCAACCAAATATTTATAAGTTTCTATAGTGTTACTTTCTCTGCGACTTCCTTGCGCAGCAGTAAAAAGTGCATTATCATTTGGTTTAACTCCTTTTTTGAGAAGTTTTTTCAAAAGTAGAATATTTCCGGATCTTGCAGCATATGTAAAGGCAGTATTTCCATCATTATCAACATCTTTCAAAGACATTCCTTTTGTAGCAAAATAATCGGCAGCTTTTAATTCTTTGTCCGATGAAATAGCCAATAACAATAAGTTAGCACCGTTTTGGTATTTTTTATTCGGATCAATTCCGGCTTTAAAAAAAGCTTCATAAAGTTCCGTATTACTTTGACCACTGCTGGCTGCAGCTGTTATTGGAAACGAACCGTGGCTGTCTTCTAAATTAATATCAGAACCTTTTGCTATAAGGTATCTTACGATTTCAATATTTCCTTTTCCCGCAGCCCAGTGAAGGTAAATTCGGTTATCGTGAGTAGGTTTATTTACTTCATTACCCGGCTGTTCCAGTAAAAATTTAATAGTTTCTGTTGGAGCATCATTATTAATTGCTAAAACCACGACATCAAAGGCATTTGAAGTAGAGGCAGACGGGCTATTGCCCTTTGCTATTTCTGCTTTAACAGTATTTACATCTGGCGTAGTTTTCCAGAAGGATTGTTCTAATAATGTATTTTTTTGCTGAGCATTTAAGAATAATGATGCCGCTAAAGCAATAGAAACAAATAGATTGTTTTTCATAAATTTTATAGAAGTCTTTATTAATAGAAATATGAATTTATATTTGATTTATTAGGTTTAAAAAGCTGAATTTAAATAAGCCAACTCAAACTATTTAGAATAAATAAAAATAACGCAAATATAAAAATAAATAGTATATCACCAATGTTTATTTATTTTTTTACATGGTATTTAAGGTTTGTGATATAAAATTTAATATTCAATTTGCTAAAATGATTTGATATTCTTAGATTGATTTGAAATTATATAAATTATAAAATAAATTATATAATTTTTTCTAAGAATAATTTTGGATTTTTGATATGCTTAGCTAAAAAACATTTTGTTAGTTATTAAAGAATATTAAATTTTAAATCCCAAATACAATGAAAAATTCAAATTATATCTTAAGTTTTTCGACTGCTCTATTTCTGTTAATTAGCTGTTCGAATGATGATAATAAAAATAATGATCCGGGTACACCAACTAATCCGGTAGAAAACAATGCACCAAATACAACTTACATTCCTGCATTTGAAGGGCAAACACGAGTACAAGGTTTGCAGACTAATACGAGTTATGATGCAAAGATTATTACATCAACTCTGGAAAGTCCCTGGGGAGTAAAAGCACTTCCTGACGGCAGACTTTTAATAACAGAGAAAGCGGGAAATATGCGAATTGTCAAAATAACAGGAGAAGTAAGTGTTGCCATTACAGGGATTCCTAACGTCAATTCTGCAGGTCAGGGAGGTTTGCTGGGATTATGCCTTGATCCTGAATTTGCCTCTAACCGAATGATTTATTGGGTTTTTGCTGAAGCTGGAAATCGTACAGCAGTTGCCAAAGGAAAATTATCAAATGATGAGAAAACAATTGAAGGTGCAACAGTAATTTATCGCGCAAATCCTGCAAATGTAAGCACTCTTCATTACGGTGGGCGTATTCTTTTTGATAAAACAGGTAATTTGGTAGTAAGTACAGGAGAACGTTCTGTGCTTGAGACCAGACCATTGGCTCAATCCGTATCAGCAGCTCTTGGAAAAGTAATCCGAATTACAAAAGATGGACAGCCTGCGGCGGGTAATCCAACAATTAGTGGGACTGGAGCTTTACCCGAGTTATATACTTTGGGACATAGAAACCCACAGGGTCTGGCTCTTCATCCTGTTACTGGTGAAATTTGGCAGAGTGAACACGGACCACGTGGAGGTGATGAAATAAATCGATTAAAAGCCGGGGGTAACTATGGATGGCCAACCATTACCTATGGAATCGAATATAGCGGAGAAAAGATAGGTGCCGGAATTCAAAAACAGGAAGGTATGGAACAGCCTGTTTATTATTGGGATCCTGTTGTATCACCAAGCGGTATGACTTTTTATAGCGGTGATCGCGTTCCGGAATGGAAAAACAATCTTTTTATAGGATCATTAACAACTAAGCATATCATTAGACTTGCTATCGAAAACAACCGTGTTATTGGAGAAGAAAGACTTTTGACACAGGAAAATCAAAGATTCAGAGATGTAACTCAGGGAAATGATGGCGCTTTATATGCCGTTACAGATGAAGGCAGGCTCTATAGAATTGATAAGAAATAAAAATTAATAATGAAGTATAATGGTACAATATTACGCCATTATTTATTAAAAGACGTTACTATAAAATTAAAAAACCCTATCAGAAACTAAAAATTCTGATAGGGTTTTCTATAGAAAGAAACTTTGGATAAAATTTATTCTTTGATAATGGCTTTATTTATAACACCATTTTCAGTGATTATTTTAACTACATATATGCCTCCACTGCTATCAATACTCACCTTAACTGTTGGATCGGTAATTTCGTTTAGTGCGTAAATCTGTTGTCCAAGCATATTGAATACTAAAATCTGTTTCACTTTCACGATAGTACCAAGTTCCATGTAAAATTCATTTTTGAACGGTAAAGGATAGATTTTCACTTCAGTCTTAGCTTCAGGAACATCATTTATTGTATTATTAGAAAGCGCTGTTTTGGCTGTATTGCTACAACTAACTGCAACAGGATTAACTCCTTCAATCTCTATTTTATCGATATTAGCCAAGCCTGATGCTGTTGTTCCTTCTAATCTGATGACATGGTTACCTGCTGAAAGCGCTACTGTCACTAAAGCGCTTGAATTCTCAACCCATGTAGTCCAGTTCGTTGTAATGTTAAAGTCTGCTGTAGCCAATGTAACACCATCCACTATTACTTTAGCTGTTCTTGCAGTAGTGCCTCCATTAGAATATTTCCAACGAAGTATGTAATTTCCGGAAGAAGTATTCACAGACCATTCAATTCCTGACCCTATTGCATTATTTGCATTGGCAAAACCGGCACCCTGAAAACCGGCATTATTACTATCTATTGTACCTTCAACAAAACAGAAGCCTGTTTGATTTTCATCAATAGAAATCTCAGTAATAGTAGTATTGCCATTTACAATAATTCTGCCTGAAACTGATGCATTTGGTGCCCCTCCTGTAGTGGTTATTGTGAAATTGAATGTACCCGATTGTGTCGGAGTTCCGCTTATCGAAATAGTTTGTGCTGTAGCATTCACTGTTGCCGTAACACCGGAAGGTAATCCTGAAGCAGTGGCTGAGGCAGCATTTGTCCATGAATAATAAAAACCAACTATTGGTGTATGTACACTCACAGTTTGAGATGACGAACCTGCACCGTGTTTGACAAGAGCTGCAGCACTAGTAGGATCTGTATAGTTTGCAGTTCCGTTTAGATTTTGATTGGTGGTGATTGTTCCTACCAATCCATTAAGGTAAACCTCTAGATTAGTATATATTGAACTCAATGTATAGGTTGCTCCATCAGAAGCATTATTACTATTCAGACCATTAGCACTTTCCCAGCTATTAGGCATTCCGTCATTATCCGTATCTGTTGGCGCTGCAGTGGAATTGTAGGCTGGCCATCCTCCAACATCAGATTGTGTGTCTATTAAACCTTTAGTACTTCCGTTTGATCCCGTGTAAGTAAAAGTTCCATTAGTGGCTTCTGATACGATTCTGTTATCTACTGCATCACGCTTAAGACTAGCTCCAACATACGCTAATACCCTATTATAGGCATTTGCTGCAGAATGAGTAGTCATATCACCAAAATCATATTCAGTATTTACACGAAGTTCTGTTTTACTTTTCGAAGATGGATTAGGATCAACTCCATTCCAATTATTACCTGTAGTAGTAGAATTTGCTGTAGTATGATTTCCATTAACGTAAAAACTGCCCCAAACTCCAGCAGGCTGGTTGTTAGAACCATCATCCTGACCAGGGGATATGATTCTGTCGTTTACACCCGAACCTGTTGCCGGACCAGATTTGTAATAATTATTGGTAAGGTTGTAGGAGCCTCCTTCAGCAGCATAAGCACTGTTTCCGCCCCAGTTATAAATAACATTATTTCTAAAATCAACCTGCTCAAGATTCGGAATTCCCGAGTATCTGCTGCCACAAAAACGCGCATTTCGGCTATCATGATGCGCTAACATATTATGATGAAATGAGGCTTTTTTTCCTCCCCAAATTCCGCCATAACCATGGGTTCCTTTGCCATGAACAGATACACGCAGACTTTCAGACATCATACACCACTGCATAGTAAAGTTCTCATTGTCATAAAATGAAGCACATTCGTCTGTACTCCAGCTCATAGAGCAGTGATCAATGATAATATTCTTATGGTTTCGTCCGCCTATAGCATCGCCTTCATGCTGAGCCTGGTCACCCATACGGAAACGAAGATATCTAATGATAACATTATCAGCATCTACATTTACTGAATAATTTTTCAAACAGATTCCATCGCCCGGTGCAGTCTGGCCTGCTATGGTGATATTTCCATTGTTGATTCTCAAATCTGAATTAAGTGCAATGATCCCAGAAACTTTAAACATTACTGTTCGGGTTCCAGTTGCCGTAACAGCTGCCCTTAAACTTCCTGCACCTGAATCATTCAGATTGGTAACGTAGATTACCTGACCGCCACGACCACCACTCGTATATCGTCCAAAACCTTCGGCACCCGGAAATGCTGGAGAAGTAACCGCCAGAGCAGTTGCCGTTTTGTTTGTTAGAGAATTAGCTGGAGTTACTGTCAAAGTACCTGATTTTGTTGTGTTTGGCGAACCACCAATTGTGTTAATGGTATAGTTAAAAGTTCCACTTACAGTTGGGTTTCCTCCGAAAGTTATAGTTTTAGCTGAATTATTTATAGTACCAGTGATTCCTGACGGTAATCCTGAAACACTTACTGTAGTAGCATTTTCCCAAGAATAATAAAAGCCCGTAATCGCAGTATTTACAGGTAAGGTCTGGCTCGATCCTCCAGCTCCGTGCTTTGTCAATGTAGCTGCAAGTGAAACGGAATTAATGATAGTGTCCGGATTCCAGTTATCAGCAACCTGAGGGTTGGCATTATTCGCTTTTAAAACATTTAATTTAGAAAAAGAGTTAGCTTGAGTACTAGTCAAAATTTTAGCCCATGAAACCCTGGAAGATGGGTTATAACCAGATCCTGAGTTATTATATTCTGCAAAACGTACTGTAACCTGATTGGCAGCGTTACCCCAGTCGTTCCAGCCTGCTGCTTTAATAGCATTGGTCATACTGGTGTTCATAAAAGTAACAGATGCATATCCTCCCCAAGGACGACCTAGATCTGTAATATTACTTCCTGAACCTATAATCTGGCAGTTATTGAATACGTATCCATAAGCAAGATGAGATGGGGTATTGGCAGCAGTTAAAGAGCTTCCACCTTTCGTGTAAAGCTGGCAGTTTTGAAAATAGGCAATGGCTCCTCCAAAAATAAAGTCTGTAGTGCCTTCGAAATAGCAATTTTCATGATAAGATCTTCCACTGTGGGGATAATAAGTATCCTGATCTCCTAGAAAACGGCAGTTTTTAAAAACGGCTTTGTCTGCAGTAGAACGAACTGCTACGGCTTGTCCAACAGGTCCTGACGAATTAGCGAATGTAAGATTCAATGCATAAAATCCTGCACCATTGATAAAGGTACTGGCCGAATTAGAGGTTCCGTAGGCGGTTCCTGTAGCCGGATTAATTTTGGCAGCGTAATTATTATAGGTTAAAATTGTTCCAGTCGAACTTTGGCCTATGAATGTCAGATTGGTTTTATTTGAAGGAATCGTAATTACTTCATAATAAGTGCCATTTTTAATGTAAATTTTAGTTCTGGCCGAACTATTAGAAGGAGCTGCATTTACTGCAGCCTGTACCGTAGTATAATTACCACTGCCATCCTTGGCAACTACGATGTCGTAGGTTTGTGCTCTCATTTGCATTGAAAAGAAAGCTAAAAAAGTCCATAATAAAATTTTTTGGTTCATAATTTTTGGTTTGGTTGAGGTTAGTAATAATTTCAACAAGCAAACTACTTTTCTTGTTAAAGTAAAACTAAGAAAAGGAATATCTAATAAAGGAGACATATCGCTATTAAACAGGGGGGAAAATACATCTTGCTAATTATTTAAAAATCAATAAATTATAGTTTGGCTAAAAAATAAAAGCATTTTAAGAAAATAGCCGGATGACAGTAGTTATCATAATCTTTAGTTTTTCTTAAACTATTTTTTGAATTTTTCTTTTAAGAAAAAAATAACAAAAATGAACGCTATTCTAATGTTATTCTAATGTACCGCTTAAAATTTAGTTCTAAATTGCGCCCCTGAACAAATTTTCTAAATGCTGAATAAGATTAAAAATAGTTTTTTATGTAAATGCCTGCAGGCGTTACTAATTGGCTACTTTTTAATGAGCAGTATCAATCTGGCGGATAATTTTGACCGACTGGTAAGTTATAATGTTGCAACAGATTCTATAGAAGGAATGACTTGTAATTTTCTTAAAAAGATGTTCAAATGTGATGGAATCGCTGAAGAACAGGACGATTACGAAACAAAAGACTCTAAAACTGCTAAACTGGGAAAAAGCATTTTACTATTGGATTATTTAGTTCCTGTAAATACTTCATTAAACAATTTATTTTTCCCATCAGGATTTAAAATAAAAAGTTATATAGAAAATCCTGTTTTTTCTTTTGGTTTCCATATTAAAATCCACTTGCAGCCTCCTCAAATTATTGTATAAATACTTATTTTTGTGTGAATTAGAATATATTCTATCATCCTGAATATGGTTATTACCGTATATTAATAGTTATCTGTTAATCTTGTATTTATATAAACATGACACCTTTAAAACGTTTTTACAATTTACTTCAGCTTGATAAGCGTGATGTATATCAAATTATTTTTTATGCAGCCTTTGCAGGTTTGGTAAACCTTTCCCTGCCATTAGGAATTCAGGCGATTATTAATTTTATTCAGAGCGGACAACTTAGTGTTTCCTGGATTGTACTTGTTTTTTTAGTTACAATTGGAGTTGGTTTTGGAGGAGTACTGATCATATTACAGCTTCGGATAGTAGAAAATCTGCAACAGCGAATTTTTGTAAGATCTTCTTTTGAATTTGCTTACAGATTGCCTTTAATCAAATTTAAAGAAATGTATTCTGAATATGCTCCTGAAAAAGCAAATCGGTTTTTTGATACCCTCATGGTACAAAAAGGTACAGCAAAGCTTTTATTAGACTTCTGTACTGCTTTTCTGCAGGTAGGTCTCGGTATTATCTTATTGGTATTATACCATTCATTCTTTACTGTAATTGGTTTGTTATTTATCGTTATCCTATATATAATTTTTAAATTTTCATATAAAGATGGTTTAGAAACAAGCCTTTATGAATCAAAATTTAAATATAAAGTAGCAGCGTGGCTTCAGGAAATTGCCCGAAATCGTGAAAGCTTCCGAAGAAAAGGAGCTTTTGATTATGCATTGGAAAGAAACGACGGTTATGTAAGCCAATATATAAACAACCGTGAAAAGCATTTTCAGGTAATAAAAAAACAATATATTCAGCTCACTATTTTTAAAGTTATTGTTACGGCTGCCCTTTTATCCATTGGAGGTTTTCTGGTAATTCACCATCAAATGAATATTGGGCAGTTTGTGGCAGCTGAAATTGTGATTGTGCTGCTGATCAATTCTGTTGAGAAAATAATTTTCGGGCTCGAATCTTTTTATGATGTGCTGACGTCATTAGAAAAAATAGGACAGGTGACCGATATGGAAATTTCGTGTATTCCACAAACCTCGACTATTACCGAAACCGGAATTAATATTGAAACTGAAAGTCTTACTTACAATTATCCGGGACATACTAAAAAATCGCTTAAAAACATTAATCTCAAAATAAATCAGGGAGAAAAAATTATTTTGAGCGGAACAAACGGTGCCGGTAAAAGTACTTTATTACGTTTATTGTCCGGGTTACTGGAACCAGAAAGTGGTGCAATGTATGTGACTGATAATTATATGAACCGACTAAATGAAGATACTTACAGAGCTCAGGCCGGAACATTTTTGCAGGGAGATACACTTTTTGACGGAACCATAAGAGAAAATATACTTTTTGGAAATGAAACTATTAACAATGACGATTTAAAATGGGCTTTAGACAATGTTTGTCTGACACCTTATATCAAAACATTTGAGAACGGATTAGAAAATCAGATTCACCCCGGGGGACGCGAACTTTCTGCTTCGGATATTCAGAAAATACTTTTGGCGCGAAGTATTGTTCATAAACCTAACATTCTGTTTCTTGAAGATCCTGTTGACAAAATGGACGAACTGACTTCAGGTAAAATTGTTGACTTTTTACTTTCAAAAGAAAATGACTGGACGGTAATTGTGACTGCTAAAAGTGATTTTTGGAAGAACAAATGTGACCGTATGATAACGATCGATGACGGAAAAATTATTAACGACATAAAGCTTTAATCATGCTTAATATATCTAAAGATAATAATGTACTGATAACTCCGGGCAAATACAAATCTATTACCAGCGTTGCCCGCAGACCACATTATAAAATTTTAAACAGAGTTATAATTGGTTTCCTGATTTTTTGTGTAGCATGTCTTTTTCTGCCATGGACACAGAATATCTCTGGAAGTGGTTCAGTTACAACATTAAAACCAGATCAAAGACCACAAACAGTACATAACACCATTGCCGGAAGAATTGAAAAATGGTACGTACAGGAAGGTGATTATGTAAAGAAAGGGGATACAATCCTTTTTATTTCAGAAACAAAAGAAGACTATTTAGATCCTAATCTGGTTGGAAACACAAAACAGCAGGTTGATGCTAAAAAAATGGCTGTAGAATCATATGGAGACAAAGTAAATTCTCTTGATGTTCAGGCACAGTCGCTTAGTAGAGAAAGAGAATTAAAACTGCAACAAGCTCAAAATAAAATAAAACAAGCCCAGCTGAAAATAAAAAGCGACAGTATGGATCTCGAAGCAGTAAAAACACAGCTAAGAATCGCAAAAACCCAATTTGATCGTTCGACAGCATTGAACAAAGAAGGTTTAAAACCACTTACAGATGTGGAGCAGAAAAGATTGAAACTTCAGGAGTCTGAAGCTTATATAGTAACGCAGCAAAACAAGCTTTTGAGCAGTAAAAATGAACTAATAAATGCAAAAGTAGAGATTAACCGAATTACAGCTGAGTACACTGAGAAAATCTCAAAATCAAAAAGTGATAAATTCACGGCTTTAAGTACGCAATATGATACAGAAGCTCAGGTAAATAAACTGCAGAATCAATATGTCAATTACAGCCTTAGAAACGGTTTGTACTACATCACGGCACCGCAGAGCGGTTATGTAAACCGTGCCTTGCTGGCGGGTCTTGGAGAAACTATTAAAGAAGGAACTTCTATTGTCAGCATTATGCCGGCAAGTTATGATATTGCAGTCGAAACGTATGTAGACCCTATCGATCTTCCGTTGGTACATCGGGGGGCAAAAGTTCGGGTTTGGTTTGACGGCTGGCCGAGAATTGTATTTTCTGGCTGGCCGGGATTATCATACGGAACTTTTGGCGGTAAGGTAGTGGCAATTGAAAACTTTATCAGCACCAATGGAAAATACAGGATTCTGGTTTCTCCGGATGGTAATAAACATGAGAAATGGCCTAAAGAACTCAGTATTGGAGCTGGTGCACAAAGTATCGCTTTACTAGAAACGGTTTCTGTTGGTTATGAAATATGGCGTAACCTGAATGGTTTTCCTCCAAATTATTATAAGTCAGATGAAAAAGACACAAAGGATGGAAAGGACAAAAAATAAGTTTAGATATGTTGTATATGTATTTTCTTTTTTATTTTTATTCTGCTTTTCAACAGCATACAGTCAGGATTTTAATAAAGAAGAATTAAGTTACAGCGAGTTTTTAGGATATGTAAAAAAATACCATCCGCTGGTAAAACAGGCAAATTTGGAAATTTCAAATGCTCAGGCTGCACTTATGACGGCACGCGGCGGATTTGACCCTAAAATTGAAGTCGATTATAATAAAAAAGAGTTTAAGGGAACTGAATATTATTCGTTATTAAACAGCAGTTTTAAAATCCCAACCTGGTACGGAATCGAAATTAAAGCAGGTTTTGACCAGACAGACGGACTATATTATAATCCGCAGAATAAAACGCCTGAGGCAGGATTGACTTCCCTGGGAATTAATGTTGCCTTAGGTCAGGGAATGTTTATCAACCAGCGAATGGCTGATGTTCGGGAAGGAAAATTGCAGCTCCAACTAAGCGATGCGCAAAGAAAACTGAAAGCAATTGAGGTTTTGTACAAAGCCAGTGAAGCTTATTTTGAATGGAGAAAAAGTTATAACGAAGCAGAGTTGTATAAAAGATATTTAGGTTTTGCAGGCACACGTTTTGCCGGAGTGAAAAAACTCATCGAACTTGGAGACTCACCTGCAATTGATAGCGTTGAAGCCGGAATTACGGTCAGAAACAGAGAATTGAATGTAGAAAACGGAAATTTAAAACTGGCCAAAGCCAAATTATATCTTTCTAATTATTTATGGATTGAAAATGTTCCTGTTGAACTGGATGACACCGTAAAACCGGAAGAGAGCCTAATTCAGACACTTGAAGGCACTTTAAAAACAGATGCCATGATGGTGAATGTTGAAGTGTTGGATTCTCATCCAAAGATTCAGGCCTTAGAAACCAAAATGTCAATACTTGAGGTTGGAAGACAGCTTAAAGCAAATTCATTGCTGCCAAAGCTAAATGTAGGGTACAATTATATCTCTGAACCATCTTATTTTAATTCTTTAAATACTGATGATTATAAGTTTAATGTCGATTTCAGTATTCCAATTTTTTTGAGAAAAGAGCGTGGAAGCTTAAAACTGGCTAAGCTTAAAATTCAGGATTTAAAATTTGATATTGATCAGCAGCGACTGGAACTTAAAAATAAAATAAAAGCACAGCAGACTGAAATTGCATCTTTGAAAAGACAAAAAGGAATAATTGATAATCTGGTAAAAGACTATATGACAATGTTAAACTCAGAAGAAAAACTCTTTTCATTTGGAGAAAGCTCTATTTTCCTAATCAATTCAAGGGAAAATAATTTAGTAAGTGCAAAACTTTCTCAAATTAGTATAGAAAATCAGTTTTACATTTCAAATGCTGAATTGTATAAAATCCTGGCAAATCCTGATTGATATTTTTTTTAATAGCCACTTATTTATTCAGGTATAATAAGTGGTTTTCTTTTTGAATAATTAAACTGATGATTTAGTTTAATCGTTCTGTAGTTCCTATCCTGAGACAATGTTCTGTTCCTAAATACAGTGGGTTTCCATGTTTTTCGGACCAAAAACCTTCCAGTATATCTTTGGTTATGCATCGGTAAACCGCTACGCCTTTGTAGGTTTTATTGGTATCGCCTTTGTAGCTGAAATTAATTACCAAAATGTTGTCTTTAAAAAATCCGTGGCCTTTTTGTTCTTGTGAATTATTAATAACCCAATTTGCAATAATTCGGTTATTTTCATCAAGAATGAGCGTAAGAGTACCCTGATAGGTCATTTCATTTGTACTGTCCTGATTACTTCCTGAAACGGAATAATTACCAATTAAATCTTGTATTGTCATTTACCTTCTGCTGCAGTATGTTTTTTTAGAAAATTAGAAATCATAAATAACTCAAAAAACAATTATTCCGATATCTAAAACAAATGTATCAAAATAATTGTTTTGGGGTATCATTAATTTTTGAATTGGATTTAAATAGGTTTAGTTTTATTTGTTTTTAGACGTTTTTATTGTGTATTTTTTAATTATTGATAATTTTATTGCGTAATTGTACTTTATTAGACAAATTAAAAGTGATATTATTTAAAATAATCAAACCTTGAAGAAATTCTTTATAAATCTGACAGTATTAATGGGATTTTACGCACTCGTTTGTGCGCAGGAAAATCCGGTTAAGTTTCTTGATATATCTGATGGATTATCTAATAATTCAGTTACTGCAATATTTCAGGACAGTGATGGTTATATGTGGTTTGGAACTTATGATGGACTGAATCGATATGATGGCTATAATTTTAAAGTTTTTCGCAACAGAATAAACGATAAAAAATCATTGTTGTTTAATACAATTTATGATATTGAAGGGGATTCGAAGAAAAATATATGGATAGGAGGCTCAAACGGGATTTGTATTTATAACAAAACCACTGCAGCATTTCATTCGGTCAGGTATACTTTCTCTAATAAAAAATCTGCAGTTTTAAAAGATATTATTCATCAGACTGAGACTGTTTCTGAAAATATGGTATTGGTTGCTTCTCAGAATTTAGGTTTGATTGCTTTTGTAAATGGTTCATTTATTGGCAAACACATTCCGCTTACAACAGAAAATAGAAAAAGTATTAACAATTATGATGCAATAGCTATTCAAAGCGATAAAAGAAATAAAAATTGCTGGGTTTATGTGCGAAATGTTGGGATTTGCAATTATTATGATACTTCTAAAAGTTTAAAAGTTATTTTTCCGCTTTCGCTTGAAGTAAAAACAATGAAACTGGCTTCTGATGGAAATCTATGGTTAGGGACAGATGAAGGACTTTTTCTGTTCAACTCAAAATCAGGTAATATTTCTAAGAATTATTTATCAAACAGATGCAGTGTTACCGATATTTTTATTGATAAGAAAAAAGAAATGTGGGTTACAACTGATGGCTGTGGACTTTATAAAGTCATTGGTACAAATAAAAAAGCAACTCCATACAACTCCTCAGAAGAAAATAAGCCGGTAAAAAGTAATTCGATTTGGAGTTTTTACGAAGATAAGGCAGGCAATAAATGGATTGGTACTTTACGTGGAGGAATCAGTATGTTAAGCAACACCGCCCAATATTTTAAAAGCATCAGATATAATGCCAATGATCCTGCCGAAAACTTTATTTTGTCATTTTGTGAAGACGAAAAAAATAATTTATGGGTAGGGACTGATGGTGCCGGCCTGAAATATTGGGATCGTAAAAATAATAAATATATTAACTGCGGTCATAAGCTTTCGAGTAAGTTTATTACACGTATTATACGTGATAACAATAATGAAATATGGCTCTCTACCTGGGCTGGCGGTGTCAATAAAATTAATCCGAAAAATAATTCGGTTACCCAATTTTCATGTTTTAATCCTTTTACTAAACAAATAGAAAAAAACATATGGTTTGTTTATAAAGATTCAAAAGCAAATATCTGGGCGAGTGCCACCAATGAAGGTTCATTATATCTTTTTGACCGTGCTAAAAATAGTTTTACCCTTTTTGATAAATCGATTACTAATTTGCAATGTATTACTGAAACTTCTGACGGGAAACTCTGGGGAGGAAATTATACAGCATTGTTTTCTATTGAAGCAGGAACCCGAAAAATAAACAAAATCACAATCGGAAATCCTATTCGCTGTATTCATGAGGACAAAGACAAAAACCTTTGGCTGGGCACACAGGAAGGGGGATTGTTGTTGTTCGACCGAAAAACAAATAAATTTAAGAGACTTACTACAGACGATGGTCTTCCTTCAAATACCGTTTTAAGATTGCTCGAAGACAAAGAAGGAAACCTTTGGATGAGTACTTATAACGGAATTTGCAGATTTGATAAAAAGAGAAAAACGTTTAGAAACTTCTCTGTAAATGATGGACTTCAGAGCAACCAGTTTAGTTTTAATGCCGGAGTTAAATTAGCAACTGGAGAGTTTTTATTTGGAGGAATAAATGGCTTTAATATTTTTTTTCCGGAAAGAATTAAGAGTTTTAATCAGGAAAATAATTTACTGCTAACAGATTTTTATGTAAACAATCAGCCAATTCAGGAAAGTAAGGCCGAATTGATTTCATACGAAAATAAGAGTAAAGTAAAAGAAGTTAGTTTAGCGTATGATCAAACTACTTTGTCTCTCGAATTTGTCGCTTTGGATTATAACAATGCCGATAAAATGAATTATGCTTATTTGTTAGATGGATGGGATGATCAATGGAATTATGTAGGGCAGTCTCGAAAAGCAAATTATGCAAGACTAACAGAAGGGAAATATACCTTTAAAGTAAAAACAACCAATTTTAAAGGCGGCTGGAACAAAGAAGCCAGTTTGGTAATCATTGAAATTTTACCGCCATGGTACAGAACCTGGTGGGCCTATTTATTGTATTTATCTATTCTTGCCGGAATTCTTTTTGTTTATCTGGATTATCAAAAAAACAAAGAAAAACTAAAATATAAAGTCAAAATTGCCGAATTAGAAAGCAAGAAAGAAAAGGAAATTGCCGAAAAACAGTCGTCTATGTTTACTTATATATCACATGAGTTTAGAACACCGCTTTCGCTGATTATCAATCCGTTAAAAAAAGCAGTACAGAAGGAAAATGTTCAAAATGGTTCTTCGGGTAGTGATTTGGCAATTGCGCATCGTAATGCAAGAAGGCTTTTAAGCCTTGTAGATCAGTTATTACTTTTTCGTAAAGCTGAAAACGATGCCGACTCTCTCAGATTATCGACTATAACGGTTAATAATTTGTGTAATGAGGTGTATCAGTGTTTTGTGAATCAGGCAAAAGAAAAAAACATTCAATACAATTTTAATATTCCGGATCATGACATTATTATTATTGGAGATTACGAGAAAATTGAAATTTCATTGTTTAACCTGATGTCAAATGCATTTAAATATACGCATGTTGGCGGTGAAATTAATCTTACTCTAACTGAAAATAATACTGAAGTACTGCTAGAAATTTCGGATAATGGTGTTGGAATTGAAAAAAAAGACATTGAAGTGATTTTCGAAAAATTCAGACAAATCAATTCGAAAGTTTCGGTTGGAACCGGTTTCGGAATTGGGCTTTATATTGTGAAATATTTTACCGATAAGCATAAAGGAACGGTAAGCTGTACTAGTGAACCCGGAATAGGAAGTGTTTTTAAATTAACTTTTCTAAAAGGAAATGACCATTTTGAGGATGTTGAAATCACAAATGATATTCCGCAAAGAAGCCAGTTATTTGATGAATTGATAGTTGATGACCTTGAAGAAAGTAAGGTAGTTTCGACTATTTCTAAAAATGATTTCCAGAACAATATGCTTACTGAGAAACGTACTGTTTTAATAATTGATGATAATGTAGAAATCAGAGGCTATCTCATTAAATTGTTTTCAAAAAATTATATTGTCTACAATGCAAAAAATGGTGAAGAAGGTTTGAAACTGACAAAAAAATACATGCCGGATCTGGTAATCAGCGATATTACGATGGAAGAAATGGATGGTCTTGAGTTATGCCGCAAAATTAAAGAAAGCAACGATTTATCTCATATTCCGGTAATCTTATTGACAGCATCAAAAAATCCTGAAACGCATTTGCAGGGAATTAATGATGGAGCAGATGATTATATAACAAAGCCATTTGATGACGATATACTTGTGGCACGTGTAGAATCTTTATTAAAAAACCGAAGCAATCTGCGAACCTATTTTTTAGACAGTATAACGCTAAAAGAGAATTCACAAAAGGTACCAACAGAGTATCAGGATATATTGAAAAAGTGTATTGATATTGTAGAAGCCAATATTCACAAAAGAGATTTTACGATCAAAAATTTTGCGCTCGAAATGGGAATGAGTCATAGAACGCTTTATACAAAAATCAAAATTATTTCAGGACAGACTTTGAATGCTTTTATTCGATCAGTCCGGATTCGAAGAGCAGCTATGTTAATGCTGACTGAAGAAATGAATATTGCGCAGGCAAGTGCTGAAGTTGGTTTTGAAGACCCAAAATATTTTAGACAGCAGTTTGTGAAATTATTTGGGATGACACCTTCAGAATACATTAAAAAGTATAAAAGTTCTTTTAATGCCGATTTGAATATTATTAAATAGTTTTCTGTTATTACGTATTATAAAAGCAACATTTTTCTATCTTAACTCTTTCCTTATTCAAAAAGATGTTATTATTAAATAATTATTTATTTGTACTTGTAATTATGCTTTGTATAAAAAAAAGCTATTATTTTTTGTTACTTTTTATTTTTTACACTAAAATATCTTTTGATTACCAATTTGACCTCCTTTTTTTTCCAATTTGACCCTCATCAAAATTTTAAACTAGGCATTACTTTGCAGGTATCATAGTAATATAATAAGGTATGTATCTGTGTATGTTATAAGTGTTATTTACAATAATTTTTTTATTTATTTAAAGAATTGAGCCTTCTTTAAATAAGACAGTAAGATTTGGTTTTACCAATTACTTATCTAACCCCGTACTTTAAAATTGCGGGGTTTAATAAAATTTAAATTCAGAATGAAAGAATATAAAAAAAGAAAAATAAACCCAGTATAATAATAAAAATGCCATAATTATGAAAACAATCTTATAAGCCATTTGTTCTGTTTGCCTCAAAAATTAGTGATAAAAATTAACCTGCATGTAATGTCACTTTAGAATAAAAAAAACAACTAACCTAACCTTAAAATTAAAGAAATGAACAAAAATGTATTTTTATTTTTTCTTTCACTTTTTGCCCTTCTGTTAACAGGATGTCAAAATAACGAAGCCGATTTTCCGAGCTCTAACGACCCTACAATTGTAGTAGCTACAAAAGAAATTTATGGCGCACCAACCAGAAAATTTGAAATTAAAGCCGCTTTGGCTGATGACCTGGGATTACAAAGTGTACATATTCAGATTCCTGAATTATCCCTTGACAAAATGATTACGTTTTCAACAGACCCTCTGCTTGAAACGTATGACTTAAGTTATTTTTTCGAAGTTCCGGCGGACATAGGAACATCTGAAGCTTTCAAAATTAAGTTAACCATAACCGATGTTTCAGGAAATTCAATTAATGAAGAGATTAACTTACGTTTAGACGGAGAATTTGCTGCGCCGGCAATAAGCATGATTACACCAAAAGAAGGAGCTGTTATTTTGTTGTCAACCAGTAATTTAATGCCGGTGAATTTTGTGGTTAATGATGATTCTGGTATTGATTATATTCAGATTCAGTGTGCTGCTCTTGGTATCGATGAAAAGGTTGAATTAACAGGAGCTCCTCAATCTTATACTTTTAATAAAACCTATACATTGCCGGTTACGGCTGATAATTATGTTTTAACCATTACGGCAAAAGATAAATTTGCAATTCCAAATACAGGAAGTTTAAATATTAATATTGTGGCTACCAATGAGTATCCGGCTATCTATTTATGTGATCAGCCAAAAGGAACTAATCTTACGACTGATGCTGTTGGTGTTCCGATGTATTTCCACGAAAAAAACGGACAGGATTTTGAATTTAAATATTATGCAGATAGAGACAGTAAAGAAATTTATTTCTTAGGACAGGAATCAGACTTTGCCCCACACTGCTTTGGATTAGATACATCAGGAAATATTATCGATGATATTGCGTCAGCACCAATTGTTTTACCTGCAAAAGGATATTACAGTATAAAAGTAAATCCAAATACATTAAAATATACAGCAACACAATATACTCCTTCAAGCAAAGTTTGGGCAGATGTTGCCAACGGATTATGGCATGATGTTGAGGCACAAAGAAAACCTTTTGTAAGTGTATGTGGTGCCGGTATTCAGGGTGCAACATGGGATACCTGGGATGCGTGGGTTCAAACAGGACTGCATTTGATAAATAATCCAAACAATCCTTATCAATTAGTTGGAGAATATACTTTGACAGGAACCATGGAAGCTACTTTTACAGGTCAGTGGTGGAGCCCATCATGGAGACTAATCAAAAACGGTATTGCAACCATGTCGCCAGGAGAGAATGGTAATGCTAAATATCCTGCTGCTCCTGGAGTTTATAAAGTAGTTCTTGATACTGAGTTAGAAAGAGCTTTTATAACAAAAAAATAGTCTGTTATAATCTTGTTATAACATAAATAAATAAAATAGCTAAATATGAAATTTAAAGATATATGGTTTTTTGTTGCTTTATTGTGCAGTGCTGCATCATTTGGGCAAATAACAATAAAAGGAACTGTTAAGGATAAGGCTAATGTGCCTATTCCGGGAGTTAATCTGTTAGTTAAAGGGACTTCTACGTCAACAGCATCTGATTTTGATGGTAATTTTTCGATTTCAGTTCCTAATAAAAATGCTCAGATCGAATTTTCTTTTATCGGTTTCACAACTAAAGTGGTAGCAGTTGGAGATAAAGCAACCCTCGATATAATCATGGAAGAATCCAGCCAGGTTTTGGATGAGATTGTAGTAGTTGGGTATGCTTCTGTTAAAAAGAGTGATGTGACCAGTTCTATTTCTTCAGTAAAAGGAAAAGAACTTCAAACCATGACGGTTGGTAACGTTACAGAATCTTTGCAGGGAAAAGTTGCCGGTGTTCAGATTACAGGACAAGGTGGGCCTGGAGCGCAGCCAAGGGTTTTGATTCGTGGTATTTCTACGATAAACCTGAGTACGGATCCACTTTATGTAGTTGACGGTATTCCAATGGGAACCAGCATTAACTTTTTGAGCAATAACGAAATTGAATCGATGGAGGTTTTAAAAGATGCTTCTGCTAGTGCTATTTACGGTTCTCGTGCTTCGAATGGAGTTATCCTGATTACAACAAAAAAGGGTAAAGTAGGAAAAACGAGATTTACTTTTGATTTGAGTTCCGGTATGCAGATAATGGAGAATCCCTATAATATGGCAGATGCAGAAGGTTATGCCAACATAATGAATACCGCTTATAATAATTCTGGTTATTCTGATTATTTGCCGAATCCTTTTCAATACAGAGGGAAAACTACAGATTGGTGGGGTGCCGGAATTAAAAAAGCATCTCCTGTAACCAATGCTTCTTTGGGTGCTAGTGGAGGTTCTGAAAAACATACCTATGCTATTAGTCTGAACTATTATGACTCAGAATCAATGTATGAAGTAGGAGGTTGGGAAAGAATTACAATGAGAATCAATAATGATTTTAAATTCTCGGATAAATTTTCAGCAGGAGTTACTTTAAACCCGCGTTATGAATCATGGGGATCTCCTGGAAACTGGGCAGATTTTATTAAAATTGATCCAATTACGCCAATTTACAAACCGACAGATCAATTAACCGGTTTAGAAAACGAATACAGCATTTACGCACGTTCTCCTTCGTATGTATGGAATCCGGTTGCTGCCGTAAAAAGATACGACGATTATACAGATCAGTATAATTTAAATACAAACGGTTATTTGCAATATGCCCCAATCAAAGGGCTGGTCATTCGTACACAAGGATCTATTGAAGTTGGAAATAAAGTACAAAGTATATTTAAACCCGATTTCATCATTGATGCGGCCCACGAAAAAGCTGAAATTAATAGCGTTGAAAGAAGAGCGACTACAAATCATGACTGGACATGGCAGACTACAGCAACATATTCCAGAAAATTTGCAGAGAAACATAATGCTTCTTTAATGATTGGCAGTACTATGGAAGAGTATAATGGCAATGATGTTTGGGGGTATGGAGAAGGAGTGCCTAATAACTCTGAATCGATGAGAGAAGTTAATGCAGCAACTAAAAACCGTGATAGCGAAGGGAACAGCTGGTCGAGTTCTGTGATGTCTTATATTTCTCGTTTTTCTTATAACTACGACAGTAAATATTATTTTACAGGTACTTTCAGACGTGACGGTTCTTCTAAGTTTATGGCAAACAACAAATGGGCAAATTTCCCATCTGCTTCTGTATCCTGGAGAATTTTAAACGAAGGATTTATGGAGTCAGCAAAAGAATTATTAAGTGATCTTAGATTTAGAGCAGGCTGGGGAAAAGTAGGGAATCAGGGCTTACCTGCTTCAGTTTATCAATCTAATATCGGACAAGGTGTTTACATAATAGGAGAGGAAGTTGTAGATACTTCTTATCCATCATCAATGGCGAATAAAGATATCAAATGGGAAACCGTTGAAGATATCAGTTTTGGACTTGATTTTGGATTATGGAAAAATAAACTTTCAGGTTCATTAGAATATTATCAAAAGAAAACAAATGATATGTTATTCAAAAAACAATTTCCAACATACAGTGGCTTTCCCGGGTATTCAACAATCTGGACGAACGTTGGTTCTATGCAATCCAGTGGTATCGATTTACTAATTTCTTATAAAGATAAAAAAGGAGATTTCTCTTATGGTGCAGATGTAACTTTTACTACTGTAAATGTAGAAATGCTGTCTTTATCATCTGAAGGAGAAAGACTTTATGGAGCAGGAAACAGAACTTTGACAGTTAAAGGTGATGTACCGGGATATTTTTACGGATACGTAGCCGATGGTTTGTTTCAGAACCAAACTGAACTGAATTCGCATACAGATGAGCACGGAACTAAATTACAGCCGTATGCTAAAGAGGGAGATATTCGTTTTAAAGACATAAACGGAGACGGAAAATTAGACGATAAAGACAGGACAAAAATTGGTTCTCCCTGGGCTGATTACAATATTGGTCTGAATTTAAACTTTGCATACAAACAATTTGATTTGGTAGCTAACTTCTATTCAAGTATTGGAAATGATATTGTAAACCAGAATGTTTCGGATTTATATAATGGTGCAAGTTTAACAAACAAAGTAAGCGGATTAGATCAGACGGCATGGCACGGAGAAGGAACTTCAAATTATGTTCCTCGTTTGTCAAAAGATGACAATAACGAAAACTTCTCTAAGTTCTCTTCTTTTTATGTAGAAGATGGTTCGTTTGTGCGCATGAAAAACCTTCAGGTTGGATTTTCATTCTACAATAAATTTGGTTTAGACAAATTAAGATTGTCATTGTCAGGTCAAAATTTATGGACATGGACAAAATATACAGGTGTTGACCCTGAAGTAGCAGGAGGAGACCCTGATAAAGATGACAGAGTTAAAGGATCAGGTTTTGGAGGATGGAACTATCCGGTTCAGCCAACCATTTTGATGGGTCTTAATGTAGCATTTTAATAATAAAAGACATGAAAAAAATAATAATAGTATCCATAATAGCTCTTTCTTTATTTGCAGTTTCCTGTGATGATTTTATTGAAAAAGAAGAACGAGGAACTCAAACTTTAGAGAACTACTTTCAAACAGCGCAGGAATGCGAGAATTATACCAATGAATTAACGCAAAGATTATTGCTTGCTAAAGATTGGTATGCTTTAGTGGCGCCAAGAGTTACAAACGAAATGTCTACTGATGATGCCTGGATGGGTAATACAGGTCAGGACAATTCGGCTCACAGGCCTTGTTCACAATATCTTATCACGCCTGATAATATGGGTGACATGAATAGTATTTATACGGCACATTACTATACGATTCAATCAGCCAATATTGGTTTAGAAAAAATGGCAGTCTCGCCAATTTCTGATGAGCAAAAAAATCAATATATGGGAGAATCATTGTTCGTTCGTGCGTATTGTTATTATGAATTGGTCAATCTTTTTGGAGATGTACCGTTATATACAAAATCTTTGGGAACTGGTGATTTAAAATTACAGCGTAGTCCTGCTACCGAAGTATATGCACAAATAGAAGCTGATTTAAAAGAGTCGGCAGCAAAACTAGAAAATATTCCGGTAAACAGAAACGGCAGAATAAACAAGTGGGCTGCTTATGCTTTATTGGCGCGTGTTTCTTTATTTCAGGAAAAATGGGCAGAAGCTAAGCAATATTCAAACAAAGTAATTACCGAAGGTCCTTATTCTCTGGAAGAAAATTTCCTGGACATTTGGAATGTAAACAATCATAACGGTAAAGAATCTATTTTGGAAGCTCAGTCTTCCTCTGTACAAAATGAAAGTTTAGGATCTGCATTGCCAACTTTATCAGGAGCAAGGGGAGAAGATAAGAAAAATTTCCCCAGTAATGATGCTCAGGATGTTCTTGACGGATGGGGATGGTGTATGCCAACCAGCGATTTGGAAAATGCATATCTTTCTGAAAATGATGAAATTCGCCGCAGAAGTACCATCACAAAATGGGGAGAAGCTGCTTATGGCGATGAGGTTTTAAATCCTACGCATAAATTCAGTTTAAATGATAATAAATCAGGACGTATCTGCCGTAAATATTATATTCCGATTGCAACGCGTCGTGCTTTGGATAAAAAAGACGGGCACTTACCATTAAATATTCCATTGATTCGTCTGGCTGAAATGTATCTGACAAGAGCCGAAGCAAGTTATCACACAAGCGGCGATGCTTTGGCAGATATCAACATTATCAGGGATCGTGTTGATTTAGAACCTAAAACCGGAATATCTGGACCAACACTTTTAAAACAAATTTACAAAGAACGTCGTCTTGAATTGGCTTTTGAAGGATTGCGTTTGTTCGATATTCGTCGTGAAAAAGATCCAACTACAGGAAAAAGAGTTATTGAAACTTTAATGGGACCAAACGGAACTTTTGTTCAATACAATCTGAATTCTACTGATCCTTACGAAACAACAAATACAAGAGAACCACAAGACAAGGGAATCAATTTTGACCCTTCTAAACATTTGCTTTGGCCAATACCTCAGTTAGAAAGAGATTTAAGCGATGGTGTAATTACTCAAAATCCTAATTATTAAGATGAGATTTAACAATAAAAACAAAGTAAGTCTGCTATGTGCAGGCTTGCTTTTCGCAAGTTCTTTACTAGTAAGCTGCGATTCTGAAAACAATGATAATTCAAATTCAGAAGCTGCAATAACAGAGTTGAATGTAAATCTGGATATCCATCTCCAGACAATGGAAAGTTTTGGAGCATCAGATGCCTGGCAATGTAACTTTATTGGAAAAAACTGGCCTTCTGAGAAGAAAAATAAAATGGCCGATTTGCTTTTTAGTAAAGAGTTTGATGCTGATGGTAATCCAAAAGGAATTGGTTTGTCATTATGGCGTTTTAATCTTGGTTCCGGAAGTGCAGAACAAGGAGATGCAAGTGATATTGGTGATGAATGGAGACGTACAGAATGTTTTACAACAGACGGTATTAGCTATGATATGAGTAAACAAGGCGGTCAGGTTTGGTTTATGAAAGCAGCTAAAGAGCGTGGTACCGAAAAATTATTGGCTTTTGCAAATAGCGCACCGGTTTATTTAACTCAAAATGGTAAAGCACACGCCAGCATTAAGGAATATTACAATTTGAAGGAAGGAAAAATGGCTGATCTGGCTGATTTCTGGACAACTTCTTTAGATAAATTAAAAACTGAACATGATTTGACAATAGATTATGTGAGTCCGTTTAATGAACCACAATACGAATGGGATGGTTCAGGTCAGGAAGGTTCTCCGGCTACAAATACCAATATTTACAGTTTTGTAAATGTGCTTTCGCCAAAATTACAGGCAAAAGGATTGAGTTCTCAAATTGTAGTGGGCGAAGGAGGGTCCTACGAGCCATTATATAAAACGATTGCTGGTAAGGAAAGCAGATCGAACCAGATCGATTATTTCTTTGCTTCCAATTCATCTAAAAATATTGCCGGTTTAAGTAATGTTAAGAAAACCATTTCAGCACACAGTTATTGGCAGGCATGGCCTTTGAATGAGCTTGTTAATTCGAGACAATCGGCAGCAGCCAGAGCACAATCTATTGGTGGATTAAGTCTTTGGTCTTCAGAATATTGTGTATTAGAAAGCCCTGGAACAGCAGAACTTCCGGGTGGAGCTGGACCGGGAAGAGATTTAGGAATGCCGTTGGCACTTTGGACAGCACGTATTATCAGTACTGATATTGCAATTGGAGGTGTAACTTCATGGCAGTGGTGGACAGCTATTAGCCGTGGCGATTACAAAGACGGATTAATTCATGTTGATAATGGTTTAAGTAATGGTGCCGGAGATGCAGAGTATTGCAAAAATGACGGCTACATTAGAGATTCAAAAACACTTTGGGCTTTAGGAAATTTTTCATTTTTCGTAAAACCGGGAATGGTGAGAGTTCAAATTCCAAGTTTAGATACTACAGCAGCAGTGCATGATGTAATATTGACAGCATACAAAAATACTGCTAATAAAGAGCTTGTAATCGTTGCGGTTAACATTAGTAAATCAGCAAAAATATATAAATTGAATCTGGCAGGAGGTACTTTAGTTGACAATAAATTTACACCTTATACAACTTCAGAAACGTTAAGTTTGAAAAAAGGTACAGCTGTTGATGCATCAACTTTTGAAATTCCGGCAAGGTCAGTTGTAACTTATGTTGGGACTTATAAATAAAAAGGTTTACTCCTAATTGTTTGTCATTCCGGGTAACAGGGCACGAGTGCCAGTGAACTGGAGAAGCAACCTCCGTTGCAGATTAGATAGTGATTATCGCTTTTGCTTAGGGGTTACTTGCGGGGATTCTTCTTCAGTCAGAATGACAAAAAAGGTAATAAAAAACAGAAATTATGTACTTAACTTACAATATTAAAGTTTCAAATTCTTTTCTGTAACTTGAAACTTGAAACGAATAAAACCTGAAACAAAATAAAAAGATTCATAAATAATAAAAATTAGCTATAGTGTTTACAAAAAAGATCTTATTACCTGTACTTCTCTTTTCGTGTGTCTCGGCTTTCAGCCAGATTTCGTTTGGAGATTCGAAAAAAATTAACGACAATTGGAGATTTAATCTCCAGGATACTCCGGATGCCAAAGACATAACTTTTAACGACACCAAATGGCAGTCGGTTAATGTACCTCATGACTGGAGCGTAAAAGGGCAGTTGAGTCCAACTCTGGCAAGCTGTACGGGCTATTTGCCGGGTGGAATTGCCTGGTACCGAAAGTCAATTAATATTCCGCAAAGCAAAGCCGGAGAAAAAGTGTATTTGTATTTTGAAGGGGTTTATAACAGAAGCGAAGTATTCATCAACGGACATTCATTAGGAAAACGTCCAAACGGCTATATTTCTTTTGCTTATGATGCTACTCAATTTATAAAGTACGGAGGAGAAAACACCATTTCAGTTCGTGTAGATCACAGTCAGAGTGCCGATTCGAGATGGTACACAGGTTCAGGTATTTACAGAAATGTCTGGTTAGTTTATGCAAATCCTGTTCATATTGCGCAATGGGGTGTCTACGCATATCCGGAAGTAAAAAAAGGAACCGGAATATTGAATGTTGAAGTTGAGGTAGAAAATGGTTCTACATCAAAATCAAAGCTGACGGTCGTTAACGAATTGATTTCGAAAGATGGAAAATCGGTTGCAAAAGCTTCTTCCAAAGTTGAGGTTGCAGCGAATCAAAGCGGAAAAGTATCAGCTAAAATAAATGTAAAGAATCCTCAATTATGGGATTTAGAGCATCCAAATTTATATCAGCTGAAAACGACAGTTTTAAAAGACGGGAAAAAAATAGATCAGACAGTTACAAAAACAGGTTTCAGAAAATTCACATTCGACCCAAATAATGGTTTTGCATTGAATGATAAATGGATGAAAATGAAAGGGGTATGTCTGCATCATGACGCCGGAGTTTTAGGTTCTGCAGTTCCTCGCGAAGTTTGGGAAACCAGATTAAAAACACTGAAAGAAATTGGTGTAAACGCAATTCGTACCAGTCATAATCCACAAGCGCCTGATTTTTATGAACTTTGTGATGAGTTAGGAATATTAGTATTGAATGAAGCTTATGACGAATGGGAATTCCCTAAACGTAAATGGCTGGAAGGCTGGAATTACGGAACTCCTGGATTTGAAGGTTCATTTGATATTTTTGCCGATTATGCCGAAAAGGACCTTGAAGATTTTGTACGTCGTGACAGAAACCATCTTTCGGTTTTTGCATGGAGCATCGGTAACGAAGTAGATTATCCAAATGATCCGTATTCGCATCCGGTTTTGGACAAAGGAAAAAATGGTTTTGGTCAGGCGGCTTACGGAGGTTATAAAAAAGATGCTCCGGATGCGATGCGTCTTGGAGCGATTGCAAAACGTTTGGTTGCTGCTGTAAAAAAATACGATAAATCACGTCCAACGACAGCTGGATTGGCAGGAGTTGCAATGTCTAACGAAACAGAATATCCGGGAGCTTTAGATATTACAGGATACAATTATACAGAAAGTAAATACCAGTCTGATCACGAGAAATACCCAAACAGAGTGATTTTTGGAAGCGAAAATGTGCATGACATGGAACCTTGGCTGGCCGTAAAAAACAACAAACATATTTTTGGACAATTTTTGTGGACAGGAATTGATTATTTAGGGGAATCAGGAAGATGGCCTTCAAGAGGATTTTACTCAGGATTGGTTGATTTTGCAGGAATAATCAAGCCAAGAGGCTATTTCCGTCAGTCTTTATGGTCTGATAAACCAATGGCTTACATAGGAACCTATCCTCTCAAAAATGAAAAAGACATTTCAAAAGATGCCTGGTCAATCTGGAATTATAATGAAGGACAAAAAATCCGTGTAGTTTGTTATACCAATGCAGCAAAAGCACGATTAGAATTGAACGGAAAAGTAGTAGGCGAAACCAAATTATACGATGAAAAAACTGGAATTATCTATTGGGACATTCCTTTTACTGCAGGAAAATTGGAAGTAATTGGATTAAGTAATGATGAGAAAGAAGTTAGTCGCTACGCCATTACCACAACACAACAGCCTGTAGAATTAACAATTGCTGATACCCATATTACAATTGCCAAAGAAAAAGGTGTTGCAAAAATAATAGTTCAGGTAAAAGATCAAAACGGATTGCCGGTAATGCTTTCCGATAATGAAGTAACCTGTACCATCAGCGGTCCTGGAACTTTATTGGGCCTTGAAGCCGGAAACAACAGTGACATGACAGATTACACCGATAACGTTCAGCGAGTATATCACGGACATATAGCGGCATATATCCAATCAAACGGAGATTCATCAGAACCAATCAAAGTAACTTTCACAAGCCAATGGTTAAAACCGGCTGAAGTTACCGTAACTGTAAGATAAATTAATTAGTTTTTTTTTAATTGTCAATAAACCTGTCTGCATGTGGTATTCGCAGGCAGGTTTATTGTTATTATGAAGAAAAGTTTATTATATTTGAAGTGTACTATCAACACTTATTTTTGACGATATGAAAATAAAAAGCATAATAATATTTGGCATAGGAATTTTTTTAACATCATTTTTTTCAAATGCTCAAAAAACAGTTTTTAAAGATGGTGACTTCAAACAATGGGCACAAACCCCTCCAATGGGTTGGAACAGTTGGGACTGTTACGGTCCAACAGTTGAAGAACATGAAGTAAAGGCCAATGCCGATTACATGGCAAAAGAGCTAAAAAAATATGGTTGGGAATATATAGTGGTTGATATCAGATGGTTTGTAGAAAATGATAAAGCAGGAGGTTACAACCAGACAGACCCTCGGTATGTAATGGATCAATACGGAAGATATTTACCAGCCGTTAACCGTTTTCCATCCGCAAAAGACGGCATGGGTTTTAAACCGTTGGCAGATTACATCCATAAAAAAGGATTGAAATTCGGAATCCACATCATGCGTGGAGTGCCTAAAAAAGCAGTTGAAGAAAAGATGCCAATAAAAGGAGCAAACGGAATTACGGCAGATCAAATTTATACGACAGCTTTGCAATGCGAATGGCTAAAGGATAATTATACAATTCTGACAGACAAATCGGGAGCACAGGAATACTACGATTCTATTTTTGAATTATATGCACAATGGGGTGTAGATTTTATTAAAATTGATGACTTATCCAGACCGTATCACGAAGGTGAAATCAACCTGATTAGAAACGCTATTGACAAATGCGGACGTAAAATCGTATTGAGTACTTCTCCGGGCGAAACGCCAATTTCTGCAGCACCGCACGTAAAAGAACATGCTAATATGTGGAGAATGGTGGATGACGTTTGGGATACATGGCCTCATATTACCCATCTAATGGACGTTGCACAACAATGGTATCCTCATATTGCTCCCGGAAAATGGCCGGACTGTGATATGATTCCGCTGGGACGTATTTCAGTAAGAGGGGAACGTGGTAACGACAGAATGACGCGCTTAACAAAAGACGAACAATATACGCTGATTACCTTCTTTAATATTTTTAAATCGCCTTTGTTTTTTGGTGGGGATTTACCGAGTAATGACGCTTTCACTTTATCATTATTGACGAATAAAGAAGTCATAAAAATGCACAAGGAAAGTACAAATGTAAACCAGCTTTTTCAGCAAGATGGAAAAATTGCGGTGACTTCAAAAAATCCTAAAGATGGCAGTGTGTATCTGGCGTTATTTAATATTTCGGATACTGCTTTAGAAAACATTGCTGTAAAACTTTCAGAGCTTGGAATTTCAGGGACTTCAGAAGTTCTAGACATGTGGACAGGAAAAAAATTGAATATTTCTTCCAAAGAAATTTCAGCAACATTAAAACCGCATAGTGCTGTTCTTTATAAATTAAAACCCAAAAAATAATGAAGAAGTTTTCGAAGCATCCTTTTTTGGGTTTGATTTTGCTTTTTTTATTATCCGGTTTTATTTCGAAACCAACAATAGAAAAACCAGAGAAAGTATATCTGTTTGCTTATTCAACAGTAAAGAATAATGGTAAAAACGGACTCCATTTTGCGTGGAGTTCCGACCAGAAAAGCTGGTTTGCCATTGGTCCTGAACATCCTTTTTTAAAATCAGATTATGGAAGCTGGGGACCAACGGGAAAAAGCATGTCCGAAGCTTTTTTATTTAAGGATGATGTGGGTATTTTTCACTGTTTCTGGAGTGTAAAGGACGATGTTTTGGCGTACGCATCCAGTAAAGACCTTATCAACTGGAAAAGTCAGCGCTATGTTCAGGCGATGAAGAATCTGACGAAAAAAACGGATGAAAAACCGGTGATTCAAAACATAACGGTAAGTGAAAAAGGCGGTCAGTATAATATCCATTGGGTTGTAAATAATACCGGATATTACAATACGACTAAAGATTTTGAAGATTATACTGAAGCAAAAATAGATACAGGCACATCCCCTAAACTTACTGAAGTTACAATACAGGGCGAAATTCAAAAAGGAACAATCACAATAGTAGACTGGAGTTTGGTAGAATTGCTGACTAAAACAATGCAAGTGTCAAAGTTTAAAGACAAACAAAACAATACCTCTCCAAAAAGTGACAGTTTACTCTTTGTGGGTTTAAAACTGGTTACGGCTCAAATCAGCATCAATGGCCAGCAGTCTAAAAAAATCAGCAATATGCTTACAGGTGTTTTTTTTGAAGATATTAATTACGCTGCCGATGGCGGTTTGTATGGTGAACTGATTCAGAATCGTGATTTCGAATATGCCGTAAGCGATAAAAAAGGAAGGGACGAAAAATGGAATGCTACGATGGCATGGAGCGGTGATTTTAAAATTGCAAAAGAAGACCCAATTCATCCTAATAATCCAAATTACGCTGTGGTTTCAAAAGGAGCAATCAGCAATTCCGGATTTGACGGAATTGCCCTTAAAGCCAACGAGAAATATGATTTTAGCGTATTTGCGAAAGGAGAAAAAATTACGGTAAAACTAAAAGGAATTAACGGAGAAACTTTGGCGGAAGCCGTATTAAAACGCACTTCTTCATGGAAAAAAATCAGTGCCGTTTTAAAATCATCAAAAACAGTAACCGATGCTCATTTAGAAGTCAGCACAACCGGAGAAACTTCTATTGATATGATTTCGCTTTTTCCTCAAAAAACGTTTAAAAACCGAAAAAATGGTCTTCGTTTAGATTTAGCAGAAGCCATTGCCGACATGCATCCTAAGTTTGTCCGTTTCCCGGGTGGCTGTGTAGCGCACGGAGATGGATTACACAATATTTATCGTTGGAAAAACACCATTGGATCTTTAGAAAGCCGTATTCCTTCACGAAATATCTGGAATTACCATCAGTCAATGGGATTGGGGTATTTTGAATATTTTCAGTTTTGTGAAGATTTAGGGGCTGAAGCCGTTCCTGTTTTAGCGGCTGGAGTTCCGTGTCAGAATTCCTCTGATGGTGGAGCAGGGCAGCAATTCGGTATTCCAATGGAAGAAATGGATGAATATGTTCAGGACGTTTTGGATTTAATAGAATATGCAAATGGAAGCGTAACCAGTTTTTGGGGTAAAAAACGTGCCGAGGCTGGCCATCCAAAGCCCTTTAATCTAAAATACATCGGAATCGGAAATGAAGATCTGATCAGTGATGTTTTCGAGGAGCGATACAGAATGATCGTAAAAGCCGTTCAGCAAAAATACCCTGAAATAATTGTAATTGGTACTGTAGGCCCTTTCAATGAAGGAACGGATTATAACGAAGGCTGGAGAATAGCCAATGATCTGAAACTGCCCATTGTAGACGAACATTATTACCAAAGTCCGGGCTGGTTTATTAATAATCAGGATTTTTATGATGGTTACGACCGCTCAAAATCAAAAGTATATCTGGGAGAATATGCTTCATGGGGCAACAAATTTTATAATGCTTTAGCCGAAGCTTTATATCTGACCGGAATTGAGCGAAATGGCGATATCGTGACTATGGCATCGTACGCGCCCTTACTGGCACGCGAAAAACATACGCAGTGGAATCCCGATTTGATTTATTTTAACGGACAAGAAGTAAAACCTACAGTAAATTATTTTGTACAACAGCTGTACGGAAAAAACCCGGGAGATGTTTATTTGCAAAGCACATTAAAACTTTCGGATACAAATAATGAAGTCAGTAAACGAATTGGCGTATCTGCAGTTCTGGATAATGCCTCGGGAGATTTGATCGTAAAACTGGTCAATTTGCTTCCGGTTGAGGTAACGCCTTCAATAGATTTTACGAATTTTTCAACTGCTGAAAATGCCAGTTATACTTTATTGTCAGGCAATCCGGAAAAAACAACAGCACGACCGGTAACTCAAAAAATAGCTGCCAAAGAAGCGTTTTCAAAAGAATTGCCTCCGTATTCTTTTGCAGTCATACGGGTAAAGATGAGTTCTAAAACACTTTTAAATGAAACTTTTTAAATTTTGCTTTAGCGTAACTTAAAGCAGTATAATAAAATCAATTGATAATGAAAAAAATACATTTTTGTCTTGTAGCAGTTTTAACGGTCTTTAATATTTTACAAGCTCAGGAAACTCCAAAAGGACCGCCAGTTATTGCCGAAAAGGATTTGACAGCGTATTTATTCGTTTATTTCACAGGAAATAAAGTAGAGGAGGAAGCGGTTCATTATGCCGTTAGCACCGATGGATATCATTACTATAGCCTTAACAGCAACAAACCAATTTTAGAAAGTAAAGACATAAGTTCAACCGGTGGTGTTCGGGACCCCCATATTTTGCGTGGCGATGACGGAAAAACATTTTATATGGTGCTGACCGATATGACTTCTTCAAAAGGCTGGGACAGCAATCGTGCGATGGTTTTGCTAAAAAGTACTGATCTGCTAAATTGGAAAAGCAGTGTCGTAAATATTCAAACCGCTTTCTCCGGAAATGAAGACCTGAAACGCGTTTGGGCACCGCAGACTATTTACGATGCCAAAGCGGGTAAATACCTGATTTACTTTAGCATGAAACATGGAGACGGCGCTGATAAAATTTATTATGCCTACGCCAATAAAGATTTTACAGCTCTCGAAAGCCAACCAAAATTATTATTTGTTCCAAAATCAGAAAAGTCCTGTATTGACGGTGATATCATTGAAAAAAACGGTGTATACCATCTTTTTTATAAAACAGAAACAGAAACTGCAGGGATCAAAGTAGCCACAACTACCGATTTGACTTCAGGAAACTGGACAGAAAATGATAATTACCTGCAGCAAACCAAAGAATCTGTTGAAGGATCAAGCATTTTTAAACTCAACAATTCTGACGACTATATTTTGATGTACGATGTCTACAAAAAAGGACAATATCAGTTTACAAAAAGTACCGATTTAGAAAATTTCAAAGCAATTGATGATGAAATTTCTATGGATTTCAAACCCCGCCACGGAACTATTTTGCCAATTACCAGTTCTGAATTAAAGAGACTGCTTACAAAATGGGGAACTCCTGCCAGGTTTCCAAAACCAAACAACAATCCAGCGTTGGAAGGCTATTACGCCGATCCCGATATTTTATATTCAAACAAAACCAAAAAATATTACATCTACCCAACCAGCGATGGTTTTGATGGATGGTCCGGGACTTATTTTAAAACTTTTTCATCAGCTAATTTAGTCGACTGGAAAGACGAAGGTATTATTCTGGATCTACCAAAAGATGTCAGTTGGGCCAACAGAAATGCCTGGGCGCCTTGTATTGTTGAGAAAAAGATAAAAGGAAAATACAAGTATTTCTATTATTTCACAGCCGCACAAAAAATAGGCGTTGCCATATCTGATAATCCAACAGGACCGTTTAAAGACAGCGGAAAAGCTTTGGTAGCCACTAAACCTGTAGGAGCAAAGGGAGGTCAGGAAATCGATCCCGATGTTTTTACAGATCCTAAAACCGGAAAAAGTTATTTGTACTGGGGCAATGGCTATATGGCTGTAGCCGAATTGAATGACGATATGATTTCATTTAAAGGCGATATAAAATTAATAAAAGTGGATAAAACTTTCCGTGAAGGAACTTACATCATTTACAGAAAAGAAACCTACTATTTTATGTGGAGCGAAGATGATACCCGAAGCCCGAATTACAAAGTACGCTACGGAACGTCAAAATCGCCTTTGGGACCAATTGAAATACCCGAAAACAATATTGTAATTCAGGGAATCCCGGATCAGGGAATTTATGCAACGGGACACAATTCGGTTTTACAAATTCCAAGCAAAGACGAATGGTACATTACGTATCACCGATTCTCTTATCCAACCGGAATAAAAATGGGAAGAGCCGGAGGTTTTCACCGTGAAGTCTGCATCGATAAATTAGAATTCAATCCCGACGGAACCATCAAACAGGTAATTCCGACACATCAGGGAATACAACCAATTAAGTAATGCAAATTATTTAGTTGTAAAAAGCTGCTCTACCTTTGCCCCGGAGCAGCTTTTGTTTTTTAAGAATTTTCAGTTTTAGGATTAGGAGCTTATTCCTGCTATCCGCTGTATCTTTTTCTGGCTAAAGAAGCCAGAAAAAGGATGTCGCTTCTATCAGGGCTAAGGCTTTAGGTTTCACAAAACCAACATTATGAAATTGCTTTTTTAGACTATTAATCTCCAATAAATAAAAAGTCCTTTTGATTATTTGTAAGAAAAAATAAATATATTTGAAAAAGATAATACGAAACAAACATTCGTATATACACCCAAATTTGGGTAGATTGGGGAATGTTTGTATCGCATATATACAAGTTAGTGGCAAGCATAGCGCAGAGTCAGGAATCTAACGCAATTTATAACCGAAAAATATGAAATCTTTTTTATTGTCAATAATTATTTGCTTTATTGGAAACGTTGCTTTAGGGCAAAATAGTCCAAAAGAAATATCTCCAGAAATTTTAAAAAAAATAAAAGCAGAAGTAGAAGCTCAAATTCCTAAACTAAAACTAAAGCTTTCAAAACAAGAATTAAATGCTGATGAAATAGAATTCAAAATAGATACATTCCGAATACAAACAATAGCTTCCAAACGAATGGAAATTGATTATTCAACAACAGGAATGAACATAACAGTTGATGAATTGACTATTTCATACGACAAGTTAATGAACAAGTATTATGGCAAACTTATGAAGTTACTTAAACCTGAAGACAAAAAAGTTCTTATAACAGCGCAAAAAGCTTGGCTGGTATTTCGTGATGCCGAACTCAACCTAATTGGAACTATGACTGATGATCAATATTCAGGAGGCGGAACAATTCAATCAAATATTCGAATGGGTCAATATTCTTCGTTAGTCGTTGAAAGGACAATTGAAATTTTCAGATATTATAACGGAATTATTAAAGACGAATAAAGCCAGCCACTAATAGCCATTCTGAGCTAGCTGGAATTTAGTGGAATTACCGTTTCGCATCAAGTTTTCGTTAAGCCGAAAATTGAGCAGTTACGAATTTCCAGCCATCTCAAAGTGGCATAACGTTAGCAGATATAATTCCAAAAAATAACGAATGATTACAAATTTACCCTCTTCAAAAGACTTTGAAATAGTATCAAAACAATGTCTAACCCAGGCATTTAATCTCCTTTTCAAAGTTTATGAAAATTATGAAGAATATGAAGATTTGATAGAGAAAGATGAAATTCCGATTGAAAAAATTTGGGAGCATAATAGCGGAACTATTAGAACTTCATTAATCCTTTTACATCAAGGAATAGAAACATTTATGAAATCTATAATCTGTGAAACTTCACCATTATTGCTAATTGAGAAAAAAAGGACAGAATGGCCAAGTTTACCATCAAGTAATGACAAAAATTTTGACAGTTTATATACAATTTCTGGTGAAGCTTTGTTGACTTCGTTTTGTGCAGTACCATCAAAAATTAAAATTGATGATAATTTAATAAACTTTATTGAGCAAATTAGACAAAAAAGAAATGAAGCAATTCACGGAGTTTCAAAATTATCAATTACTCCGAAAGAGTTATTTGAAAACATTCTGGAGGCTTATACATATTTCTTTGGGAAAAATACTTGGTTTTTAGAAATGTGGAATTTTAATTTTGAGAATCCACTTTTTGGTCATTTTGATTGGGGTTTTGAAAGTGTAATATCATATCAATATTTAGATTTTGCTGAATTTATGATTGGTCGTAAAAAACTTAATAAATATTTAAAAATTGACATAACAGGAAGAAATTATTTTTGTCCAACGTGTAAAGAAACAATAGACCACGAATACGGTGATTTACAAAGTAAATGGGCATTCTTAAGCCCTAACGAACCTAATTCTAAAGAAATACAGTGTGTAAATTGTGACGCAGGATTTGTTGTCCAAAGAAAAGATTGTGTTGAATCTGATTGTAAAGGAAATGTAATATATTCAAATTCTATTGATGAATTTTGCTTGTCTTGCTTTATGCCTCAATTTTAATCAAATATTACATCTGCTAACAGCTAAGGGATTCGTTGCGTGCGTAGCACGAACAATGAAACTCGTGTTGAAAGGAACCGCTGAGATTCCGCAACTATGGGTTTTTCGATAAATAATTTATAAGAATTGCAAGAGGCTATTGTGCCTCTT